>CALBVZ010000129.1 GCA_937969445.1 uncultured Octadecabacter sp. | reverse complement strand
CTTCACCCCAAATTTCATCACTCGTCACGCAACCGCTCCCACAATCTTTGGTTGAAATGTAAGGGGTGAGGCCCAGACTTTCCAGAAGGAGCCGCACTTGATACGCGTAATTTCCTTCATTACCGTTGCCACAACCCAATTTGGAGCACCTCATGACCCTAGAAGAAGCAATGGCCGACCAAGCTGCATGGCTGAACATCTGGCTTCCGATCTTGATGGTTGGCAGCATGGGCCTTCCGGTCGTGCTTCTTTTCTGGAAGCCCAGCCGCCTTGCGGGGGTCGCAGGTATTGTAGCGGGTCTCCTTAGCTTCATAGCCATCACATGGTTGTACGAAAAACTGGGCTACGTAAAACTTCTCGGCCTGCCCCATGTGTTGTTCTACACACCCGTGGTGATCTATTTCGTCAGCCGCTTACGCAGCGGGTTGCTCCCCAAATATGCGGCTTGGGTCATGTCCGCGTCTCTGATCATCATACTGATATCATTGGCATTCGACTATACGGACGTGGCGCGTTACGTCCTTGGCGAACGCACGCCAACGGCAGTCCCAGCAGGTTTTGCAGGCTAGCGACGCTGATCGTTCAAGCGCGTTTAATCGTCGTCATACCCGAGCGCCAAAGCATCCAAGCTCGCAATCTCCGGCATAGATCGCCCTGCAATGCCCTGTAAATCGCCATGCATCCCAATGGTCGACGCGATCACAGCATCAATCTGCTTGGACCGCGCAGCCCATTGCTTTTCCATGAAGAACCGCTCTTTGCGTAGATTTTCTTGCATATCCTCGAACCGCTCAACGATGGCATCAACGCGCTGCTTGAACTGAGTTCCGGTAAGATAATCATAGATCATCTCCATCTTGCTTTCTTGGCCCATCGCACGCCCTTTTGCGCCCGCCACGTCAATCAAACCTTGGCGCAATGACATCGCCAGCGGCACCGCATAGCGCGGCGCGCAGACCCAGATACCATCGACGATACCGAAACTATCGACACCTTCCGGAAGCGCCACGGACGTAATCACGGCAACCTCGCACCCAGACGCACGCTGGTCATCGCGCAGCTTTGCCAACCAGCCCGCCGTCCAATTCTTTGTGCGTTTGCTTTCCCACAGAATACGCCCCGCAACCGTGCCATTCATCATCACATCTTGGCGCACGTCCGCCCCACTGACGCCTTTGGCGACAGGGACAAAGCCGTCCATTGGAAAGGCACGTTCCAGCGTTTCTTCGAGAACAATCTCGGCCGCCTCGCCTTGGGTTTGCATCGATCCCTGCTCTGACTTTTGCTTCAACGCTTCGATCTGCTTCTTCATCCCGTCGATCATCTGCGCTTGTTCGGCAACCTTTAGCGCGGCCTTCTCTTCAGCGTCCTTGGAAAGCTTCTCAACCAAAGCCTCCCGTTCTGCTGCGATCATCTTTTGAACCGTCAACTCGAGTTCAGCTTCTTTGTCTTTCAACTCCTGCTCACGCTTCATCGCTGCCGCCTGAACAGCCTGCGCCTCACGCAGTTTTACGTCCTGTTCTTTCACCCGCTCTTGTAGCGCGATTTGGTCCTCCGCAGCCGCAGCCCTGCCTGCTTCTTTGGCCTGCGCGGTTGCAATCTGAATTGCTTTGGCTGATTGCGCTTCACGCTTTGCCAGCTCGTCATTGAACGATGACCGCAGATCCGCGAGCATTGGCCCAGCAAGTTGCTCGGTCAGCTCAATTTCATTGGAACATTTGGGGCATTGAATCTTTAGCTCGGACATCGGGGCGCTTTCACGGTTGGGTTAACTCAGCCCTATCACAGATTATTCAGGCTTTGCATCCGCCAGTTCAACCGGCCCGCCCTGCTCTGCCCATGTGCTGAAACCCTCGCGTAGATGAGCAGCGTCAAATCCCATATCTTGCAAGGTCGCTACGGTTAACGCAGATCGCCAGCCAGATGCGCAATGGAAGACGTAGCGTTTATCCTGCCCAAACACCTCTTTGAAATAGGGGCTTTCGGGGTCAACCCAGAACTCCACCATTCCGCGCGGCGCATGAACACTACCTGGAATAAATCCGCGGCTACGTTCGCGCACATCGCGGATATCAACGATGACCACATTCGGGTCATCAACCATCGCAATTAGGTCAGTGGTTTCGACTTCTTCAATGCGGGTGCGGGCGGCGGCGACCATGTCTGCCGCGGATGTCTTAAGCTTTTTCATTGGTAGACGATGCCACATCACGCCACGTCGTCAAGGCACCGATTGCCTCAGCGCAGAACCTGTCTATGGTGCGCGCATGTTTCGCCTTGCCCTAATTTTATTGTTGCTGCCAACAATCGCCGCCGCTGACTGGTCCCCGCGCCCGTCCATGTTTCGCTATGATGCGACCTTTGCGAATTGCACCGCGACGCCGGACGATAGCGATCTCGCACGGGCCTGCGACCGTGCGATTACGAATGCCTACGTTTTGAAACGCGCTGTCGCGTGGGCAACGCAAAAATGTTTCCCTGAAAGCATCGCGACCTGTGCGCTTCCATTTGAAGACGAAGGCCTGCCCGCGATTGCAGCACAAATTGCCGTAGATGCAGGGTGTGATGCGACCAATGTTCTGGACCTGCCCGAAGGTGAACAGCTACCTGCAGATCACTGCATCTCTATCGCCTCTGACATTATGATCGACGAAGGAGTCGTGCCTTTGAACACCGATATTTCATGCGACATTAATGGGATCGAATGCGGTGATATTTCCCTTATCAACGCGACCTTCTGGGCAGAACAAGTCGATGCGGCGGCGCAGGACGATCCGGTATTCGCCGCTGACCTCCAATCGCGAAACCGCGAAGACTGCGCTGAAGAAGCGCGTGAAATTGGCAGTTGGGCCGTGGTCATGGATGCGATGATTTGTGAAGCGGATCGCTCGGCGGCACTTTGGGCCGACCTCACTGATCAGAACCAGCAGGATCAATAATGGGCGA
The DNA here is from genome assembly GCA_937969445.1 of uncultured Octadecabacter sp. Classification (GTDB taxonomy): domain Bacteria; phylum Pseudomonadota; class Alphaproteobacteria; order Rhodobacterales; family Rhodobacteraceae; genus Octadecabacter. The sequence goes on along the minus strand of CALBVZ010000129.1, from coordinate 15,725 downwards.
GCTGTATTTGGTCCGCCACGGGCAAGCCAACTCAGGCGCCACCACCGAGGCCGACTATGATCGCCTGTCCGATCTCGGCCACACCCAGGCAGCCTTACTTGGCAACTGGATGCGCGCCCACGAAGACCCGTTCGATTTGGTTCTGTCCGGCACCATGCGCCGCCACCGTGAAACCGCTGACGGTATGGGCTATACTCCCGAACTGTTCGATAAGCGCCTCAATGAAATGGAATACTTCGCGCTCGTGCGTGACATGAAGGTGCACCACGACGTCGACCCACCTGAAACCTCAGAAGATTTCGTCACCCACATGCCGCAAACCCTCGCCGCGTGGGAACAAGCAACCATCAATGGTGTGGAGTCTTTCGTAACCTTTGAAAGCCGCATCAATGACGCACTAACTGAGGCGGCAAAACCCGGAAAGCGCGTGCTTTGCGTCACTTCAGGCGGTGTCATTTCGATGGTCATGCGCGGGGCGTTGGGCTTGGACACGCAGCAGATGGCGAACATCCTCCTGCCGATCTTCAACTCATCCCTACACAAGTTCCGCATCCGTCCAGAAGGCACGTTCTTGTCCGCCTTCAACGCCATTCCGCACCTAGACCCGCCCGAGCTAAGCGATCATCGGACGCATTTCTGATCTAAGCCCGCGCCGCCTGTACAATCGCAATCGCTTGCGCAATCGCCTCTTTAGCCGACAATTCTGACGTATCTAGCAGCACGGCTTCATCCGCCGGTTTCAGCGGGGCGGTGGCGCGTTCACTGTCGCGTTTGTCGCGTGCTTCAACGTCAGCCAGCACGTCGGCAAACTCCAACCCCATGCCTTTTGCGTTCAACTCATCCAAACGACGTTGCGCGCGTTTCGCAGAACTCGCTGTGACAAACAGTTTCACATCCGCACTCGGGCAAATCACTGTGCCAATATCGCGCCCGTCCAAAACCGCACCGTCATCGCGTGCCGCAAATTGGCGCTGAAACGCAACCAATGCCGCCCGCACATCTGGATCAACAGCCACTTTGCTTGCGGCTTGCGCGACATCAGGGCTTCGCAGATGTTCACCATCGAGATCAATGGCTTCCAATGTTTGCGCGGCGACAAGCGGGTTCGCGCCGTGTAATACCTTCGCGCCAACCGCGCGGTACAACAGCCCCGTATCCAGATGCGCAAACCCGAAATGCGCGGCGACCGCTTTGGAAATGGTGCCTTTTCCAGCCGCAGCAGGCCCATCAATCGCAATTGTAAAACTCACGCTGTTCTCCTCAGATGTACAATCAACACCAAAACGCACAGATAAAGTGACGCAAATTTCGCCATAGTTAAATGGTGTGCTACCCCGATGATCGCCGGGTCCATAACATCGATGAACAAGAACCGGTAAATCGCGACGTTTTCTGACAGATCAATCGCGGCGTAGAGGGCAGCGAGCCCTGCAATGAAATACCGAACCCAGTTTCCGCGCCACCCAAACAGGACCATCCAAAGGGCCAGTGTCACAATAAAAATTCGATCTATGCGGTTGAGAACGACACCGTAGGTCGTGCGTGCTCGTTCGCTAATCGCTTCGGTAAACGGTGCGATGCTTTGCGCGTCATACCCCGACAGGTGAAAATCCGGTGGCCAGTGCCAATCCGCACCCGGCAACACAGTGATATAGATCATCGCGCCCATCAACAGATAGCTGACCAAAGCCACTACCCCTGTGATCTGGCGCCCAAGCTGCATCAGGTATTCGAACGTGTGACGCTCGCTCCGAGGTCTGCCATCAACCCCTCAAAGATCGGGAACGACGTCGCGATCGGGCCGCCGTCATCCACGGACATCGGTTCATTTGTCGCCAAACCCATCACAAGGAATGACATCGCAATGCGGTGATCCAAGCGGCTTTCGGCGGTAATGCCACCCTCAACATTGCCAAACCCAAGGCCCGTTACGGTCCACCAATCCGGTCCTTCATCGACCTCAACACCAGCGGCACGCAACCCTTTGGCCATTGCATCAATGCGGTCGCTTTCCTTGACGCGTAGTTCCTTGACGCCCTTCATCACGGTCTGCCCTTTGGCAAAGGCCGCAACCACGGACAACACAGGGTATTCGTCAATCATCGATGCAGCACGCGCTGGCGGAACATCAATGCCAACCATGTCGGGGGAATACTTCGCACGAAGATCGGCGACTGGCTCGCCGCCCTCCTCACGCATGTTTTCAAACGTCAGATCCGCACCCATTTCCTGTAGCGTGTAGAACAGACCAGCGCGGGTTGGGTTCAACCCGATGTTTGGCACCAACACGTCAGACCCTTCGGCCAGCAAGGCCGCACAGACGGGGAACGCCGCTGATGACGGATCACGCGGCACGATAATCGTTTGTGGTTTCAACTCCGGCTGCCCAACCAGCGTAATAACGCGGCCCTCATCGGTGTCTTCAACTGATAGTTCCGCGCCAAAACCCACCAACATACGTTCGGTGTGGTCGCGTGTGGCTTCTTTCTCGATCACGACGGTTTCACCCGGCGCATTCAGGCCAGCCAGTAATACCGCAGACTTAACCTGCGCAGACGGAACCGGAACAGTATAGCGTACAGGCACAGGATTCTTCGCGCCAACAATCGTCATTGGCAAACGTCCACCGGTCCGGCCAACGGACTGTGTTCCAAACAACGCAAGCGGGTCGGTCACGCGGCCCATGGGTCGCCCGTTCAGGGACGCGTCCCCTGTGAACGTAACTGAAATATCGCTGGTCGCCATGGCGCCCATGATCAGACGCACACCCGTACCGGAGTTTCCGCAATCAATGACATTGTCAGGCTCAGCAAAGCCCCCAACACCCACGCCATGCACAGACCATTCACCACCACCGTGGTTCACAACCTCAGCACCGAACGCTTCCATCGCACGCCCCGTGTCGAGCACATCTTGCCCTTCTAACAATCCGGTTACCTTGGTCTCGCCAACGGCCATTGCGCCCAAAATCAATGACCTGTGGGAAATCGACTTATCACCAGGAACATGTGCCTCACCTTTTAGCGGAGCGCCCTTGCGGGATGTCATTGGAATTGGGGCGCCGTGGCTCGACATAGGATTTCCTCTTATCTGTTAATGCCTGATAAACCGCAGGCCAACAGACGTCCACGCCCCAGCTTCTTTTGTTCTAAAATACCTCCGCCGGAGGCCCCTGAAGTTACAGCTTGCGGAACGTCAAATAGTGCGGTGTGCGGCCCTCACGCAGTGCTTTTTGTTCATAGCGCGTGGAAATCCAGTCATCCCATGCGTCGCCACCTTGCGTGACAAGTTCAAACCCCGCGGGCGGAACTTCTTCAAGCGTTTGACGCACGTAATCAGGAATATCAGTCGCAACACGAAACTCTGCACCCGCTTTCAACACGCGGTTCAGTGGCTCAAGGTGTTCAGGTGTTACAAAACGGCGGCGGTGGTGGCGCGCCTTGGGCCATGGGTCTGGGTACAGCAGAAATACTTTGGAAATCGACGCATCCGGTAGAACGTCAAACATGTCGCGCACATCACCGGGGTAGATGCGTAGGTTATCGACGCTAGCTTGGCGCACCTTACCCAACAACATCGCCACGCCATTGATGTAGGGCTCGCAACCGATGATGCCCACGTGTGGGTTTGCAGCAGCTTGGTGGATCACATGCTCGCCACCACCAAACCCGACTTCAAGCCATGTGTCGTTCCCGCCAAACAAACCGTCCAAATCAAGGTTTGCGCGTTCGGGGTTCACGTCCCAATCAACAGCGCCGGGTGACAGCGCTGCGAGGTCTTCTTCAAGGTAACCTTTTTGGCTGTCTTTCAGGTGCTTGCCCTTAAGACGGCCATAAAAATTGCGGTGTGGGCGTTCAGGATTGTTCATGCCAGCCCTTTAACCGCGCGTCTCGGTAATCTCAACCTTTACGCGCTTTCTTGGCAGCCAAACGCTCGGTCCTCTTGGCCTCACCACGCAGGCCAGACCACAACATCAGGCGGTTGATCAAAATAAGGAAAACGCCAAATACTGCGCCAACCGTTATCAAAATATTGCGGCCCTCACCAAAAAGAGACTTCAGTTCTGTCGCTTCAGCAGGCGACAATGGCTGTAACGTCAGGCTAATCCAAACGGCAACACCGCTGAGCACAAGCGCTAGGATCGCAAAGATCAATGCCATCAACCACCCTTCGCCACGTGTGGTTTGGCGACCTTCATGTTTGTAAAATGCCTGCGCCACCAGAAGCGTTGGCATGATCGCGGCGAAAATCCCCATCCAGGAATTTCCGCCGGAAAAAACTGTTTCCGCAATGTCAGGTGCAAATTTGTACAGACCGGCCGTGACCGCATAAAGAACCACAGCAGCGATAATATATAGAAACGCATATCGGGCAGAATAATACGAAATTGATTTATTCAATGTTGTGCCGCCTTTTCCAAAAAATAAGGGCGGCACTGTTCAAAAGCAATGCCGCCCCACATTTAGCAAATTAAACCGCCTTCTTAAGCGCATCGACCAATGTCGTCGCTTCCCATGAGAAACCGCCATCTGCTTCAGGTGCGCGGCCAAAGTGACCGTAAGCTGCCGTGCGCTGATAGATCGGCTTATTCAGCTCCAAGTGCGTGCGGATGCCGCGTGGCGTCAGATCAATCACCTTGGGGATCGCAGCCTCGATCGCCGCAGCTTCGACGTTACCGGTGCCGTGCGTGTCGACATAAATCGACAACGGACGGGCGACACCAATCGCGTAGGACAGTTGCACGGTACAGCGCGTCGCCATACCAGCCGCAACCACGTTCTTAGCGAGGTAGCGCGAAACGTAAGCTGCAGAGCGGTCAACTTTGGTTGGATCTTTACCAGAAAACGCGCCGCCGCCGTGTGGGGCCGCACCACCGTAAGTATCCACGATGATCTTACGTCCGGTCAGGCCCGCATCGCCGTCGGGCCCGCCAATTACAAATTTGCCCGTTGGGTTCACGTGCCATTCCGTCGCCGCGTCAATCCAACCGTCTGGCAGTACTTCGCGGATATAAGGTTCAACAACAGCGCGGACATCGTCGCTTGTCATGCTTTCATCCAAGTGCTGCGTAGACAGTACGATGGACGACACACCAACGGGCTTGCCGTTTTCATAGCGCACGGAAAGTTGTGATTTCGCATCAGGGCCAAGCGTCGGCTCGGTTCCGTTTTTGCGTACTTCCGCCAAACGGCGCAAAATCGCGTGGGAATAATGGATCGGTGCCGGCATCAGCTCGGGCGTTTCATCGACTGCGTAGCCGAACATAATCCCTTGGTCGCCCGCACCTTCGTCACCGGATTCCCCTGTGACACCTTGCGCAATATGTGCGGATTGCTCGTGCAGCAGGTTCATGACGTTGCAGTATTTCCAGTGGAATTTGTCCTGCTCGTAGCCGATGTCTTTGATGCAATCGCGTGCAATCTGGTCGATGTTGCCCATCATACCTGCAAGCTTTGCGGGATCGGATAGACCAATCTCGCCGCCAATGACCACTTGATTGGTCGTCGCGAAGGTTTCACACGCAACGCGTGCTTCAGGCTCAACAGCGATCAACGCGTCAAGAACCGCATCCGAAATGCGGTCGCAGACCTTGTCAGGATGCCCTTCGGAAACGGATTCCGAAGTGAATGTGTAGTTATTACGTGCCATGGGGAGTGCTCCAGTTAGGTTCAAATCCACGTCAGGAAGCCGTTGTGGACGATTTGATTTGGTACCGCCTAAACCTGCGGTCCATCCTCGTCAATGAGTATACGGTTGCGCCTCACGATGCTGACCAGCATGCAGAGGCTCAGCAACACAAAAAGCGGCCAGTCACCCATTCTAGCGTATAAAGTCGGCGCAATCGCGCTTGGAACAACTGCGTCTAGATATCCCGCCTCGTTCAGCGGTAGGCTGTCTGTGATCCTCCCTGACGGATCAATTATTGCCGATATACCGGTGTTAGCGGCCCGTACCACTGGCAACCCTTGCTCAATCGCGCGCGCCTGTGCTTGCACCAGATGTTGGCGCGGCCCTGCTCCCTGACCGAACCACGCATCGTTGGTCAGGATCAATAACACATCAGGGCGCACGTCTCCGCGCTGCATATCTTCGGGAAAGATACCCTCATAACAGATCAAAACCCGCGCAAGGCCAAGCCCGTCGATCTGCATCAACCCGTCCCCTACCCCCGGCGAAAACCCAGCGACCTGATCAACCAAGGTGCCAAGCCCGATTGGCTCAAGCAGCCAAGCCAGAGGGATGTATTCACCAAATGGCACCAGATGTGCCTTGTCGGAGATCGCGGTAACACTCTCCGGCTGATCAATCAGAATGGCGGAATTAAAGTAGTTTTCGCCTTCACGCCTCTGTATGCCCGCCACGACAGGCGCACCGCGTGCAGCAAATGACATTTGTTCTATCCACGACTGCGCATAATCCAACAGCGCAGGCACCGACGTTTCCGGCCAGATCACAACGTCAGGTCCCGCGCCAACACCGGTCAGCTCAATCGCGCGATCAAAGAAGACCGGCATCCATTCGCGATCCCATTTCTGGTGCTGTGGCGCGTTGGGTTGAACAATACGGACGACACTTTGCGAGGCTGGCCCCGCCGATTTCGGCGACAGCGCGTGTAGTCCAAGCGTCGCAAACACCACACCAGCCAGCGCAGGCCAGACCAACGTCCATCCTTTGTGCAAGCAAAACGCAACGCCCCCCGCGAGCGCAAGCAGCAGAAAATTTGTGCCATAGGGGCCAACCCAAGCGAACCAAACATCCCCAACACCGCCAATCAGCGTGTAAGATAACATCCCCCATGGAAATCCGCTTAGGACATGGCCGCGGGCCAATTCAGCTGCTGCAAGTGTTACGGGCAACCACAACATGACCGAAATGCGTTCACGGGCAATCCATCGCGCGCCCCAGAATGCGAGCGCCCAGAACAACGCCAACCCACCGGCCATAAAAAAGATCGCGAAAGGGGCCATCCAACCGTGGCGCACCGGATCAACCAAGAACGGTTCGACCAACCAACGCAGCGTTACCGCAAAATATCCAAACCCTAAGAACCAACCGAACCAAGCGGCGGCGCGTCGGTGCGACGGAACGATAAGAAAGGCCACAACCAGCGCGATCATAACCGCGACAAACTGCATCCCCCAGTCTTCATGGCTTAACGCGGCCAAAACGCCCAGCCCCAGCGGACTCAATCCACGCGCAACGCGCGGAAACGCTGCGAAACGGTCCCGTAGCTCGCTTGGATGCAACTTAGCCACTTGCCGGCGCGCCAATCAAACGAACGCGCAGACGCTTGATGCGCCGTGGATCAGCCTCGACAACCTCAAACACAGGACCTTCAGGATGTTGAATAACCTCTCCACGTGCAGGAACGTGCCCTGCAAGCATGAACACCAGCCCCCCAAGCGTGTCGATTTCTTCTTCGTCAATCTCGGGGTGCTCCGTTAACGGCATACCGATCTCGGCCTCAAACTCGTCCAGTGGCGCCTTGGATTCCGCCATGTAAACGCCTGTCTTTTCCAGCGTCCACAATGCGTCCTCATCGGCGTCATGTTCGTCCTCGATCTCACCAACGACTTGTTCAAGCAGGTCCTCAATGGTCACAAGCCCATCGGTGCCGCCGTACTCATCGATGACCAGCGCCATATGAATGCGTTCAGCCTGCATTTTTTGCAGCAATACGCCAAGCGGCATAGAAGGAGGGACGAACAACAGGTTACGTCCCAATTCACGCAGATCGAATGACTTAGACTTACCGTTAAAGCCATACTTCAAAGCGAAATCTTTGAGGTTCACAAAGCCAATTGGCGTATCCAACGTTCCATCGAACACGGGCAAACGTGTCAGGCCTTTTTCACGGAACACCTGCACCAGATCATCGCGGCTGATGGTCACCGGAACGGCAACGATATCGGCCTTTGGGATCATCACATCCTCCACGCGCTTGCGGCGCAGGTTGATCATCCCGCGCGTTTCTAGCTGCGGGGCATAGCCCGCAACCGGCGCAATATCCTCGGGGGTGTCTGAAGGGCTGAGCGCCTCAACAATGCGGCCAAAAAAGCCGCGCTCACTGGTCTGTTCTTCTGTGTCTAACTGCGCGCTTTGCGCCGCGCTAGATGGTCCGTCGTTCGTGTCGCCCATTGTCTCCAAATCCAAAATAGGCCGCTTTGCGTGCGACCAAGAAGCTGTCCTTACGAATATGGGTCAGAGATGTCCAGTTTACCAAGGATTTCTGACTCTAATCCCTCCATTAACTGTGCATCTTTATCCCGTACATGGTCAAACCCTAGCAAATGAAGGGTTCCGTGAACGATTAAATGGGTCACATGGTCGGCAAACGGTTTGCCAGCCTCGGCGGCTTCACGCGCACATGTGTCATATGAAATCGCGATATCGCCCAATTCACTGTCCATCGGAAGGCTGGGCGAGATCGGCTGGTCGCCATCCTGTTCCGCCCCGCGTTCGTCCGATGGCCACGAAAGCACGTTTGTCGCCGTCCCTTTTTCGCGAAAGTCCGCATTGAGAGCCGCGATGCGCCTGTCATCACAAGCCAAAATACTGATTTCGAATTCGGACGGGCTCAAGCCAGTACCCGCGAGCGCTGCATCGCATGCGGTTTGGGCGAGAGGCGCAAGTTTGGTCCATCGGTCGTCTTCTATCAGGATGTCGATTTGCGCTGTCACGGTCGCGCAGCGGGGGCCAGCCCCCGCACCCCCGGGATATTTACAAAACAAAAGCAAAGGTAAGAAAGATTGGGGCTACTTTGGGTCATCGGCCTCGTAAGCCTCAATAATGGCCGCGACGAGCGGATGACGCACCACGTCTTTGGAAGTGAAGTAATTGAAGTCGATCTTTGGAATTCCAGCCAGCAGGCGTTCAGCGTCCCGCAATCCAGAGCTCACGCCACGCGGCAAATCGATCTGGGTGCGGTCCCCCGTGATCACCATACGAGAGCCTTCGCCAAGTCGCGTAAGAAACATTTTCATCTGCATCGTCGTTGCGTTCTGCGCTTCATCCAGCACAACGAAAGCACGCGCCAGTGTTCGACCACGCATAAAGGCGAGCGGTGCGATTTCGATCTTCTTTTCTTCGATCAGTTTTTCTACCTGCTTTTGTGGCAGGAAGTCATTCAGCGCGTCATAAAGAGGTTGCATGTAAGGATCGACTTTATCCTTCATATCACCAGGCAAATACCCCAGTTTTTCACCAGCTTCGACAGCAGGGCGGCTGAGAATGATCTTGTCCACGTGCCCGCCAATAAACAGGTTAACGCCAACAGCGACAGCAAGATACGTTTTGCCCGTCCCAGCAGGACCGATGCCAAAAGCCAGCTCGTTCTTGAACAGGGATTTCACATAGGCCTTTTGCGCATCCGTGCGCGGCTCAACCATCTTTTTGCGGGTTTTGATTTCGACGCGATCCCCGACGCCAAGATCCATCTGGTCACCAACCGCAGGCGCCGTGCCCTTTTCGGAAACGCCCATGCGTACTTCGCGGTCAATATCGGCAGGCTCAACGGCGCGGCCTGCTTCTAAGCGCTCGTATAGGGATGTAAGAACTTCAGCCGCTTCTTTCTGTGCGTCAGGTTCCCCGTGAATGGACAGTTGGTTGCCCCGTCGAACGACTTGAACGCCTAGCTTTTGTTCAACATCCGCTAAATTGCGATCATGTTCCCCGCAAAGATCGATAAGTAAGAAGTTATCTGGAAATTCCAACACTTCAGGGGCTGCGTCGATTTCGTAAGCGGTTGGGGTTTTGGTGGTTGTGGCCAATCAACTCTCCGGTGTTTGAAATTTCTTCAATGGTGCAGACTCAAGCGCCAACGTGCAAGCCGATTCTAAAACGAAAAGGGCCGCAGATTTCGCTGCGGCCCTCCTCAAACTCTATTTCCGGTACTAGTGGCCGTGCGGCTGTGACACCGGATGAACCGTATGGAAGTGGCCAGTCGTTGTACGAACTGGTACTTGTTGTACGCTCACAGGAACTGGTTCGCCAGGAACGCGGTCTGCAATTCCAGGTGTACCACTCTGATATGGGCCGTAAACGACGCCAGGCTCACCAACACAAACTGGCAGACCGGACACCGGATCAAGCCGGTTGGATGCACGGCCTTCGACGCCATCATCGATGACCCAAGCCTGACAACCGTCAGGTGTCACTGCGATACCTGCATTGTCCATGCCATTGCGATTGGAGTCACGTCCAAGGTCACCGGCTACAGCGATGTAGTCATTTGGACCACTCATGGTACGTGTACCTTCAAACCCACCACACGCAGAGAGACTAAGAACCGCCACACCGAGTGAAATTTTTGTAAAATTGATCATGATTACCACCTGTAACAGATTACTTCGACACGACGGTTTTGAGCCATGCCAGCCGCCGTGTTGTTAGACGCAATCGGACGCGTTTCGCCGAAACCGATTTCACGTTCAATAACAGCGCCAAGGCTGCGACCTACGTTTGCAACCGCACGGGCGCGGTGTTCAGACAGGGTCTGGTTGTAGCTGTTGGAGGCACGGCTGTCTGTGTGCCCATAAACTGCGTAGCCGGAAACGCCGTCTTGGTTGAACACCTGCTGAAGACGCTGACGCGCTGAATCGGTTAGCTGATAACTATCCGTGTGGAACATGGAATCCGTGTCGCCACTAAAACACGTGTTGATCTTCATGCAAACCGGACGACCTGTTTCTGGGTTCAAACGGTTAACCTGATATTGCTCAAGACCGCCATCAGCCATCCAGTGCATACACCCATCAGGGTCGATCCAGATACCCCATTGAATACGGCCTACTTGTTCGCCGCGCGCCGCTTGTTGCGAGAACGCCGGCGTCGCCAAAACGCTTATAGCGGCTACGGCCGCTAAACTGCGCTTCAAAGTTCTAATTAAGTGTCGCATGACACACCCCTTTCACTGACTGCTGCTGGTCGGAATCCCACCCGCCCTGCTTTACTTGTCTTCTCACTAAGTTCAGTCACCACCCAATCCGTTTTCGGTCAAGCCGAAGGAAGACCAAGATGCCCACCAATTGTCGTAACGTCACATTATCTGCTAATGGATAACAAATTTTAGCCGTATTGGAAGAACTAATCACCACATATTGTAGCTAAACGCGCTACAAAAGAAGTGAATTGGGCTGATTGTTGCAAGAAGTCACAGTATTCGGCCCCAGTCCTCAGAAGCTTAGCACTGCATCGTCTTGGACAGGTTTGACGTTAAACAATTTCGCCGCCAAGCGAGTTTCTTTCAGTCTTTACAACCCTAACATCACGTAAGTCACCAATCGCTACATCTGTCGTGTCCGCAAAGACTGCGTGAAGGTACTCGGATTTACCGATCATCTGCCCTGCTTCCCGACCGTGCTTTTCGAAAAGCACCTTAACAGTCCGCCCGATCATCGAATTCTGGATGTCGTATTGTTGCTCGCTCAGCAAGGCTTGAAGGCGGTGCAAGCGATCCAGTTTCACGTCTTCTTCAACTTGCTCACGCTCTGCTGCTGGTGTGCCAGGGCGCGTGGAATATTTGAACGAATAGGCCTGCCCGTAGCCGACCGTGCGCACCAGATCCATTGTGTCTTCAAAATCCGCCTCGGTTTCGCCAGGGAAACCAACAATGAAGTCGCCTGACAGTAGCAAATCGGGCCGCGCGGCACGAATGCGTTCGATCAATTTAAAATATTGATCGCGCGTGTGCTTACGGTTCATCGCCTTAAGCACTTTGTCGGAACCGGATTGAACCGGCAAGTGCAGATACGGCATCAGCTTTTCGCAAGTGCCATGCGCGTCGATCAGCGCGTCATCCATGTCGTTGGGATGGGACGTCGTGAAACGAATGCGTTCCAGCCCATCCACCTTGTCCAATTCCCAAATCAGCCCTGCTAGGCCACCGTCATGACCGTGGTACGCGTTTACGTTCTGACCAAGTAGGGTAATTTCACGTACGCCCGCCTCAACCAGTTCTTGTGCTTCGCGGATGATGCGATCCGATGGGCGCGAAACCTCGGCGCCGCGCGTATATGGAACAACGCAGAACGCACAAAACTTGTCGCAGCCTTCTTGGACCGTCAAAAACGCTGTTGGCCCACGCTTAGCCTTCGGGCGTGATTTGAGTGTTTCGAACTTATCGTCTTCAGGGAAATCCGTGTCCAATGCCGTCTCGCCACGGGCCAATGCGTCTTCCATTTGCGGCAACCGGTGGTAACTTTGTGGACCAACGACCAGATCGACCATGGGCTGGCGTTTCATGATCTCAGCGCCTTCAGCCTGCGCCACGCAGCCCGCAACGCCAATTTTCAGGTCCGGGTTTGCCGTCTTGAATCCTTTAAGGCGCCCAAGTTCAGAATATATCTTTTCCGCAGCTTTTTCGCGAATGTGGCAGGTGTTCAGCAGGATCATATCTGCATCATCCGGCTTATCTGTGGTCACGTAGCCCTTCCCGCCAAGGCTTTCGGCCATGCGTTCACTATCATAAACATTCATCTGGCAGCCGTAGGTTTTGATGAACAGCTTTTTAGGGTCAGACATGGGGAGGCCTCTCAATGGATTAGGGCCGCATTTAGCGCACCCCTACCCCGCTTGCAATGAAGTGCGAATTGTCTGACATTGGCCGCAATCAGGCAGAGCATAACAATGATCCATCACGATACCCTTCAAGCCTTCATCGAAGACGGCGCGCCCTTGCTTAAAAAGGGGCCGATCGCCCTCATTTTTGCGGAAGACGAAGTGGAACTAGACGCCACAATCCGCCACCACCTTGGCACGGGCTTCAGGCATGTAATCGTTTTTGCGATGCCTGAATTTGAAATCGCCGAGGATGTCGCCAAAGATATCATACGGGTGAGCTACAATATGCTCGCCACTGCAGCGCTCGAAACGGCGGTGAATGCGGTAATGGCTGCTACGGGCGACATCTGGATTTACTACTGCTTCAACGCTGAATTCCTGTTCTTCCCGTTTATTGAACACCGCACAGTCGGCGAAATGATTGCGTTCAACGTCGAAGAACGCCGCGACACGATCCTGTCTTATGTCATCGATCTGTATACTGGCGATCTGTGGCAAAACACCAATGCCGTTAGCATTGATGACGCGCACTTGGACAAAACAGGGTATTACGCGCTGGCCCGCAAAGACCGCTGGAACAATGACCTCGACCGCCAACTCGACTTTTTCGGCGGTTTGCGTTGGCGATTTGAAGAACACATCCCAGCGCCGCGCCGCCGTATCGACCGCGTCGCGATCTTTCGCAACAAACCGGGCTTGGTGTTTAATTCGGACCACACTTTTAATGAACCCGAGTACAACACCTACTCGTGCCCGTGGCATAACAATATCACGGCGGCGATTTGCTCATTCCGGACGGCGAAGGCCCTCAAACGCAATCCCGGCTCGACGTTTGAGATCGACACCTTCAAATGGCACAACTCAACTCCGTTTGAATGGCATAGCCAGCAGCTGCTGGATCTCGGATTGATCGAACCTGGACAGTGGTTTTAAGACTACTAGGCCACCGCGACACCCATTTCGTCGCCCTGCGCCGTCTTCCTGTGGGCGGAACTATACGGCCAATCCGCCGCGGCCTTCACTAGTCCAGCGCGCACAGGGGCTGCCTCGACGAAGGTGCGTCGAAGCGGCGCAACTGCCTCTGAAATTTCGATCACTTCTGTCTCGGCCGCCCAAATGTTGGTTTCGTTCTTGGGCGTGTGGCGCTCAAACGCCGAACAAATCAGTTTAATCGCACCGCGCGTCCCAAAGTTGGCATCCTGAAACAAGCATAGAAGTTGCATTTCGTTCGGAAGAACGACCGCCGCATCAATCGTAAACCCCCATCGTTGCTGTGCCAACGCCACACAATCGCGCAAAAGGCGCACCTGACGCACGAGCAAATCGTCACTGGCGTCCGCCAATCGAAACGTCATCGCGACATATGCAGAATTAAAAGTTGGGTTTGGGGCGGGGCAAAACTGCGGGGTGTGATGAGACATGCCCAATCTTGGACCATGCACCCTTAAAAAAATGTGAAACTGGCCAAATCAGCTGCGGCGCAACCGGATCACAACATCAACAGAAGCAATTTCAGCGCCAGCCGGTGCATCCGGCACCCGTGCGATTTCCAATTGGTCCGCTGGTGCATCCGATAGGCGGTTCTCGTCTTCCCAATAAAAATGTGGATGGTCCGACATGTTCGTGTCGAAATAGGATTTTGACCCGTCTACGGTAATTTCACGCAACAATCCGGCATCGCAAAACGCGCGCAACGTGTTGTAGACCGTTGCGAGCGACACTTTTTCGTTGGTCCCAGCTGCCGCATCAAACAGGCTTTCCGCAGTCACGTGACGATCTTTTCCGTCCCCAACAAGCAAGCCAGCCAAGGCCATACGCTGGCGAGTCGGGCGTAAGCCTGCCCCTGCCAACCAAATTGCCCCGCGATCTGTCGCGCTATGTGTTGATACATCCGTCATGTGTCGGTCCTACGTCTTGGTGCCCTACAATATGGGGGAAACGCACAAGCATTCAATCTTTAATGCAAATAACGCAATGCACACGGCCCTACGTGGCGCCACCCTTGCCCTTAATCGACGCGGGATGCTAGGACCATTCTCAAGTACAACTCCACAGGGAAGACAGCCACCATGAGCGAATATCCATCAAGTTTTGACCGCGACGACCTTCTGAAATGCGCGCGTGGCGAACTGTTTGGCGAGGGCAACGCCCAGCTTCCCGAACCACCCATGTTGATGATGGACCGGATCACAGACATCTCTGGTGACGGCGGGGCGCACGGCAAAGGCCACGTTCTGGCGGAATTCGACATCAAACCGGACCTGTGGTTCTTTGACTGCCACTTCCCCGGCAACCCGATCATGCCCGGCTGCCTTGGCCTTGATGGTCTGTGGCAGTTGACGGGCTTCAACCTAGGCTGGCGCGGCTGGACAGGTCGCGGCTATGCGCTGGGTGTTGGCGAGATCAAACTCAAAGCCATGGTTCGCCCAACGGCGAAAATGATCACCTATGAAATCGACTTCACCAAAGCAGTCCAAACCCGCCGCCTGACAATGGGCGTCGCGGACGGCATCGTTAAGGTCGACGGTGAACTGGCCTATGAAGTCAAAGACATGAAAGTCGCGTTGAGCGAGAGTTGACCCCCTTGATCTCGGCAAGGTTCTCGGAAAGTTCAGTAGATGATTAAGGCCGAGAACGGCGTCCAATGATCGTAATTTTCACTGTTTCTATCACAATCGCCGCCATGCTCGCGTTGACAGCCTTCTTGCAGGCCGAAGCGGCATGGTGGAAGGGCCCGACTGCATCAATCGTGCTTGTCGTCATCGGGGTGTTGGCCGCGTTCGTTATCCCCAGTCAAAATAGCAGTGGCCCCAGGATATTAGAGGCGACGCCAACAGCCATTCTATGGTTCTGCGCCGTTTTGATGATTGTAGGCTCTATTTTGGGATTGGCCTTACGTCCGTTTCTGTCTTCGGGGAAGATCGCCAAACTCGTGTTTGTTTCCGGCCTAATGGTCATCTTTGCTTGGTTATTCATTGGCGGCTTACTCTCAAACGGGTGACGAGCGATCGTGAACCTGTGTTCTCCTCTCCCACTTGCCCCTCTCCCCCCACTCCCCTACATCTAAGAAAACATCACTAAGGGAGCAGCCATGCGTCGGGTCGTCATTACAGGGTTGGGCATCGTCTCACCAATCGGGAACAATGCAGCTGAGGTTGATGCAA
>CALBVZ010000128.1 GCA_937969445.1 uncultured Octadecabacter sp. | reverse complement strand
AACTATGGTCACGTCGCCCACACCCATAGCCCTGAGCGCAAGGGACGCAGCAAGGCCAATGGCCCCTCCGCCAATCACCAGCGCGCGGCGATCCATGCTGGGGTGTAATGCCTCAAGTGCGAGGCGTGCTGCGTGCCAGCTGACCGCAAGCGGTTCGGCCAATGCGGCCTTTTCCAGCGGCACAGCCTCCGGTACCTCGACTAGATTAGACATTGGCATAGCCACATATTGGGCAAACGCGCCCTCGCGCGGCGCCATCGAGATAATCTGACGGCCCGGGCACAGGTTCTCGCGGCCAGAGGCGCAGGCGGGGCAAGTTCCACAAGTCACCAGCGGGTTCACGGTAACACGCATGCCATCATGCGCGCCGCCCGTGATCGTTCCAGCGGCTTCATGACCCAGGATAAGTGGAGCTGTACGGCGTGCATCGTGTCCCAGATAGGCATGCATGTCTGAACCGCAAATCCCTACGGCTTCAACCTTGATTAACTGCTCTCCGGCTTGCGGGACAGCATCTGGTACATCGGTGAACCCCAAAGTTTCGATATCTTGATAAACGAGTGCTTTCATTTTGCCGTGAATCCTCCGTCAACCATCAGAACCTGACCTGTGACAAACGCAGACGCATCAGAACACAAAAACAGGATCGGGCCGTCCATATCTTCCAGCGTCCCGTTACGACCAACACAGGTCTGCGCCGCATTGCGCTCTGCGCGCGCTGGATCATCGAAAACGGCTGAAGTCAGCTCAGTCGGAAAAAAACCTGGCCCGATAGCATTTGCAGTGATCCCGTGACGGGACCACGCCTCGGCCATGGCGCGGGTCAACTGGGTGATGGCCCCCTTGCTCGCGCCATATGCGATGCCACCGGGAAAAGCCCGCGTACTTTGCAATGAGGCAAAATTCACGATGCGACCCCAGCCTTTGGCCTTCATGGCGGGTACAAACGCCTGTGACAAAAAGAACGGCGCATTAAGGTTGAGCGCAATCGTGCTATCCCATCCTTCCGACGTGACGTCATCGGCCATTTCACGGGTATTCACGCCCGCCGCATGGATCAGAATGTCCGGTGCACCAAACAGGCTGGAAACATCGCTTACCAGTTGCGCATGGCTTTCGCGGTCTGCCACATCGGCCACGACTCGCGCAGCGTTCGGGCCGATTTCAGTACAGAGGCTATCCAAGGCTTCCACACGTCTTGCAATACCCACAACCGACGCCCCCGCCGCGGCCAGCGTGATCGCTGCGCGACGTCCAAGGCCAGAGCTGGCCCCCGTAATGCAAGCGACCTTGCCAGACAGGTCAAAAAGGGGAGCGGTGTGAGTCACGTGTTTAACCTTCAGCTGTCAGGTCAAAGTTTTCGCCGGGGAAATATTTCGCCAAACGCACATCTGCCGCGCGGGCATGTCCTTCCATTCCCTCAAGGCGGCTGATGCGGGCTGTGGCGATAGCCACATCCTTGGAGGCTTCTTTTGTGGCACGCTGCCATGTGACGATCTTCATGTACTTATGCACCGACAGGCCCCCCGTGTAGCCTGCCGCACCAGAGGTCGGCAGCACGTGATTGGTGCCCGATGCTTTGTCGCCGTAAGAAACTGTCGTTTCTTCACCCAAGAACAGCGACCCGTAGCAGGTCAGGCTATTCAGCCACCAATCGAGGTCTTCTGCCATCACAGTCAAATGCTCCGGAGCGTATTCGTCGCTGCATTCGGCCATATCAACGCGGTCAGCACAGACGATGACTTCGGCATAATCGCGCCATGCGGCAAAGGCATTATCGCGGTTTAGCTGCGGCAGGTCCTCGATCAGATCAGGCACACGCGCCATGACGTCTTCGGCCAATGCGCGGTCGTCTGTAACTAGCCACACCGGAGAGTTGTAACCATGTTCGGCTTGGCTGACCAAGTCGGTCGCAACGATGTGCGGGTCGGCGTGCTTGTCTGCGAGGATCAAGCTGTCAGTCGGGCCAGCGATCATGTCGATGCCGACACTTCCGAACAAGATGCGCTTGGCTTCGGCAACGAACTGGTTGCCTGGACCGACTAGAATGTTGGCCTTTGGCAATCCGAACAACCCATAGGTCATAGCGGCTACGCCCTGCACGCCGCCCATGGCCAAGATCTTGTCTGCACCACAAATGTGCGCGGCATAGATGATGGCGGGGGCTACACCAACGCCGGGGCGCGGCGGTGAACATGCGGTAATGTGCTTGCAACCCGCCACTTTAGCAGTGGTGACGGTCATGATTGCGCTGGCGATGTGGCTGTAGCGGCCACCGGGCACGTAGCAACCTGCCGCATCAACGGGGATCGCTTTTTGACCGGCCACATAGCCCGGGCTAATTTCCATCTCCACGTCAGCGACGGTGCTTTTTTGCAGTTCGGCAAAGCGTTTGACGTTATCGTGCGCGAACTGAATATCAGCCTTTAGCTTTTCAGGGACCAAAGCGCTGGCGGCCTCGATTTCGGCTTGGGTCAACATCACGTTGCCGTCGTATTGATCGAACTTAGCGGCATATTCCATCGCCTTGGCGTCGCCGCCCGATTTGATGTCGTCCAGAATAGAAACAACCGTATCGTGGACGTCGGATGCGCCGGACGCTGATGTAAGGGTCGCTTTCTTGAGGTATTCACGTGTCATTGTTTTGAAGTCCTACTTGTAGATATCTGGAAGCAAAGTTGTTGAAACGGCTGGCACGTAGGCGATGAACAAGACCACGACAAACATGCACAATACGAAGGGGATGGCGCGCGCGGCAATCTTCAGGATCGATTCACCCGTGATGCCCGAGACAACAAAGAGGTTAAGGCCCAGCGGTGGCGTGATGAAACCCACGCCGAGGGCGGTGATCATCATGATGCAAAACTGAATTTCGTTCATGCCGATGTTTTCGGCCAAAGGCTGAAGGATTGGGGCCAAAATCACGATATTTGGTGTGGTTTCCATTACACAGCCTGCGGCGATCAGAATGCCGATCATCAACAGGATCAGGATCCACGGTTCGTTCGTGAGGCTGGTGGCTGAGGTGACAAAGCCTTGTGGCACACCCATGATCGCAAGGGCCTCGGCTAACGGGGCAGAGAAAGCGATAATGGGTAGGATCACACCGTTCACTTTAGCAGAACTGACCAGCATCGCCGGAAAGTCCGCAAAGCTTAGCGTTCTGAGAAAGAAGCCCATCAGAATTGTGACGATAACGGCTGTGGCACCGGCTTCTGTCGGGGTCAGGCGGCCCGAGAAAATTCCGTAAAAGATAATTCCAGGCACGATGAACGCATACCAGCCAGACTTGAGAGAACGACCCAGATTGGTCAGCCACTCGATGAATGTCAGGTTGCCGCCGCCCTCATAGGCATAGATCCGGTTCACAACGAGGTTTGTAATCAGGATCGCAAACAGGATGCATAGACCAGGGATCAACGCGGCTAGGAACAGCGTCGAGGCAGAGACACCCAGCACAAGGCCGATGATGATGTAGGCAATTGAGGGAGGGATCAGGATGCCGGTACAGGCACCAGCGGCCACCAACGCGCAGGCATAGGGGCGGGGGTATCCAGCCTCGACCAGACGAGCGATTGTCATGCGTCCCACCGCAGCTGCACCTGCCGCGTCAGAGCCCGAGATGGCCGCGAACATGCCGCAGACCAGCACCGTCGCAGAGCCGAAACCGCCTTTGGTAAAGCAGGTGAGTGCTTCGGCCACGTCGAGGAACTTGCGACTGAGCCCCGTTCGAACCAGCACGTCGCCAGTTAGGATAAATAGCGGGATCGCCGTTAGTGCAAAGGCGTCAATGCCGGTGAACAACCGCTCACCCACAAGGCTGAGCGGCAAGTCGCCAGACATCAGCAGCATCAAAATGGCAGAGGACCCAATCGCCGCCCAGACGGGCACGGCCATTGCGATAAGCGCTACGAACAGAAGGACGGGTACATAAAAGTCCCAGCCAAGCTCAACAGTTTGCGCGACAGTATTCCAAAGCATAGCGTCGCTCCTTAATCAAACAAAGTGTCGCCCTCATAGACCGGCTTGCCTGTCTTGAGGGAAATGAAGTCGCGGCGTAGCGATTGTAGTAACCGCCAGATCATCAGGGCAAAGCCTGTGGGAACAGCCATGAGGAACCACACCTTGGAGATCCGCAATCCGTCCGTCACAGAACCGAACTTCCATGACACGTGTACAGCTTCAAACGACCAATACAGCGCGATTACAGCGACAACCATCATCACGATGTCGCCGAACATGTACAGCAGTGCCTTGGGCCGTTGACCGAGGTAGTGCATGATCACATCAATGCGGATATGCGCGCGTTCCTTGACGGCCGCAGAGGCACCGATCCACGCGAGATAGATAAAAGAATATCTTACAATCTCTTCGCCCCAGATGGACGAATACGCGAATATCTCGCGACGCAGCACTTCGACGGCCATGGTGATGACCAACATCACATAGAAGGCCAAAAGCAGCCAGCGTTCCGCGTTGTTATCAAGTTTGCGTAGGAATGCCATAATCCATCCATTCGGTTGTCATGCGAACAGAGGGCACATCCCGTGTGCTGACCGCTCTGCATGTCAAAGAGAAAGGGTGTCGGACGCTTGTAAAAAGCGTCCGACGGGTTCGTTCGTTTACGCGTCGTGTACGTAGTATTTGCCTTGCGTACTTGCAGCTTCTTCCATTTGCGCGAAAGCGTCCATGGAACCGGCAAGCTCGACCTTGAATTCGTCCCACTCGGAACGCTGATAGCCACCGGCATCTTTCCATTCAGCCAACTGGTCCTCGGACAGGCTGTGGAATTCAACGCCGGCCTTGGCCAACTCCGCCATGGCGTGCGTCCGTGCAGAAGGTACTTTGGCAAGGTTCTGGTGGCTTGTCATCTCAGCGGCCCACATGATCCCTTCCTGCACGTCGGCAGGCATGGAATTAAACCACTCAAGGTTACATGAATATACCTGCGAGTCTGGAACCGCCTGTGTAAAGGTCACGTGTGATAGCATGTCCTTGAAACCAAAGACGAACAGCGCGCCCACAGATGGGTCAAGCGCATCAGCCACACCTTGTTGGATGGCAGAAGGTGTTTCACCCCAAGCAACCGGCGTTGGGTTTGCACCGACCATGCGGTAGTATTGTTGCAACATTGCCGAACCCGGTACGCGGAACTTTACTCCGTCCAAATCGCCCGGTGTGAGAACAGCGCCTGCACCGCCTTTACGTACAGCAACAACACGCGGGTCAATGTTGACATAGAATAGCGGTTTGAAACCGTTCTCCTCGATCTTGGGAGTCACATTTGTGTTCCAGAAGTCAGAGTTCACAAGGTTAGTGAAGCGCTGGTTTGAACCACAGAGATACGGCATGTTGATGAGATCAACAGTGGACGCGAATGGTGCAAAGTTGGACAGCGAATGCTGCGCTGCCTGAATGGTACCACCTTGGACGGCCTGTACCAACGCACCGCCGGCACCCAACTGACCACCTGGTGCCAGCTTAACGTAGACTTTACCATTCGTTGCGTTCTGAATGTTCTCTTTGAGATCAAGTTGCATGATTGGGTAGCTGCGCGAAGCACCCAATACGTATGCCGTGGCAATTGTCATAGTATGCTCAGCGGCGGCCTCACGTTCGCGTTCTTCATTGGCCGATTGCGCTGCAGCTTCAGTTGACCAGAGCGTTCCTGCGGCACCGGCCACGAGTGCGGCCGTAAAACCAGCGCTTGATGCAACTTTTAGAAAATTCCGGCGTTCGAGTGACGCAATCTCTTTACGATCTTGATGATCCATCTGGATCTCCTCCCTTTAGGCTTATCAGCTGTCATCGCTCTTTGAACGATCAGCTTCTTTTCTCAAAATAGCGACGACAAACAGGACCGACGCACATGATAGAACCAACATTTCTCCCACATCCCCAAGGACCGCAGCATCGGCAAAGGCGCCCAAGGCTACGTTCAAAAAGAACGCCAAAAATACAATAAATGCACCGATGAGAAACATGACGAGCCTCCCTGCTGTCTGGTTCTAAATTGACTGTAAGCGCTTACACTATAAAATAGCAAGCGCTTACATCTGCAATTGGGTCCGCCAATATTTTATGTTAGGTTGAACAAGAAATCGCCATGGATCGATACCTAAATGCATGAAACACCACACATTCCTACCTTGGATGATGTCGCCAAGGTGGCAGCCGTTTCGACTGCTACGGTATCGCGTTGCTTGAACGAAAAGCAAAAAGTGTCGGCCAAAACGCTAGCAAAAGTGTTGGAGGCGGTAGAATCACTTGGTTATACTCCAAACTTCAATGCGCGCGCGATGGCGGCCAAACAGTCACGCACAATTGGCGCGATCATCCCGACGATGGAAAACGCCATCTTTGCACGGGGATTGCAAGCCTTTCAGGAAACACTGCTTGAACAGAGGTACAATTTGCTCGTCTCGAGCAGTGCCTATCAGCCCAAACTCGAAGCCCAACAAATTCGAGAATTGGTTGCGCGTGGCGCGGATGGCTTGTTGTTGATCGGCTATGAACGAGACGAGGCTGTTTATGACTATTTGGCCCGCCGCGGTATTCCAACCGTGTTGGCATGGGCCTCTAAACCGGACTCGCGCCATGTCTCTGTGGGCTTTGATAACCGCGCAGCAATGCGGCAGTTGACGGACCGGGTCATAGAAATGGGTCACAGACAGCTTGCCGTCATTTCCGGCATTGTTGACGGAAATGATCGCGCTGCGGAACGACTGGCTGGTATTCAGGACAGTTGGCAGGCACACGGTTTTCATTTAGATGACCTTCCCGTCATACAGCGACCCTATGAAACAAAAAGCGGCGCTGCGGCCTTTGAAGAACTCGTTCAGGTCGATGTGAAACCAACTGTGATTATGTGCGGTAACGATGTTCTTGCCGCTGGGGTTGTTTCAAGAGCACGCGATTTAGGCTTCAGTGTTCCAGATGATATTTCAGTCACAGGGTTTGACGATATTGAACTGGCCAAGCACGTCTACCCGGCGCTCACGACAGTGCATGTTCCGCATCGTAAAATGGGCCGAATTGCTGCTGATAGTTTGATCAACTTGATCGAAGATCGCGAGGGAGAAGTGTCACAACAGTTGGACGTTTTTATCCAAATGCGTGCGTCTTTGAAGCAGCTATAAGAAACGTTCCAAACTGTAGAAACGAAGCTAGAACCCTTCTGCCACATGCAAGAATGGCCGGTTGTTCTGCCGCGCGACTGCATAAAGTTCTTTTTGCTTATGCCGAATTCGTCGCGCTTTGTGCGCACGGTACGCGAACCCACAAGGTCCGCGTCGGGTTCGAAACGGACCTTGCCAATAACACTAATCCGGAATGAGCTTCCCCGGGTTCAAAATCCCGTTTGGATCTAACGCACCTTTGATTTTGCGCATCATGTCGAGCGCGACGGGGTCTTTTCGGCGGCGCATTGTGTTTAGCTTGGACAGTCCGACACCGTGTTCGGCAGAGAAACTGCCGCCGAGGTCGTCGACGATGCTTTCGACGGCTTCGATGATTTGATCTTTTAGTTCCAGATCGTCACGCGAGGGATAGACGCTGTAGTGGACATTGCCATCCCCTAAGTGCGCGACGAAATTCGGTTCATGATCCGGGTCAAGGGCGGCCATGGCGACGCTCACACGTTTGAAAAACTCGGGCACCAGATCTAGGGGGAACGCGATGTCAGTGTCGACGATTGGTTGACGCCAAAAGGCCAGCTCTGCGGCAGCTTCGCGGCGCTCCCACATCTCGCGTCGTTGGGTTTCGTTCTGGGCGACAACTGCATCAAGGACCGTACCCGCTTCCATCATGTCGGACATGATCTCGAGGAGCGTTTCGTGCACATCCGTATCGGTTGTTGTTGCGACCTCAACCATGATGTTGATGTCGTAAGGCGCATCAAACGGTTCGCGCGCACCTTCAAAGCGGTCCATGTACACGTCGATATAATTGCGCGGCATGTATTCAAAGGCCTCAACCGCGCCACCTGTCGCGTCTTGAGTGCGGTTCAGCAGCGTTAACGCGTCCGTCAGTGAAGGCGTAGCGACCATTGCCGTGGCATAGGCGCGTGGTTTCGGGGAGAGCTTAACGACAGCCTTCGTAATGATGCCAAGCGTTCCCTCAGAGCCAATAAGAAGCTGGCGCAAGTTTAAACCGGAGTTGTCTTTGTGCAACGCCGACATCAGGTTAACGACGCGCCCGTCGGCAAGCACAGCCTCAAGGCCAAGCACCAGATCGCGCGTATTGCCGTAACGTAGCACGTTGGACCCGCCTGCATTGGTGGACATCACGCCGCCGATCATCGCCGATCCGCGTGCGCCGAAAGTCAATGGGAAGATCAGATTTTCGGCATCGGCGGCATCATGCAATGAAGATAGAATTACACCCGCATCAACGACAGCCGTGCGTGCACTGGTGTTAATGTCATGTATTTTGTTCATCCGATCGAGGGATAACAGAACGCCACCCGGGGCATAGGTACCGCCAACAAGTCCGGTATGGCCTGAAACAGGGGTGATGGACTGGCGCTGCGTGTTGGCCAACGCCATGATCTGTGAAATCTCTTGTGTTGATGCCGGACGCAAAACAACGCCCGGTTCGGCGCAATAATGGCCTGTCCAGTCTTTTGACCACTGTGAAACGTCTTTACCGGTCAGCGCATAGTTGGCCCCGACGATCGCCTCGAACTCTTGTAAAAGTGCCATACAGTACCCCTAGCGGTTAAAACTTAAGCAACCTGAAGCTGAAGTCAAAGGGAAGCGCAATGTTCGGGGTGTGTGGTGGCGTTACCTGGATTTGAACCAGGGACCTAACGATTATGAGTCGTTCGCTCTAACCAACTGAGCTATAACGCCATGCACAGCGGGCGGAATAGTCGCGCAAACGCTGCCTGTCAAACCGAAACTGACGCTTTTGAGGGGTTGTTCTTAGCCCCGTACCTTGGTCAAGTCCGCTGACAAGGGCAAAGGGCGTGTTATGTCATCAAAACAGTGGGAATTTTGGGTGGATCGGGGCGGTACATTTACCGATATCGTTGCGCGTACGCCGGACGGAAAAGTGGTGACTCAAAAGCTGCTATCAGAGAATCCAGAGCAATACGCGGATGCAGCCGTGCAAGGGGTGCATGAATTGATCGGCACGCCGAATCCCCCTGTAGGATCGATTTCGGCAGTGAAGATGGGCACAACGGTTGCAACCAATGCTTTGCTGGAACGAAAAGGCGAAGCGGTATTGTTGCTGATTACAGAAGGATTTCGTGACCTTCTTAAGATCGGCTATCAAACGCGGCCCGACCTGTTCGCGCTTGAGATAAAACGTCCAGAGCTTTTGTATACCGATGTCGCGGAGGTGCAGGAACGTCTGAACGCGGATGGCAGTGTTCTAACGGATTTGGATGATGTGGCGGTGCGTGTCGCATTGCAATCTGCGTTTGATAAAGGTGTGCGTGCCGTGGCGGTTGCGTTGTTGCACGCGTATCTCAATCCCGTGCACGAAATTCGGGTTGCCGAGATCGCGCGCGACATTGGGTTTACGCAAATCAGTACAAGTCATGAGGTTTCCCGCCTCGCAAAGCTTGTCGGACGTGGGGACACGACCGTGGTCGATGCCTATCTGTCCCCGATTCTTCGTCGCTATGTTGATCAGGTCGCGGGCGCATTGGATGTGGGTCGCGTCTGCGAGCGGCTGTTCTTTATGCAGTCCAGTGGCGGCCTAACGGACGCTGCACGTTTCCAAGGGCGCGATGCAATCCTGTCCGGTCCCGCGGGCGGGATCGTTGGCATGGTTAAGACGGCTGAGGCCGCAGGGCATGACAAGCTCATCGGTTTTGACATGGGCGGTACGTCAACAGACGTAAGTCACTACGCAGGCGAATATGAACGCAGCTTCGAGACCGAGGTGGCCGGTGTGCGGATGCGTGCGCCGATGATGGATATACATACGGTTGCAGCGGGTGGCGGTTCGATCTGCCGTTATGCAGATGGTCGGTTTCAGGTGGGTCCGGAAAGCGCGGGCGCAAACCCTGGCCCTGCGTGCTATCGCCGTGGCGGGCCGTTAACAGTCACCGATTGCAACGTGCTTTTGGGTAAGTTGAACCCAGATCATTTCCCTCATGTTTTCGGGCCGGAGGGCGATTTGCCGTTGGACGTGGAAACGGTGCGCTCAAAATTTGAAGCCCTCGCCGCTGAGGTCGCAAACGAAAGCGGTGAACCACCACGCGCGGTGGAAGACATCGCCGAGGGTTTCCTTGCGATTGCTGTGGACAATATGGCCAACGCGATCAAGAAAATCAGCGTTCAACGCGGCCACGATGTGACGGGCTACACGTTGCAGTGCTTTGGTGGTGCGGGCGGGCAGCACGCCTGCCTTGTGGCCGAGGCGCTGGGCATGTCGCGTGTCCTGATCCATCCGTTTGCGGGTGTTTTATCCGCGTTTGGCATGGGGCTGGCAGAACTACGCGACATGCGTGAAGTCCAGTTCGATGCACCTTTGGCCAACGTTCCCAAGGCCAAAGAGACGTTGGCCGAGATGGAAGCCGATGCGCGCGAGGCAGTGCTATCCCAAGGAGCCAAGGACGTTCGCTGCGAGCTTTGGGCTTATCTGCGTTACAGCGGGACTCAACAGGATCTGAAGGTTGCCTTTGACACAGCAGGGGCAATGAAAGCAGCGTTCGAGGCGGCCCATCTGGCACGTTTTGGGTTCACGAGCCCCGAAGCTGAAATTCTGTTTGAAATGCTGAGTGTCGAGGCCATCGGTGAGGGGGCGGCCTTGCCTGACCTAGGGGTGAAATCCGCGCAATCCCCAGACCCTATCGCGGTGCATGATCGCCCGTTTTATGAACGTGCTTCGCTTGGAATCGAGGATAAGGTCAGAGGTCCTGCAATTATTTTGGAACCCACGGGGACCAACGTTATTGAACCCGACTGGACGGCCGAAGTGGACGCGTTGGGCAATTTGGTTTTGACATCAGATGCCGAACAGAAAGACCGTAGCGCCAGCACGCAAGCAGACCCCGTCGTGCTTGAAGTAATGTCCAATTTGTTTATGTCCGTCGCCGACCAAATGGGCGCGACATTGGCCAACACCAGCCAGTCTGTGAACATCAAGGAACGGTTCGATTTTTCCTGCGCGATCTTTGATGGCTCTGGCGACCTAGTGGCGAATGCGCCCCATGTTCCTGTGCACCTTGGGTCCATGTCAGACAGCATCAAAACGGTGATGAAGGGCTGGCCTGATGTGGTTGAGGGCGATGCATTCATGCTCAACTCCCCCTACAATGGCGGCACGCATTTGCCTGACGTTACCGTCGTGACGCCTGTGTTTATCGGTGGGAAGCCGCGCTTTTGGCTTGGGTCGCGGGGGCATCACGCGGATATCGGTGGACGCACGCCAGGGTCCGCGCCTCCTGACAGTCAACACATCGATGAAGAGGGTGTGTTGATCGACAATGTTCAGCTGGTCGCTAAGGGGCGCTTCCTTGAGGATGACACCCGCGCGACGCTGGCATCTGGGCGCTACCCGTGCCGCAATATCGACCAAAATATTGCGGATTTAAAAGCCCAAGTTGCCGCGAACGCGACCGGTATGGCCGAGCTAAAACAAATTTGTTCCAGTTACGGTGTGGATGTTGTTGCGGCCTATATGGGTCACGTCCAAGACAACGCGACCGAAAGCGTACGCCGCGTAATTGACCGCCTGAAAGGTGGATCGTTTAGCTACCAGATGGATATTGGCCAAACGATAGAAGTCTGTGTTTCAGTTGATAAAATCACACGAACCGCGACGGTCGATTTCACCGGAACGAGCGCGCAACACAAGGGCAATTACAACGCGCCCTATGCCGTTTGCCGCGCAGTGGTGTTGTACGTTTTCCGCACGCTCGTTGGCGCGGCTATTCCTCTCAATGAAGGGTGCCTTAAGCCGCTGAGTATCGTTGCGCCGAGGGGCAGTATGCTGAACCCGACCTATCCAGCCGCCGTTATTGCGGGCAACACCGAAGTCAGCCAAGCCGCGTGTAACGCGCTTTATGGTGCCTTGGGCGTTATCGCTGGGTCACAGGCGACGATGAACAATTTCGTCTGGGGAAATGAACGTTTCCAGAACTACGAAACCATTGCTGGTGGCACGGGCGCTGGGCCAGATTTCAACGGGTGTGACGCAGTGCAAAGCCATATGACCAACACCCGAATGACCGATCCCGAAATTCTGGAAAAACGGTTCCCTGTGCGGCTTGATCGGTTCGAAGTTCGTCATGGGTCTGGTGGCGCTGGTGCATTTGCGGGTGGGAATGGCGCACGCCGTGTGATGACGTTCTTGGAACCTGTCACGGTAACGACGCTATGCTCGCACCGTGTCGTCCCGCCGTTCGGCGTTGATGGCGGAAAGAATGGCGCGGTTGGGCGCAATTGGGCGGTGATGCCGGATGGCAAGCGACATGACTTGCAGGGCAACGATGAAATCGATTTGCCAGCCGGAGGCGCGTTTTATCTTGAGACACCGGGTGGCGGTGGTTGGGGCAAACCCTAACGCGAAAAGCGCCACTGCGTGATTTGCTGCACGGGCGCTTGTGGCGTTACTTCGATGCTTGGGAACCGCCAGTGGCGCGGCGCATCAGGCCACGATTGGGCTTCGATGGCGATGCCTGCATAAGTCGGGCGGTCATCATAAACATGCATGCCGGTTTCGGTCGTCGCGACATGCATCGACAGCCCGTTCGCGCCGGTTAAGTGCAACACTTCGGTCAACGCGCGGCGATGTTGTGACAGGCAGAATGTGTGGTCTATTGGAGGTGATCCCAGCGTAAGGAGTTTGCATGTCGTGAAATCAAACGGCGTCTCTGAAACGGGCGTTATTTCACCAGTTGGGAAGCTTGTGGCGTTTGTTGGTAGATAGTTTTCGGCCTCAATCTGCAACGTATGATCGCGCATGTGGTTGCTTCCGTCCAAATTCCAATAACTGTGATTGGTGAGGTTGGCGATGCTAGGCGCATCGGTTGTCGTTGTGATGGTAAGCCGCAAGGCGGGGCCGTGGAGAATTTCGAAACATGCAGTCACGATGCGGTTCGCGGGAAATCCGCCGTCGCCGTCCGCGAGCTTAAGTGACAATTCAATCCTATCTTCACTGTGTTCAACAACATCCCAGATCCGCGCGTGGGTTCCGTTCACACCGCCATGTAGTGTGTGCTTGTCGTTGAGATTTGTCTCAAACTGATGGACGAAGCCGTCAATTTCCGCAGTCGCATTCGTGATGCGGTTGGCCACGGGGCCGACGATTGCGCCATGATATTTGAACGCGTCTTTGTATCCAGCCAGATCAGCAGAACCGAGGGTTAGGCTATGTTCAATGCCATCCAGTCGCACGTCCTGCAAAATGGCGCCAAGCGTCAGCACACGCACGGTCAGCCCATGTGCACAAAGTGTTAATGACTTGACGGAGTCGTCATCAAAGGTTGCGTCTAAATCAGTCAAAGCGTTTCCCAATGTACCCCTGCGGCAGGAATGTCCGTGCCGTTCCAGTGGATTGTATCTGGTGCGTAGTTGAAAATGAACCGATGTGTTTGGGTGTCGCGAATGCGCAATCCGTCAGGCAATGCATGGTGCGTTAAGCCCGTTTCAGCGCATAAGTCCTGCAAGATCAGGTCCCATGTCGCCTCGTCAGGCCAGCCAGCGAGGTAGCGCAGTTTATCGCCCATGATCGCAGCATGCCCATCGGTGGTACGCAATGTTACGGGTGCGTCCCCTTCCAACATCTCGCGCCAATGAACGAATTGCCCACCGTTTTCCAACGGGACGCGAACGTCGGGGGGCAGGCTTTCGGTAAGTGTTACGGAAACATCGAGCTCATCGATGTTCGGGCCAAGCGGCGTTGGGATTGAGATGTCTTTTGTTTTTGTATCCGTGCGTGGCCCGATCAGTGCAGTTGCACCCGATAGTGCCATCCTGAGCGGGCCAGACAGGTGCATGAGGCCAGGGGCGAGCGTGAATTTATACGCCGATAGATCAGCGGTATCCGGCGGTAGGATGTCGACGTTCAAGCCAGCGCGACGACAAGCGCGATATGCTGCAAAGGCAAGGCGGAACTGGTCGAAATCTGCGCCTTGCGGTTGGGCCTCCCACGCCCATGCGCTTTCGTAATCAAATACCAGTGCAACATCCGCTTTGGCGGTTCCAACGTCTGTTAGCTCATTTATTTCTTTCGAAACCTGCAATGCTTCTGCCAGTGCTGGCGCATCTTCGCTATCGGTACGCAAAAGCCCAGCGTGCATCTGTTCTTGTGCAAACGGGGCCTGACGCCAACGGAAATAACACACGGTTTCAGCACCATGCGCGAAGGCTTCCCATGCCCAAAGGCGTGCCATGCCAGGTAGCGGGGCTGGGTTGTAAGGCGCCCAATTCACAGGACCAGGTTGTTGTTCCATGATCCACCATCTTCCTTTGCCGACGGCGCGGTAAAGATCGTGGTGAAATGCCTGATTGTCCGGATGACCTTGGCGCAGGAATCGTTTCTTGAATTCAGGAGAGCCTTCCAAGCGATCCGACAAAAACCCGATCGGGTAGCTGTCCCATGACGCGATATCGAGGTCCGCGCCAACCTTGAAATGGTCAAAAGACGTTTCGCGGCCCATGTAGTTGTGGATGATCGGCGCGGTGGTGTGCTTTCGGATCTCATCAACTTGTTCGCGGTTGAATTCGACAACCATGTCCGAGGAGTAACGATAAAAATCGAGAACGTGGGGGTGGTTGGGTTCGGTGACCGTGAGGTTAGGTAGATCGACGTCCGCGAAGTCATCATATTCCATTGACCAGAATACATTACCCCACGCGCGGTTTAGCGCATCAGTAGATTGGTATTTCTGCGCCAACCAAAGCTGGAACCCTTCGGTTGCGGCGTAAGAATAGCTGCGGGTTGTATCGTGACAAGCATATTCATTGTCCGTTTGCCATGCTTGAATATGTTTATTTGCGCCATATCGTTCCGCGAATTTACGGGTGATACGCTTGCTTTCGGTCCGATAGCCACGGTGTGAAAAGCAATAATGGCGGCGTGAGCCAAAGCCACGCGGTCGGCCCTGTTCATCCACGGCAAGCATGTCTGGATGTTTATCAAGCATCCAACGCGGCGGTGTGGCTGTGGGCGTGCCGAGGATAACCTTCAGACCGGCATCCCCCAACACGTCAATTGCGCGGTCCAACCAGCCCCAGTCGAACTCATCTGGTTTCGGTTCAAGACGCGACCATGCGAATTCGCCGATGCGAACCCATGACAGGCCCGCGTCCACCATGCGGCGGGCGTCATCGGCCCAAATGTCTTCGGGCCAATGTTCAGGATAATAGCAGACGCCGAGCGTGCGTTTCATATGGCACCTTGATTTCTATTGGTAAAATAGGCCGGATTTAGAGGATAACTTGATGCTCTGCTTGGCCGACAGCGTCGACTGGTGTCGAGAATGTCTTGCCATCGTCTTCGCCGTCCAGCCCGATTGCGGCTGACGTGCAGAACAGTGTTTTTAGGTCAGGACCGCCAAACGCAGGGCATGTCGTTTGGTGAGCGGGCAATGCAACAGTCTGCGTTAACGTGCCGTCGGGCGCGTAACACGCGATGCCGTTCCCACCGAAACGGGCGTTCCAGAAGTTACCGGCTGCATCGATCACCGCGCCATCCGGATTCCAACCAACATCGCCACAATCGATCCAAAGTTCCGGATCACCCACGGGCCAGCCGTCTTTTTCCGCCAACTTCTGGCGCATGATCTTGCGTGTGCGTGTGTCGGTGAAAATTGCGTAGCTACCATCGGGTGCAAAGCAGATCGCGTTGGTGATTTGCATGTTGTCGAACAAGACCCGAACCTCACCTCGGTAGTAACGGTAGATCGCGCCGACGCCAGGTTCAGCGTTCATGCCCATTGTACCAATCCAAAAACCGCCCCAAGGGTCAGCACGGCCATCATTGGACCGTGTGATTGGGTTGTCGGCATCAATTTCCGCGACTTGGTCTGACGTGCCGTTCTCAAGGTTGAATACATGCAAACCGATGCTGTCAGCCATCAAAAGCTGTGTGTCATCGATCCAGCCGGCGGCGGAAACGCAGCGGTTAAATTGCCAGTGACGACCTTTGATGTGCAACCGTTTCCCAAGGATATCGAACCAAAATAGCTCGCCGCGTTCAGGGTGCCAAAGTGGACCTTCGCCGAGAGTGCATTGGGTGTCGTCATAGATCATCTATTAGGTCCTTTTGCGGCGTCATAAGCGGCAACGAGATCAACAGCGCGCGCAGCTATATCGGCAGTTGTCATACCCTGTTTATACAACGCGGAACCGATTCCGAAACCGTTAGCAGATGCCGCGAACCAGTCCGCGAAATTTTCTGGGCCAGCACCGCCAACCGCGTAGACTTGCGTACCCTCAGGGAGAACGGCGCGGATGGCTTTTAAGCCGCTGGGACCAAGCAAAGATCCCGGAAACAGCTTCAAACCATCCGCGCCGTTCTTCAGGGCGGAAAAACATTCGGAAGGTGTCATGACCCCTGGCCAGCTTTGCATGCCAGCTGTTTTGGTGGCGTGGATCACACGCGGATCGGCATTCGGCGACACGACAAGTTTACCACCTGCCTGTGCAACGCGGTTCACCTCTTCGACTGTTAAAACTGTGCCGGCGCCAATCAATGCGTCGCTGCCGAATGCTTCGGATAGAGAGGCGATAGATGTAAACGCATTTGGGGAGTTTAGCGGTACTTCGATTGAAGTGATGCCCGCGTCAATTAGGGCGGCTGCAGCGCCTGCCACCTCGTCTGGGGTGATGCCGCGCAGAATGGCGATGATGTTGCGGGTCATTATTTTGTCTCCAGAAGGGCGTGTGCGGCTTTGATTCCAGCAAGGGTCATTTCGGTGGCATCTGCGCGCGCGACATCAACACCCTGCGCGGCAAGCCCTGAAAAATAGGGTTGGGACACAGCATCCGCGCCAATCAGCGCAACGTTTTGGCCAAGCCAATAGGGTTTGGTCGACGCAAGTTCCGCACCAATCAAAAGACCGGAAAGCCGGGCGCGAAGTGTTTGTGTATCTGTGTCGTGGACAAGCTGCGCCGCACGTAGGGAAAATAGCTGCCCTGCCAAACGTTCAGGGCGCGACATCGTTTGTGAGAGGGCCTCAAGAAATGTGTCTTCGTCCCAACCGCTGTCAGAAATGGAATGACGCAACACCGATTGCTCGGCGAGGAGAGCAAACATTTCACCTGTCATACAAGTCTGGAAACTGACGACTTCACCAGCAGATACATGAACCCATTTGGTGTGGGTTCCGGGGAGGCAGATAACGCCGTCCCAATCGTCTGTTTGCGCGAGGTACCCCGCGATCTGGGTTTCTTCACCGCGCATAACGTCTGCTGGATCGGTTTGGCGGATGCCGGGTATCACATGGACGGTCAGCCCGTCGCGAAGAACAGGGGCCGTGACCATCTTATTTGGGCAGACGCCGCAAGGCGTTGTCTGATACGGTGCTTCGACCCAGCCTTGGCGCGAGCCAACCATGCCGCACGCAACAACCGTGTCTGCTGTATCGAGCCAGTCAGCAGCAAGATCGACAAGAACCGCTTCGAATGCATCGGGCGCGAGTTGCCCCATTCCTTTGTCAGAAGTCCTCATGTCCAATACGGCCCCACCATCACCTATCGCCCAAAGGCGCAGGTTCGATGTGCCCCAATCGGCGGCAATCCACTTTGGCATATGGTCAGAGGTCATAGTCGTCTCCCTTCGAGCACCCACATGGTTTCAGGGAACGACCAAGGCAAGGTCAAACCGTGGCGCATCAGATAGGTTCCTGAAAGTGTGACCGGTCCGTCCTTCAATGCCTGTGTGCCGCGTGACAGGTGTGATGCTGTAACGCGATTGGCCAATGAGACTTCGTACATTGCATTCGGATCTAGCTCCGTTAGGCGCAATGGGCGGGGAGATATCTGCGCAGAAGTTGCGGCTTTGCCTGCGAAGACAACAAACCGTTCACCGCTGGACTGCATCTGTTGCTCAGCGATGATGGCGGGATCAGGACTGTCCAGCAGCAGGATATCCGCAGCTTGCATCCATTCGCGGTTGTGTTTCCACCAGCTCGTGACTTCGGTCAGCACGCGGGTTTCATAATCGTCGAGTTCGCGAGGGTCCATTTCGAACCCCATATGCCGTTGTGCCGCGACCCAAGCACGGAACGAAATGTCGAGCGTGCGCCCAGACGTGTGGCACCGACGCGGACCAACATGGGAACCCGTAATCGACAACGGCAGGAAAAGGGCCGCATTGTGCTGGATGTGCAGGCGTTCGAGGGCGTCGTTTGAATCAGAAAGCCAAACACGTTGCGTACGTTTCAGGATGCCAAAGTCGATGCGACCCCCACCTGATGCGCAGCTTTCGATTTCTACGTCCGGAAAGGCATCGCGCAAACGGTCGATCAATGCATAAGATCCGCGAGTCTGTGCCGCATCCGGCATTGGTAGTACGCGGTTGTGGTCCCATTTAATGTAATCAATGTCGTGATCCGTCAGAACGGCTGACATGCGGTCAAACAAGAAGTCACGCACTTCTGGCAGCGCCATGTTAAGCGCCTTTTGTTGGCGACCTAGCGTTTGATCCTCAGAGCCAAGGGCCCAATCAGGGTGGGCGCGGTGAATATCACTGTCTGGGTTGATCATCTCGGGCTCAAACCAGATGCCGAATGACATGCCTAACGAATGAACGTGATCGATCAGTGGGGTTAGCCCGTCAGGGTATTTACGTTCATCTACTTCCCAGTCGGACAGCGCGCGTGTGTCGTCGTCGCGGTTGCCGAACCAACCGTCATCCAAAACAAAACGTTCGGCACCCAGTTTGGCCGCGCGGTCCGCGATGTCTGACAACACGTCAAGTTTGTGATCGAAATAGACCGCTTCCCAGCAGTTGTAGTGCACAGGGCGCGGGCGGTCTGGTTTGGGCCATGTGACGACGCGGTCGCGGACGTGGCGTTGGAACGAGACTGCGCAGCCGTTCAAGCCTTTGTCTGAGAAAGTCATGAACAATGGGGCTGTGCTGAATTCTGTTGCGGCTTCAGTTTCCATGCGCGCGGCATGACCCCATTGAATTTGACGCCGCCCATCAGGCAGTTCCTCGGCGATCATGCGGTGGCCGCCGGACCAACCATAATGGAACGCAAAGGCCTCGCCCTGCGTATTCGTGGCCCCTGTTAAGGGCACGATCAAACCTGGGAAGTGCTCATGTCCTGTGCGTCCTGTACGATTTTCGCGGTAGCGGATGCCGGGGGACCAAGCGGTGCGATTGGTCTCAAACTCGCGGCACCAACGACCGGAAAAGTCGATCATCTCATCGGACTGCTGCGGTGCTGGCATTACGGGGGCCGCAAGCCAATGCAGGTGTACGGGTGCGTCCGCGTTAAGGATCGTTTTGGCGCGGATGACTTTGGTGTCCGGGTCGGTCTCAAAGGAAAACGTCAGCGTGAGACCGTTGTCCCCGTCACGATATACAAGCGTCAGATCTTTGCCCTTCTCGGCGGACAAAAAGCGGAACTTCGGCAACAGTGGCGTGCCGTTTTCACTACGCACAATAAGTCCGGGCTGGCCGGGAAATGTGCGCGATGCTTCGGGGCAAAGCGACAGATCAGGGTTTTCGTCAAG
The DNA here is from genome assembly GCA_937969445.1 of uncultured Octadecabacter sp. Classification (GTDB taxonomy): domain Bacteria; phylum Pseudomonadota; class Alphaproteobacteria; order Rhodobacterales; family Rhodobacteraceae; genus Octadecabacter. The sequence goes on along the minus strand of CALBVZ010000128.1, from coordinate 30,743 downwards.
CATGCCACCCGTCAAGTCAATCGCGTGCGCTGCCAACAACGTTTCGAGGTTCTCGTCCTTGGGCAAAACAGCGCCCCAATAGACCACTTCGGGCAGTCGTTCGCGCCGGGCTGCCAAAACCAATGTCTGACCGCCATCATCAAGTCGCCAAGTTTTCATTACTTCACAGCCCCAAGGGTTAAACCCGCGATAAAGTGTTTTTGCATCAAGAAGAACATTGCCACAGGTGGCAGCGCCGCCACAATCGAACCCGCGGACATCAGATGATATTGCGCAACGAACTGGCTGTTAAAGCTGGTGATGCCTGCCGTTACCGGTTGGCTGTCTGGCCCTTGGGTCAACACGATCGCCCAGAAATAATCGTTCCAGATGAACGTAAAGATCAGGACAGATAGCGCCGCCAAAGCAGGTTTCATCAATGGTAGAACCACGAACAAGAAGATGCGCCATTCAGCCACGCCCTCAACGCGGGCGGCTTCGATTAATGGGAAAGGAAGCGCGCGGATAAAATTGCGCATGAACAATGTGCAGAACCCCGTTTGGAACGCGATGTGGAACAGCACGAGACCGGTTTTGGTGTCATATAGCCCAAGGTCCAATGTCAGATCGCGCACCGGTACCATCAAGATTTGGAACGGTACAAAGTTACCTGCGATGAACATGAAAAAGATCAATAAGTTGCCTTTGAACTTATACACACCTAGCGCAAAACCCGTCATCGCCGATAGCGCAACGGCGCCAATGACGGTTGGCACGGTGATGAACACAGAGTTCAGCAAATAGCGCGGCATGTCGGATTCAAAGAACACTTTGCCATAGTTCGCAAAGCCTTCAAACGTTGAGGGGAGGCCCCAGTAGTTGCCGTTGCTGAAGTCCGCGAGTGGTTTCATTGAGAACACGGCAACGGCAATCAGTGGCAAAAGCCAAATGATCAGAACAATCGGGATCAACGTTTGATAGGTGATCTGCCACGAACGCGACGTCTTTTCGATAGGGGTCGGAAACATCAGCGCGCTCCTTTTTCGTCTTGGTACATGGACCACAGAAAGTAGCCGATAAAGACCAGCATAATCAGGAACAAGATAACTGCGATTGCCGCGCCATATCCCATTTGGAACCCGTATTCAGAAAGGGATTCCTCAAACATATAAAAGCTCAGAACGCGGGTGGATCCGAAAGGACCGCCGTTGGTCATCACGGAGATTAAATCGAACGAACGCAGCGCACCAATGATCGTGACAACAAAGGCAATGAACGTCGCAGGTTTTAGCTGTGGCAGGATCACATGCCACAGCATCCGGTGGCCTTTGGCACCGTCCAGACGCGCGGCTTCAACCTGTTCTGGATCGACCGAATTTAAACCCGTGAGGTAAAGGATCATGCAGTATGCCGTCTGCGGCCACAGACCCGCAGCGATAATGCCGTAGGTCGCCGTTGCCGGGTCGCCAAGGATGTTCACACCGTCTGATCCGAACCAAGAAAGGATTGCGTTCAAAAGGCCTTCACGCGGAAGGTAGAACCATGAGAACACGAGGCCGACGACGACCTGAGAAATGACGAATGGAAAGAAGAACAGGGACTTATATAAGCGAATACCGCGAACCTGTTGGTTCAAGAACAGTGAAATCCCCAAGCCCATAGGAATCGCAAGCAAGTACAGCACCAGCCATTTCAGGTTGTTCCAGAAGGACGTCTCAAACTTACGGTCGCCACCTAGCAAACGCTCGTAGTTCCCAAGGCCAACCCATTCACCTTCTTCAGATAATTTTCCGAGACCGTTCCATTCGTAAAGGCTGATCCAGAATGACTGGAAAATCGGGATGATCACATACATCGCGAAAAAGAACAGGCCGGGAAGCAGGAACAGCCACGGCGTGATTGCGATTTCGTTGCGCTTGTACCAGCTGCGGGTTTGGGTGGTGGTCACGGATCGTCTCCTGACGGGTCAACACATGCGGAAAAAGCGGATGCTGTTTGCGAATGGGCTGGGTGTGGAAAGGGGCGGGCACGGATGCCCACCCCCAATTCTATGGCTTACTCGTAGACGCGCTGGCGTGTCTCTTCGAGGCGCTCGATGATGTCATCCAGGTTGTCCGGGAACACCATGAACTCTTGCAGGCCTTCCATGCCAGCAGACGCCATTTCCGCAGGGAAATCACGGTCGAAGAACTGTGCAACGCCGCCTTGTGCGTTCGTGGACAGCATCTCAAAGCCCTGCTCAAGGAACTCATCGGCATCAACAGAGGAACCAGCGTTTACAGGGAGTTGGCCCAATGCGGCGCCCGCGTTGATTTCTGTCTGAACGTCAGCAGAAGCAACAAATGCGAGGAACGCACGTGCATTGTCCTTATTGGTCGCGTTAGACGGGATGTGGAATGTATCCGTTGGGGCATCTTCGCCCTGTGGAACGTCCGCAATCGTTGGGAACTGGTAAAAGTCGATCTGATCATCTGTCAGGCCAGCTTCGCGCAGATGTGGAACCGCAAAGTTACCGATCAGGTATGCCGTTGCTTCGCCGTCCAGCATGGGCTGGAGAGCTTCCTGCCAGCTGTAAGACTGGTGATCGTCAATGAACGCACCCATGTCGATCAACGCACGCCAGTTGGCGAATGTTTCCAGAACACGTGGGTCATTCCAAGCAACTTCACCGCGAGCGAGCTCCATGTGGAAATCGAAGCCGTTCGTACGCATGTTCATGTAATCGAACCAGCCGCCAGCAGTCCAAAGGAACTTGGTACCGATTGCATAGCAAGCACGACCGGAGTCGATGATGACCTGACAATTGGCCATCTCTTCATCCATCGTTGCAGGTTCGGTCAGGCCCAGCTCATTGAAGATGTCTTCGCGGTAATAGATGCCCCACTGGTAGTACGTGTACGGAACGCCCCACTGTGCGCCATCCAAAGTCATCGCGCCTTTAACAGCTTCGAGACCTGGCAAAGAGCCGTCTTCGTACATATCAGACACGTCTTCAAACAGGCCCGCTTCGACGTATGGACCCATACGGTTTGCAGCGTACCAGTTTACAACGTCTGGTGCGTTTGCAGTCAGCGCGTTGCGGATTTGTGTTTTCCAAGCTTCGCGATCAACGATCTCGAGCTCGATGTTCAGGTCTGGGTTTGCCGCACCGAAGTCAGCGACAAGACCTTCCATCACTGCGCGTGGCGCAGGGTTGGACATGTCAGACACAATACGAAGATCGCCAGACAGCGCGTGGCCGTCAGCGAACGCGGATGTTGATGCAACACCCAATGCAAGCGCCGCTACGGACGCCTTCAACATGGAATTCATGGTTTCCTCCCTTAGATTTCCATTCTAACTTGGTTTCATTATTTGAAACTTAGTTTTGAATATTGAAATCTAATCTCGAATCGCCCATGGTTGTCAATACTGAGGTTGGAGGACTTCAGATGAATAGGAGGACGATCAGTGGCGTCAGGCGATGGTACAGTAGGTAAAGCATTGGAAGTGTTGGATCAGGTGGCGTCTTTCGGCCGCCCCGTTCGATTTTCCGAACTGATCGACGCGTCGCCATTTCCAAAGGCGACGCTCTACCGATTCGTACAAACGCTCACGAGTCAGAGCATGCTGGCCTATGATCCCGACCGCGGAACCTACGCCCCGGGTGTGCGATTGGTGCGCCTAGCGCATGCCGCGTGGCAGCAAGCATCGCTTGCGCCAATTGCCCGCGCACAGGTCGATCAATTGAGCGCGGATGTTGGTGAAACAGTTCACCTTGCCCAGTTGGACCACGCACAAGTTATCTATGTCGATAAACGCAACGCAGCTGACCCAGTTCAAATGTACAGCCAAGCGGGTAAAGTTGGCCCCGCCTATTGCACAGGCGTCGGCAAGACGATGATGGCGTTTCTGCCAGAAGAAGAGCTGGCGGATGTATTGGGCCAGCAAAGCTATCACCGGTTTACCGATACCACGCATACATCCGTTGAAAGCCTGCGTGCCGAGTTGGACGATATTCGTGCCAATGGCTACGGGTTTGACCGCGAAGAACACGAGCCGGGCATCATCTGCGTTTCTCTGCCAATCCTGTCTGAAACCAATCGTGTGCTGGGGGCGCTTTCCGTCACCAGCACCACGACCCGCACGAATTTGGCAGGGCTAGAAAGCCTTGTTCCACGTATCAAAATTGCAGCCACAGCCATCGCGAAAGAAGCCAGTTCTTGGCAATTTCCGGCGACTGTCGCGAATTCATAAGGAAGGTCCACCAACATGTCCGGTGTAACGCTCAATAACGTTATCAAGAAGTACGGCGACGTGCAGGTCATCCATGGGATCGACCTTGAGATAAAAGACGGCGAGTTCTGTGTATTCGTCGGACCATCGGGCTGCGGTAAGTCCACGCTTTTGCGCATGGTTGCTGGATTGGAGGAAACCACAGGCGGAACCATGAACATCGGTGAGCGAGACGTGACCACGATGGACCCATCCGAGCGCGGTGTTGCGATGGTTTTTCAGACATACGCGCTTTACCCGCATATGACTGTAAAAGAGAATATGGGTTTTGGTTTGAAAATGAACCGTCACCCGAAAAAGGAAATCGAGGAGAAAGTTGCAGAGGCGACGCGCATCCTAAAGCTCGAAGACTATCTGGAACGCAAACCTGCGGCCCTGTCCGGTGGTCAGCGTCAACGAGTATCCATTGGCCGTGCGATTGTTCGTGGCCCTGAAGTCTTCTTGTTTGACGAACCGCTCTCTAACCTTGATGCCGAATTGCGCGTGGAAATGCGGGTTGAGATCGCGCGCCTGCACAAAGAAATCGGTGCGACGATGATCTACGTGACACACGATCAGGTCGAAGCGATGACGTTAGCCGACAAGATCGTCGTGCTGCGCATGGGTGTGATTGAACAGGTTGGTGCACCGATGGATCTATACCGCGATCCGGACAACAAGTTTGTTGCGGGCTTTATCGGTTCGCCGGCGATGAACTTTATGGATGGTGTTATTGGCGACGGATCGGTCGATATTGCAGCGCTCAAAACTTCGGTCCCGATGAAGATCGCGCCTGCCTACAAGGGCAAGCCCGTTAGCGTCGGCCTGCGCCCTGAGCATCTGATTGTTGACCCGAAGGGCGATACGCTGCGTGTGGATCTAACCGAGAGCCTTGGTGGCGTCAGCTATGCTTATCTGGAATCCGATAGCGGCGAACGCATTGTCGTTGAAGAACGTGGCGATGATCGTGTGTCTGAGGGGCAGCGCGTGGGGCTGAAGTTCGAAGATAAGCGTGTTTACCTGTTCGATGCGGAAACCGAAGCGCGTATTCGCACGTAACCCGCCCTCGATAGAACCAAAACGGGCCTCGCGTTGTGCGGGGCCCGTTTGCGTTTGGGGTCGCGATTAGCGTTTACCGTAGTATAGCCCGACCACATGCTCCGCTTCTGCAAAGAACAACCAACGCGCAGCGAAAACGCCGACAAGATGGCTAAGCACCGCAAGCGCTGCGAGGATATGTGAGTGGGTAATAATCAACAGTACTGGCAGCACCGCCATCAAAACAATCGCGATGACCCGCAGCTTTAGCGCATGCTTGCGCGCGATCACATAGACGAATTCCTTGAGAAGGTAGTTGGTACCTGTGTGTGGCGGTTCAAATGCGCGAACCTCGCCACGTGCACCAAGGCCCGTTGCCGTTGCCAAAGTCGTTCCAGAATTGGACAGTGCCTTGTCGCCAAACACCCAGTGCGCAATCTGCGTGACACCAGCAAGGACCAGCAGCGGTGTCGCTAGGCTGACCTGCCCTGCAAGCAACGCACCACCTGCGATACAGATGCTTAGGAACATCAATGGGGTTGTCAGGTTATTCCAACGCGGAACGGTTTTGATCTGTGTATAGATCATAGACGTGGTGAAAACGGTTCCGATGGAAAGGAGCGCACCAACAATCCCAACGAGCGTCCAGTTTGTATCGAAGAACACCGCGCCAGCACCATAAAGCGCCATAACCAACAACGCAGCGACGGCACAAATGCCCTCACGCGACAGCCAGCTGGAACGCCACTGTTTAAACGCCTTCAACGCGCGTTCTGGGTGACCAAGGTGGAAGGTAGACGCAATAAGCCCACCGACAGCCAGCAGGTACGCGATTGTAAACCAGATGAACGCCATGAACCCTGTGGGGGACGGCATGCCGAAGCCAAGAAAGGCCAACAGGCCAAAGCCAAGGCCCGAGAGCGTGGAAAATAGAATAACTGATGGTGCGGGATGCATTAGTTTTTACCCCCCTTTGAGGATCCGGGCATGGCGTCGAGTGCCTTGTCGAGCCATCCAAGGAAACCAGTGGTCTCCGTCGCGACAGGTTCAAGGAACGGCGCAAGGATGTCGACATCTTCGCTTCGGTCACGGTCTTTGGGGCGAGGTGGAAGGTACTTATTGACGGGTTTTGTTCCCATCTCAGGCATCAAATCCATTCCGCCGCGTTCTGCGGTCAGACGTGAAACGTTGCTTTCAGGATCTGCGAAGTCTCCAAAGTGGCGCGCGCCAGCGGGGCATGTGCGCACGCAGGCTGGTTCACGGTCCTCTTCGGGCAGGTTTTCGTTATAGATACGATCAACGCAGAGGGTACACTTTTTCATGACCTTCTCTTCTTGATCCATTTCGCGTGCGCCGTAAGGGCATGCCCAAGCACACAGCCCGCAACCGATGCAGTCTTGCTCATTGACTAGCACAATCCCGTCTTCGACCCGCTTATAGCTGGCCCCAGTTGGGCAAACCGTTACGCAGGGCGCATCTTCGCAATGCAGGCAGGATTTTGGGAAGTGGATCAGCTGTGCAGGTGCTTCCTTGGGTTGGATTTCATAGGAATGCACGCGGTTCAGGAATGTACCTGTCGGGTTCTCGCCATACGGGTCTTGGTCCGACAAGGGCGCGCCGTAGTTTTCTGTGTTCCAGCCTTTGCAGGAGATCACGCAAGCGTGGCAACCGACACAGGTATCAAGGTCGATCACAAGGCCAAGTTTCTTGGTCGTTGAAGTTGGTAGCGTTGTCATGCTGTGGCCCCTATTTGTATGGGTCGGATCGAGCTTACGGGTTCTTCTTTACTGGCGTCCCAAGTGAGAACGAACCAGACGAATGAGCCGATCATCAGGATGAGGAAAGCGAAAATGAGCAAGAGTGTATTCCTCATTTTCCGACCTTCCATGCTTGGCTGTTTGGTCCTTTGCCAACGGGGGACTTTTGCGCAGGCGTTGCGGGCTGTGCCTCTGTTGGGGCGGCAACCTTTTCGATTTTTACCCGCAGGTCAAACCATGCGGCTTGGCCTGTGACGGGGTCGGAGTTAGACCACCGCATGCCGTCCGCTTGTTCGGGCAGCAGCTCGTGGATCAGGTGGTTGAGGAGGAAGCCCTCGGTCGCTTCAGGCGCTTTTTCATCCAGCGCCCAAGCACCTTTGCGTTTGCCGATGGCGTTCCATGTCCAGACGGTGTTTTCGTTCAATGCAGCCATGTGCATCACAGGAACCACAATGACGCCGGACGGGGACGTTACTTTGGCCCAACTGCCTTCCTCGAAACTGTGCTGTTCCCAAATCTTGGTCGGCACGTAAAGCGGGTTGCGGCCATGTAGTTGGCGCAGCCAAGCGTTCTGCGAACCCCATGAATGATACATCGCCATTGGGCGCTGCGTGAGCGCGTGGACGTTGAATTCAGACGTATCAATCCGTTCATCAGACAGCGGCGCATACCAAATCGGCAGCGGGTCCATCGTGTCTTTGACCTGTTGGCGCAAATGATCGGGCGGCTGCACGCGACCATGGCCTTCGGCGGCAAGTTGCATGCGGCGCAGGGGTTCGACGTAGGGTGTAAAGATGTAGGGTTGTTCACTATCAAAGAAACCCATTTCAACAGCCCACTTCTGGTAGGCTGCGTTGAATGGTTTGTAATACGATGCTTCTTTCGGCACTTCGGAATGCCAGAACCCGCCATTTTTGATATAACTGTCGAGCTGGCCCTCGTTCGGATCGCCACGGCCATCAGACAATCCATCTTCACCCATGCGCCACCCCGCCAACGGGCCAATCCCCGGACGACGGATGTGATTGGTGATGTAGTCGGCGTAATCTTCGTATTTCTGGCTGCCGTCTTCGTTCACGAAGCCAGGCAGGTTCAAACGCGCGCCAAGTTCGCAAAGCACGGACTGGAAACCACGCACATCGCGGTCAGGTTCGACAACGGGCCAGCGAATGGCGTCGGCGACGGCATCGGCCTCGCAGATCGGGCGATCAAGCAGCGAGATACAATCATGGCGTTCAAGATATGTCGTGTCGGGCAAGATCAGGTCAGCGAAGGCCACCATTTCCGAGGAATAGGCGTCCGAATAGATGATGCGCGGAATGACGTATTCACCGTCCTCATCCGTGTCTGTCAGCATCTCCATCACGCCTGTGGAATTCATAGATGAGTTCCATGACATGTTCGCCATATACATGAATAGTGTGTCGATTTTGTAAGGATCGCCAGCATGGGCGTTTGAGATAACCATGTGCATCATGCCGTGGGCCGACAGCGGGTTTTCCCATGTGAAGGCTTTGTCGATACGAATGGCGCTGCCATCTTCCTTAAGCATCAGGTCTTCTGGACCGTGTGGATACCCAAGGTGTGGACCGTTCAATGCGCCACCTGGTGTAACCTTGCCGTGCGGTTTCGGATGCGCAGTCGCGGGCTTGGGGTAGGGCGGTTTGAAGCGCATGCCGCCGGGCGTTTCTACTGCGCCAAGGATGATCTGAAGCGTGTGCAACGCGCGGCAGGTTTGGAATCCGTTCGAGTGCGCCGAAATCCCACGCATTGAGTGCATGGAAACAGGGCGGCCAATCATCTTGGCGTGTTTCTTGCCGCGGAAATCTGTCCATGGGCGGTCCAGTTCAATCGCTTCGTCAAACGCGACATGGGCCATGTCTGCTGCCAGTTGCTTGATGCGGTCGGCGGAAATGCCTGTGGCCTCGGCGACTTCATCTGGTGCGTATTTCGGATCGAGGAAACGATCTGCCATCAAGTGGAAGACTGGGCGGTGGGTGACACCAGCGGCGCGGTGCGTGCTGGCCAGATCAGGCTCAACGCCTTGGCCATTCCACGGTGCAAGGTGGCCGGTGTTCTTGTCTATAACCTGTGGTTGGCCTTCATCGTCACGTAGCAGCAAACCGTTTTCGTCGCTGCTTGGGTCTTCGTTGACGATACAAGACGCGTTGGTGAATCGGGCAAGATAGTCGAGGTCCAGTTTGCCGGCCTTAAACAGCTCATGGATCAGCGCCATGATCAGGAGGCCATCCGTACCCGGTGTAATCCCGAACCAGTCATCTGCGACGGCGTTATAGCCCGTGCGGATTGGGTTCACGCCAACCATACGCGCACCGCGTTCTTTGATCTTGCCGATCCCCATTTTGATTGGGTTACTGTCGTGGTCTTCGGCGACGCCAAACAACACAAACATTTTGGTGTGGTCCCAATCAGGTTGGCCAAATTCCCAGAACGCACCGCCCATCGTGTAGATTCCAGCGGCGGCCATGTTGACGGAACAAAACCCTCCGTGGGCGGCGTAATTCGGCGTGCCAAACCCTTGCGCCCAAAGGGACGTGAAAGATTGGGACTGATCACGGCCTGTAAAAAACGCGAGTTTGGATGGATCTTCTTTGCGCACGGGCGCCAGCCAATCCGTTGCGATTGTCAGCGCCTCTTCCCATGAGATTTCTTCGAACTCACCAGACCCGCGCGGGCCAACCCGTTTCATCGGGGCCTTCAAGCGGGATGGCGCGTTTACCTGCATGATGCCGGCCGACCCTTTGGCGCAAAGCACGCCTTGGTTCACAGGGTGGTCCTTGTTGCCCTCGATGTAGGCGACCTTTCCGTCCTTCATGTGAACGTTGATCCCGCAACGGCAGGCGCACATGTAACAGGTCGTCTTGCGGATCTCATCGGAGACTTCGGGTGACAGGTTCAGATCAGGTTGATCTTTCATAATGGTCTCCTCCGGTATGCATCAATCATAAATCAATTTCACGATTGTGAGTCATTTTGCAATGGGTCACGGTTCATTTTCAAGAAAGCTGGGTTCGGATCAAGCCAAGCAGGGCAAGGCCAGTTAGCAGGGTTAAACAGAATGGCCGGTAGTATGGCGCAAGTCGTTCGGTGAAGAGTTGTTGGCCCAACAAAACGCCAAACATTGTTGGCAGCGCAAAAACCAAACCGCGTGAAACACCGGAAAAATCCATCACCCCGAATAGCAAAAGCACAAGCATGGACGAAGCCGAGCCGAGGAAAAGGTAAAGAACTAGCGATGCGCGCATTACGCGTGCAGGTTGGTTGGCAGCCAACACATAAAAGGCAACAACCATGCCGCCAACATGGGCAACGCCGGACACGATCCCTGCCATGATACCTGTCCCGTAAAGTCCTGCTTTGCTTGCCAAAAACGTCAGCTTTAACTTCGCCAGTTGGCTAATCGCCAATACAACGATCACGCTTAGCGCGAGGGCTTTTGAGGTTTCAACCGACACGGATAGCGTCAGCCAAAGACCAATCGGCCAGCCAATCAAGGCTGCAATTACAAGGCCGTAAGTCATTGGGCGATCTGCTTCGGCCCAGCCGTTTTTCAACATCAAGACCGACGCGGACATTTCCAACCACCACAGCATCGGTATCAGCTCAACTGGTGGCAGGATGACAATCGCTGTCGCCATAACCATCGCGGAAAGTGCGAATCCGGAAAACCCGCGCACGATGCCAGAAAGCAACGTGAGGCCAGCCAAAATCAAGAACTCGTCTTGGGATAGTTCTGTAGCCTCCAGAATCCAGTCCATCACGTGGCACCCAATTTGGTCGCATCCAGTGCGATTTGGCGTTCCTCGTCCGCCTTGATCACATGCACGGGGACTTCACCAAGGAATTTTAGATGCGCCATGATACGTGTACGGATTTCGGCGGAATTCTCGCCGATCCCACCCGTAAACGCGACAGCATCAACACCGCCCATCGCAACAACGGCAGACCCAGCGTGCCGCGCGGCCCAGTAACAGAAATGATCAACCGCAAATTTCGCGTCATCCGTGTCTGCCGCCAGCAACAAGCGCATGTCGTTGGCGCCGCCCAATCCCTTTAGGCCAGAATCCTTGTTTAAGCGACGTGATGCCTCATCTGCGCCGTGGATTTCTGCCATGCGCAGCACAGCCATGCCATCAATTGCACCAGACCGCGTACCCATCGTTAGCCCATCCAAAGGGGAATACCCCATAGAAGTAGCGACAGATTTACCGTTATGGACCGCACACAACGACGCACCGGAACCGAGATGGAACGCCAAAAGGCGATCAGGTAGTTTGTTTTCAAACTGGGTCACGATCCAGGCATAGGACAGCCCGTGGAAACCGTAGCGGCGGATGCCCATGTCGCGATCCTTTTTTGGGATCGCATAAGCTGTCGCGACGTCGGGATTGGTCGCATGGAATGCTGTTCCAAAGCTCGCGAACTGGGGCAGTTCTGGCGCCAAATTTTGCAATGCGCGGATGCCGGCGAGGTTGTTTGGGTTGTGCAAGGGTGCCAGAGGCGTTGCCGCTTCAATTCCCTCTATTACGTTATCGGTAATGCGGCAGGGCTCAACCAAAGATGTTCCGCCGTGAACAACACGGTGTGCGGCGGCAGTGAGGTCTTCAGTTTTGATGCCCTGTGCGTCCAAGCTCGCCAGAATTGCCTTTAGTGCGACGTCATGATCGGGGGCCGCAATATTTTTGTTATCGGTACCCAAATCGATGTGCGCCAATGATCCGCCAATGCCGCTAACTTGGCCTTTCATGACCTCGGTCAGGTCAGGCTTAAACAATGCCACCTTGATTGAGCTGGAACCTGCGTTGACGACTAAGATCATGAGGCGGCCATGATTGCGCCAAGCGCGATTGAGCTTAAGCGTGCGGCTGACGGGTCAGCGCGCGACGTCAACAAGATAGGCACCTTCGCCCCCATAACGATGCCGCCAGCGCAGCCGCCGGTCAGATAGACGAACGATTTGAACAGCGCGTTGCCGGAAACGATATCGGGTACGATAATAGCGTCTGCTTGGCCTGCGACAGGATCGTCGGTTAGCTTTTTGGCCTTCACCGCTTTTGGGGACATGATCAGATCAAATGCCAGTGGCCCGGAAAAATCGGCGTCATTGATGTTCTCAATCGCCCAGTCACGCAATTCGCGGCCTTCCATTGAAGACGGTACTGCCTCGATCGGGGATTCCGTTGCAGACAAAAACGCGACTTTCGGGCGCGGGTTGCCGATTTTGTGAAGCAGGCTGACGACTTCCGCGGTCGCGTCTTTGCGCGTGTTGAGGTCTGGGTTCACGTTGACAGCGGCATCTGAGATCGTGATCGAGCGACTGCCGTCAGGCGTGGTAATATGGAAAATATGCACGAACCGTTTTCCGGTGCGCAGGCCAGCATCGCGTGAAACGGCAGCACGCATAAATGCATCTGTGTGCAACTGGCCTTTCATCAGAACATCAGCGCGTCCTTCACCGCAGGCAAGTGCCGCGGCAGCACCTGCTTCGGCTTCGCCAACGGTATCGATGATCTCAAAACCGGAAATGTCCCAGCCGAGCTTGTCTGCCTCAGCTTCGATATCGGCACGTTCGCCTGTGAACAGCGGGACCATCATATTGGCTTGCGTTGCTTCCATTGCTGCAAGCATCGGTAGGGGCGCTCCGGCACGGGCAATCGCGACACGCGGGCTGGGCGCATCTTGGGCTTGGCGGATGATATGTGCGGGGGCGTCGGCCACGGCGTCAGATAGAAAAGATGACATTAGGATCGAGGCCTTTCAAAATTAGAGAACCGAGGCGAAGTTTCCCCCGCCTCGGCAACGACTTGCAAGTGCGTTTATGCCATTGGCTGTGTGCGCATGTCGTCCTTCGAAATACCTGCAACCTCGACAGGCTTTTTCATAGCGTCGCGACGGAACGGTTCACCCAGTTCTTGGTTAATCATCGCTTCGATCAATGTGGTGATGCCGTTTTCCATCTGATCTTTGATCGCTTGATCCAGCGCGGCAGTCAGCTCTTCTTGGGTGCGGGCAATGACGCCCTTCAAACCACAGGCGTTGGCGATGCCAGCATAAGAGACTTGCTCGTCCAGTTCTGTGCCGACGAAGTTATCATCGAACCAAAGTGTAGAGTTCCGCTTTTCAGCGCCCCATTGGTAATTGCGGAAAACGATCTGTGTGATCGCAGGCCATTCGCCGCGGCCAATCGCCGTCAATTCGTTGACAGAGATGCCGAACGCGCCGTCGCCAGCAAAACCAACAACCGGCGTATCGCGCTGGCCGATTTTTGCGCCGACAATAGACGGCAGGCCGTAGCCACACGGGCCGAACAGGCCAGGTGCCAAATACTTGCGGCTGTCGTTGAAAGACGGGTAAGCATTGCCAATCGCACAGTTGTTGCCGATGTCAGAGGAAATGATCGCTTCAACTGGAAGCGCGGATTGGATCGCGCGCCATGCCATGCGTGGAGACATCCAATCAGGCTTGTCGTTACGTGCGCGCTGGTTCCAAGTGGTGCCTGGATCATCCTGCTCTTCGTTCATGGATGTCAGTTCTTGTGCCCATGACGACTTCGTTTGTGCGATCGTGGACTTTCGAGCGTCGCGATCTGCGTCGCCTGCCGTGTCGGAAAGCTTCGCGGCTATACCGGTTGCGACCTTGGCTGCGTCACCGACGATACCGACGGTTACCTTCTTGGTCAGGCCAATACGGTCAGGGTTGATGTCGACTTGGATGATCTTCGCATCCGTCGGCCAGTATTCCATACCATAGCCCGGCAAAGTAGAAAACGGGTTCAAGCGTGTACCAAGGCAAAGGACGACGTCAGCCTGCTGGATGAGTTGCATGCCAGCCTTTGAGCCATTGTAACCTAATGGGCCCGCGAAAAGGGGATGGTTCCCTGGAAAGGCATCGTTGTGTTGGTAGCCAACGCACACAGGCGCGTCGAGCTGTTCGGCCAATACGCGGGATGCTTCGATACCGCCCTTAGACAGGATAGCGCCAGCGCCGTTCAGGATCACAGGGAATTTCGCGTTGGACAACAGCTCAGCTGCTTCTTGAACCGCTGCATCACCACCTTGTGGCAGCTCGAAATCAACGATTGTCGGAAGTTCGATGTCGATCACTTGAGTCCAGAAGTCGCGCGGCACGTTGATCTGTGCCGGTGCAGAGGCGCGCTTGGCTTGCATAATGACGCGGTTCAGCGTTTCAGCAATACGGGATGGGTCGCGCACTTCTTCTTGGTAGGCGACACAGTCAGCAAACAGGTTCATCTGTTCCATCTCTTGGAAGCCACCTTGGCCGATTGTTTTGTTCGCTGCTTGTGGCGTAACCAAAAGAATTGGTGTGTGGTTCCAATAGGCTGTCTTAACGGCTGTCACGAAGTTCGTAATGCCTGGACCGTTCTGCGCGATCATCATGGACATCTTGCCAGTGGCGCGGGTGAAACCATCCGCCATCATGCCGCCAGACGTTTCGTGCGCACAGTCCCAGAATGTGATGCCTGCATCAGGGAAAATATCAGAAATTGGCATCATCGCTGACCCAATAATCCCAAAGGCATTGTCAATGCCATGCATCTGGAGCGTTTTTACGAAGGCCTCTTCAGTCGTCATCTTCATTTGGGAATCCCCTTTGGAGCAAGTTTGTACGGAATGTAAGGTTTTGGCGCGTTTCCTGTTAGGTCCAGTTAATGCTGTCATTTAGGGCCAAAAAGTGAAATTAGGACCATTTGGCTCATTTGTGGATTTGGTTGTCGAGTTCGAATGCCGCACGATGTGGAATGTAATCTGTCTAACTCATACTGCGAAGCGTTCGCGCTAAGATTTCGATCCCACCAGCGATGCGCTTAGATGGGATCGAACTGTAGGCCAATCGGTAAAAGTTCTTTGGAATATCAGTACCGCCAAAAAACGCATGACCTGGCTCGATCAAAACACCCTGTTCGGAAAGTCGCTGTGCAAGGTCGCGAGTATCGATATGTTTCGGCGCGCGCATCCAAAGGGATGAACCGCCAAAACTGCCGGAACCGGCGACCGTCAGGCCCGTGTCTTCAACGGCTTTGTCCATCATCTTGCGTCGATCATGAAATGCGCGGCCCATTCGGCCAACGAGGGCGTCGTAATGACCACGTGATAGGAAATACGTCACAGTACGTTGGATATGTCCCGGGGGATGGCGCAAAACAGATGCTCTGAGTGCGCGTGCTTCGCGAATAAACGGCGCAGGACCGACTAAGTACCCAAGTCGCAAGCCAGGGAACAACGATTTAGAAAAGCTGCCGACATAAATAACGCGCCCGTTCTTATCGAGGGATTTTAGCGCAGGGGACGGCGGTGTCAGAAACGACATCTCAAATTCGTAGTCGTCCTCAACGATCAGAAAATCATCCTTCTCCGCTTTGTCGAGAAGGGCCATGCGACGTGACATCGGCATGGTTGCGGCCGTTGGGCATTGATGGCTCGGTGTGGTGAATACCACATCGGTTTCAGCAGGTAGGCTATCCGGTGGAAGGCCATCCTTATCGACGGGGATTGCATGAAGGTGACAGCGCGACTGTTCCAGAATGCCTCGCATCGCTGGATAACACGGGTCTTCAATGGCGGCGGTGCGCCGTTGTGTTAGCAACACTTGGGCCGTCAACCACAGTGCGTTTTGCGCGCCTAAGGTCAGTAGGATCTCATCAGGCTTGGCAAGGATACCCCGACGCGGCAGGGTTTGGCGCGCGATAAAGTCGAGCAATTTGGGGTCGTCGCTGTCGTAGTAATCCGCGGTGAGGGCATCAAAGTCTTTCTTGCCCAGTGCCTCTAGTGCGCAAAGCCGCCAGTTCGCAGAATCAAATAATGTCGGGTCAGCTTGACCGTAAACGAACGGGTATCGGTATTGCGCCCAGTCTCTTGGTTTGGCGATCCCTTGTGTTGGTGTGAAACGCTGGCCGATTGCACGGCTCCAATCCACGGTGCTGTCTTCGCTTGCGGTGGCGGGAAACTGAGGTGGCTCTGGCGCGTTTTCGGAAACGAAATAGCCAGACCGTCCCTGCGCGACAATATAGTCATCTGCCAAAAGTTCTGTGAATGCGAGGGTTATGGTGATCCGACTTACGCCGAGGTGTGCGGCCAGTTTGCGCGATGAGGGCAGTTTTTCACCAGGGCGAAATCGCCCCGCGAGAATACCTTCCGCGACCAATTGGCGGACTTGGGTTTGCAACGTGCCTTCGGCATCGGGGTGCAAGAAAAAGGTTTCGACGGGTAGGGCCATAGGGCCAGACTAACTGGCCCTATGTGAAAGTAAACTGGCCCTAAGTCGAATAAGACTACTGTTGCTGTGCGACGGCCGCCGCGAATGCGCGGCTATCGACCGCAAGGTTCGCTTGGCTAAACGGTGACTTGTCCTCAGCGTCTGCACGGAAGAATTGACTGTCCACCGCGATGATTTTCCACTCACCATCAACGTTGAGCAAGAACGGCGAGCCGCTGTCGCCTTGCGCGGTGTCACATTCGTGCAGGATTGAGTTGTCTTCAAACGCCTCAACGATGCGACAGCCTTGGTTGCCAGACAGGTTGTCGCCCGTGTCCCATGAATAGCCAGCCTGATTGACCAACAGCCCAGACCGTCCAATCTGGCTGATGTCTGTCGCGGTAAGCTCATGTACATCTAAGTAACCGATTTCATCACCAAGGTTGCGATCCAGAACAACCAGCGCCCAGTCGTGACCATTTCCGCCGCCAGCCTCTTGGGTGTCAGGGGTGTAATTCGGGTCAAAGACCGCCGCTGTCACTTTGGCTTCGCCCACTGAATTACCCAGTGAAAGGCCCGCGCGAAACATAACAGGCGTGTTGGTTTCATTGCCCGTATCCGTAACGCAATGCGCGGCTGTAAGCACTAGCGCTGGGCCAACCAGCGTACCCGTGCAGGAGCCGTCTTGCAGTTCCAGAGACCCGATAAACCGCCAAGGCGCCTGCGTCGCATCAACCAAGAAGCGGTCGTCGCGGCCAAAGAAATGGTTCTCAAGACCTGCGGGGCGTGAACGGCCAAGGCAGTCGGCAGTGTCAGAGAATGCTTCGCATGTGCCATCCCCACCTGAGGCTTCGTTGCAGATACCATCAAACGCTGAATTACACGTGTCGGTGCGATTACGCAGGTAAGCGACGGCGGCGCAGTCGGTCACATCGGTGCCAGATGTGCAGTTGTCGGTGCCGATACCGGGTTCATCACATTCGTTGTCGTTGGCCCAACGGCAGCTGTCTTCGCCGCCAAGCGCCATCGCACGGCAATCGGTCGCATCCGTGCCAACGTCACAATAAATCGTGCCGCCAAAGTTTACGTCATCACATTCACCGTCATTGGAATACTGACAACTGTCATCGCCCAATTGCGCGCGCAAATCAGACGGGACGAGGGAAAGCAAGCGGGCCAGAGCCTCGGGCGAGGTTCCGTACATGTCGCAGTCCGTCGCGTCAGAACCATCAATGCATTGCCCACCGCCGCCATAGCGTATCTCATCGCATTCGTTGTCATTGGCCCATTCGCAACTGTCGTCATCAAGACCTGCGGCCAACTGGCGACAATCAGATGTATCGGTGCCGTCGTCGCAGTAACCGCCGCCGCCGAAACGTGCTTCATCACATTCGCTGTCGTTGGCGTATTCGCAGCTGTCACCAATATTGCCGATCGGCGTCAGCGTGAGGTCGCCACCTGCCGCACAATCGTTGGTGTCTGTACCCGCATCACAGAAACCTTGGCCGCCATAGCGCGCCTCGTCACATTCATTGTCGTTGGCAAACGGGCAGGAATTGTCTCCTCCAACCAAAGGTTCAATCGCCGCACTTGTGCTTACTGTCGCAAGGCAATCTGTCGCGTCGGTTCCGGGGTCACAGGCACCGGTGCCACCGTAAAGAATGTCGTCACACTCGTCGTCATTATTCCAACGGCAGGTGTTGTTGCCCAATTCATTGATGGTTTGTGGGGCAATACCCAAGGCACGGGCGCGTTCTAGGAAATCAGCCTCTCGTTGAACTTGCCAAGCCGCGCAATCGCTGGTGTCAGATCCGTCCTGACACGCGCCACTGCCGTTATAGCGGTATTCGTCACATTCATTGTCGTTAGCGAAGGCGCAGCTGTCATCCGCGATGCCAGCGCGCATCAAGGTACAGTCCGTCGTATCGGTTCCTGCGTCGCAATACCCTTGTCCGCCGTAACGGTCCTCGTCGCATTCATTGTCGTTCGCGTACTCGCAGGAATCTTGCGCATAGGCGGGTAGGGCGACGACAAACGTCAGTAGGATTAGAAAAGAACGAAGCATCGGCAATACCTTTGTCTTGAAATCAATGAGTTTACATTGGCGCAAAACAAAGGGTCGGGTCCAGTCCGGAACCCGACCCTAAGGGATTTTAGTCAACGATGTGGCGATTAGTTCGTTGGTTTTGCCGCGATGCAATCCATTGCGTCGGTGCCCACGTCACATGCGCCAGTGCCACCCAATGATGGGTCGTCGCATTCGTCGTCGTAAGACCAACGACATGTGTTGTCGCCCAGTGCGTTAATCGCAACGTCGTTATAGCCAAGCGCCTGTGCGCGTTCGATGAAGTTTGTTTCGCGTTCAACCTGCCACGCTGTGCAGTCGGACAGGTCAGATCCGTCCTGACACGCGCCACTGCCGTTGTAGCGGTATTCGTCGCATTCGCCGTCTTCCGCAAAGGCGCAGCTGTCTTCGTTGATGCCTGCGCTCAACAATGTGCAATCCGTGGTATCAGTACCTGTTTCACAGTACCCTTGGCCGCCGTAACGTTCTTCGTCGCACTCGTTGTCGTTGGCGTATTCGCAGGAATCTTGGGCATATGCGGGCAATGCAATGATAAAGGTAATGAGGATCAGAAACGAACGAAGCATAGTATTAGCCTTTGGTTGTGAATTCAGCCGCACCATGCCTCGATTGAACAGGGCGGGTCCATCCCTGAACCCGCCCTAAGATACTGAGAATGTTTCGTTCATCCGACTTAGGCGAAAACCCGCCCCAATGCGGCGCCAACTGCATCGGTGATCTCGTCAATGTCGTCTGCCGTCGCGATCAATGCGGGGGAGAAGCACAGCGTGTTATTCTTGCCTGGCACAGAGCGGTTCGTCGCCCCGATGATCACACCGTTCTTGTTACAGTCTGCGACAACTGCCCCAACAAGGTTTTCAGGCATCGGTTCTTTGGTGGAGCGGTCTGTTACCAACTCGGCCCCGACGAACAATCCTTTGCCACGCACATCACCAATTTGTGGAAACTTCTCGGCCAGCGCTTGCAGGTTGGCGACCATACGGTCCCCCATAACAAGAGTGTTTGCCAATAGGTCTTCGTTTTCGATGATCTTCATGTTCTCAAGGGCCGCTGCTGGGCCAGCGGTGCAGCCCCCAAACGTTGAGATGTCACGGAAGTAGTTCAGAGGGTCAGAGGAGTC
Organism: uncultured Octadecabacter sp.; assembly: GCA_937969445.1. Lineage (GTDB taxonomy): Bacteria > Pseudomonadota > Alphaproteobacteria > Rhodobacterales > Rhodobacteraceae > Octadecabacter. The sequence goes on along the minus strand of CALBVZ010000128.1, from coordinate 11,275 downwards.
GTCTTTGAACATGTCAAAGACCGCCTCAGTCGTCACACAGCATGAAATTGCCGCGTAACCAGACGCCACGCCTTTGGCCATGGTCACGATATCGGGTTTGATGTCGTAGTTCTGGTAGCCGAACCAAGTCCCCGTACGGCCCACACCGCAAACAACTTCGTCGATATGAAGCAGGATGTCGTACTTTTTGCAGATTTCCTGAACGCGTTCCCAGTAACCTTCGGGCGGAGTAATCACGCCACCACCTGCTGTTACAGGTTCAAGGCAAAGTGCGCCAACGGTGTCTGCACCTTCGCGCAGGATGATTTCTTCGATCTGGTCAGCGGCCCAGACGCCATAGTTCTCATCCGGCGCACCGTCCTGTTCGTGCTTACGGTATTCCATGCAGTGCGGCACGCGTACAAAACCGGGGGTGAATGGACCGTACTGGGCGTTCCGCTCATCCTGCCCACCCGCAGACATGCTGGCGATGGTCGAGCCGTGGTAGTCGCGGTCGCGATACAGGATCTTATGTTTCTTGCCGCCGTAGCGCTTGTGCGCGATTTGACGAACGATTTTGAAGCCCTTCTCGTTGGCCTCAGAACCGGAGTTTGCGTAGTAAACTCGTGACATGCCCGGCATTTTGGAAATCAGCTTTTCCGCGAACAACGCACCAGGAATGGATCCTACTGTTCCGCCAAAGAAGTTCATCTTCAAAATCTGGTCGCGCACTGCGTTGGCAATGCTTTCACGTCCATAGCCTACGTTGACGGTCCAAACGCCGCCGGACACAGCATCGATGTGTTCTTTGCCGTGTTGGTCCCAGACACGCATACCTTTGCCCTCAACGATGATACGCGGGTCGACCTGCGCGCTGAGATCTTCGTTCATATACTGCCTGTGCTGGCTAAGGTGATGCCAGACATGGGCGCGATCTGCGTCAACTACATGGCTCAGGTCGTTCGTTGTCATTCCGTCCATTATTAGTCCTCCGCATGGAATCAGGGGCACACTAAGGGTGTGTTCCCTTACTATTTCGATTCTAAAGGCGTTCGGATAGGACCAGTATCGTTGCTAGTATAAGGCCAAAAATGTGTAAGAAGGGCTTTGACCTTACTGTAACTGGAAGGTCTATGTAGAAGGTGACAAGAGGATTCGTTATGACCAATTATCGCTTTGATGTAGATGAAATGACCTGTGGTGGCTGTGCTGCGCGCGCGCAAAAGGCGATGGAGGGGGTTGCAGGCGTAACCTCGGCATACATCAATTTTGCTGATCGCACGGCCACAGTTGAGGGGGGCGCTGGGCTGGAAGATTTGATTGCCACGGCTTCGACAAAGGCAGGTTACCCTGCAAGCCCTATCAAGACGGGCAGCGTGGCACTTGAACGCGAAGATGAAACGCCTGAACTATTGCGTTCAACCTTGATAGCTGCTGCGTTGACGCTGCCGATTTTTGTGGTCGAGATGGGTGGGCACGTTTTCCCATCCGTGCATCATTTTATCGCGCAAGTGATTGGACTGCAGGACAGTTGGCTCATTCAATTTTTCTTAGCGACACTTGTGTTGATCGGACCAGGTCGAGGGTTTTTTGCCAAAGGTATCCCTGCATTGTTACGTGGTGCGCCAGACATGAATTCCCTCGTGGTTTTGGGGGCGGGCGCGGCGTGGGGCTATTCCACTGTTGCAACGTTTCGTCCCCAATGGTTGCCCGACGGAAGTATCGCGGTCTATTTCGAAGCGGCGGCGGTGATCGTGACGCTCATCCTGCTGGGCCGCTACCTTGAGGCGCGCGCGAAGGGTCGCACAGGCGCTGCAATCAAACGGTTGATCGGGCTTCGACCTGACACCGCAAACGTCGAGAGAGAGGGCGAAGTTATTTCGCTCCCACTCGACAAAGTTGTCGTCGGCGACATTGTCCATTTGGCCGCAGGCGCACGTATTCCGGTGGATGGCGTGTTAACCCGTGGCACAGGTTTCGTCGACGAAAGCATGATTTCCGGAGAGCCAATGCCCGTTGAAAAAGCGATCGGCAATGAGCTGGTTGCTGGTACAATTAACGGAACCTCATCACTGGTGCTAGAAGCGCGTTCTGTAGGGTCGGAAACCTTGCTCGCGCGGATTATTACGATGGTTGCCGAAGCACAGGGGGCGCGTTTGCCGGTGCAAGACCTCGTGAATAAGATAACCCTTTGGTTCGTCCCTGCGGTCATGGCTGTTGCCGGGCTTACTGTTCTGCTTTGGTTGGTGTTTGGGTCCTTGCCGCTGGCGTTGGTTGCAGGCGTTTCGGTTTTGATTATTGCGTGCCCCTGCGCCATGGGATTGGCGACGCCTACGTCGATCATGGTCGGTACGGGACGTGCCGCCGAGCTTGGCGTATTGTTCCGACGCGGGGATGCTTTGCAGGCCTTGCAAGGTATCGATGTCGTTGCGTTTGATAAGACAGGAACGTTAACCGCTGGTGCGCCTGTTGTGGTGACCAATACGTTGCGTTCGCAGGACCTCGCGGCGGTTGCCGCAGTTGAGACCGCGTCAGACCATCCATTGGCGAACGCGATCATCGCGCTTGCCGGTCGCCACTTGCCTACCGCCACGGATGTAGAAACGATTCCCGGTCACGGTCTGCAAGGCACGGTCGAAGGCCGCCGTATCGTTATCGGCAATGCGGCGATGATGGCTTGGGAAGGCGTCAAAGCGCAGGCGGAAATTCCGGCTGGCCAGACCCCCGTCATGGTTGCGATTGACGGAAAATTCGCGGGAACAATTGGCTTGTCTGATACGCCCAAGCCAACAGCCAAAGCTACGGTTCAGGCGCTGAAAGCACGGGGGCTAGAGGTGGTCATGATTTCTGGCGATACCAAAGACGCCGCGGGTGCTTTGGGTAAGGCTTTGGGAATTGAACAGGTGCTTGCTGGTGTGCTGCCAGATGGAAAAGCAGAAGCGGTCAAACAACTGCAATCGGGTGGTCGAAAGGTGGCGTTCGTTGGGGATGGCATCAACGATGCCCCCGCGCTTGCTACCGCTGACGTTGGCATTGCGATGGGCACAGGCACGGATGTCGCCGTCGAAAGTGCAGACGTGGTGTTGGTGTCGGGCAACCCGGCCGGCGTGGCGCGCGCGATTGAAGTGAGCCGCCGCACCTTGCGAAATATCTGGCAAAACCTTGGATGGGCCTTTGGCTATAACATCATCCTTATTCCGGTTGCCGCATTGGGCATGCTGTCGCCACAGCTTGCCGCGCTGGCGATGGCAGCGTCTAGCGTGTTGGTCGTGACCAATGCGTTGCGTCTTCGCTGGGTCAAAGTGGCGGAACTGGAGGCTATCCAATGAACATCAAAGACGCGGGCAAACGTGTTGGTCTGCCGCCCAAAACTATACGCTATTACGAAGATATTGGCTTGGTGACACCAGACCGCGCGAACAACGGGTATCGCGATTTCAGCGACGCGCATCTGCACAAACTCACGTTCCTTGCCCGCGCGCGTAGCCTTGGTTTCTCAATCGACGATTGCCGTGATCTGCTTGCATTGTGGGAAGATCAGGACCGTGCCAGTGGCGATGTGCGTGCTATCGCCAAAGAACATCTTGCAGCGATTGAGGCAAAGATTGCGGGTCTTCAGGATATGCGTGCGACACTGGCTGATCTGGTTCAATCCTGCGCAGGGGATGCGCGACCCGATTGCCCAATTATCGAGAACTTGCAGCGCGGCTAGAGCCGAAAAACAACCTAAACGTGCCTAACTCTTGCCAAAGATCAGCGGTAAAATTGGCCTCAACATTAGATTGAGGTTTTCTATGCTGCATATTCTATCCGCGCTTTATGGTTTCGTTCGTCTTGGCCCGATTGGTCTTGGGATTGGCGCAGCGATCATGCTTGGTATCGGATACTTCCTGCAGGTTTCCCAAAATGACCGCGTTGCTGCTGAGGCCGCAGCCCTTGCTGCTGGACCACCGGCGGCAGTTGATGTTGCAAAGTTTGACCGCGAACGCGACACAACTGAGTTGCGCGAAGTCATGTTGCGCGGGCAAGCAGTGTTTGATTACGCTTATGAGCTGACACTCGAAACGGATTCAGGTGAGCTTGAAGGCTTCATGGTGCCGATCGTGTCCGAAACCGCAATGAGCGACAAAGAAGTCGTGGCGGTTGCATTCTTTTATGAGCGTGGATTTAGCCACGACAGGCTGACCTCGGCATTTAAGACGAGGGGGGTAGTCGGTTTTGGCGAAATTGGCCCAATTTTCGAATACAATGGTGAGATTAGGAGCCTCGGGATTTGGACCGACATCACAGAGGATGTGTTTGCCATCGAGGGTCTCTCTTTTGAAAACGATTTACTGGTTGTTTGGCCATACCTTGATGGGCGTGAAGTTGAATTTGCACCGCCTGCGGCCGGTGAGATGACGATGTTTGGTTTGTTCTCAAAGATCGCGGGGGCCATTGGATTACTGGCCTTGGGTAAACTGGCATTTGGCAACAAAGCCAAACCCACTCAACGTGCCGACGGCATGAATGCTTCTGCTGTTCGAGCAAATCCCGACTTTGAACCGATCCCACCAAAGAATGCCTTTGACGCAGCGCCCCTTTGGAAGCAGCGGAGCGGTTTAGTAGAAGAGGGGGATTATGCTGCTGAACCCGTACGCAATGATCCTCTGCGGTTTGAAGAACCGGTTCTAGGTACTGCTACGCCCAAACCTGCGCGTTCGGCATTTGGACTACGCAAAGTGCTGATCGTCATCGTTGGTGGCCTGTTTTTCTTGGGGTTGGCCGCGACGGTGTCCGATCTTATCGGTAAATCATCGACGGCGAGTGTAAACGAGGCACAAGCCGTGAATGAGGTCGTCGCTGAAACTGCAGAGGAAGCAATAGTACCTGATGCAAACCCAGATCGTCACTGGACCGACATTGATGTCGCGCCGATTGTGGAATGGTTCGATACCAAGTGGATGTTGGCCGCGTCCGGAGACGCCGAAGCCATGATGATCTTGGGGATAATTGGCTTCGTGGCAATGTTTCTGCCAATTGGGATCAACATGTACTTTCAGTCCCACCGCCGGAGGCTCAGGTCTAGAATCTCCACTGAAATGGACATGTTTGGCTAAACCCTAAAAATCGACGGTCACGCCCGGAAGGTTTAGTGACCTGATCAACTCGCGCAATTCCTGCCGTGCCGCGACGTTGGAAATGTTCAAACCTTTTACGCCGATGTCGCGCAGGTCTAGCAACGTCAGACCGCGTGGAAATAACTCGCGGAAGATGACACGCTCGTTGAAACCGGGTGCTGTGCGGAAACCGATCCGTCGCGACAATTTTTCAATCGCGGCTTCCATCTTTTGTTTGTTCACCATGTTTTGCGCCCCCATACGGTTGCGCACGACGATCCAGTCAATCGGCTCAAACCCTGCTTGCGCGCGCAACTGCCGCGCATTCCAGACCATTTGTGAATATACGGACGGACCTGTGATCGTTTCTGCATCGCTGTCGATATGGGCCAGTAGGTCAAAGTCGATAAAGCTGTCGTTGAGTGGTGTAATCAACGTATCCGCGAGCGAATGCGCCACTTGTGACAAACGCGTATGGCTGCCGGGGCAGTCGATCAGGATGAAATCATTGTCTGGTTCAAGTCCCGCAACGGCCACCGACAGGCGGTGATCAAAGATGTTCTCGCCGTCTTTCAGGGTCGCAGGGTCAACCTCGGGCAGGTCATGATACGTTGGTGTGGGCAGCGTTAGCCCTTCTTTGTCGAGGAACTTCTTGCGGTTCTCCACGTAGCGGCCCAGAGTTTTTTGGCGCAAATCCAGATCAAGCGTGCCGACCTTATGCCCCATGCGCGACAGCGCCGTTGCTACGTGCATCGAAACCGTAGACTTACCAGCCCCGCCCTTTTCGTTCCCCACGACGATAATATGTGCCACTACGCTTGCCCCTTTGCTGATCCGGATCGTTGTCCAGAGCGTCGGCGTAACTATACGCAGCGCTGGGCGCAAGGCAAAGAGGGATTGACTTGTGACTTGCAAAGCCCCATTTGCCCCCTTGAGGATGATGCTGGTGCCGCGTGAGCAGGCGCATAATTGCGCAAAGTGCATCTTCTCAAGGTTCCTTCCATCACGCAGGGGTGCCGCGCCAATCGGCGGGCTCCGTTTCATACGGACATGGGCATTCGGCCCACCGTAGCCTTTGGCGTTACCCTTTTGCGATGTTCCAACCGTTCGGTTTGGAATTATTTATTTTTGCGGGCGCTAAACCGTCCGCCCCGATCCAAGGAAAATACATGGATTTCGATATGCTGGGCCTCGCGCCCCGACTGATTGCTGAACTGAAAAACCAAGGCATCACTGACCCGACGCCAATTCAGGCACAGGCGATCCCACATGCAATGAATGGCCGCGACGTTATGGGCCTTGCCCAGACGGGCAGTGGTAAAACGGCGGCTTTTGGTCTGCCGATGATTGATATGCTGCTGAAAGAGCAGGGTAAGCCTGAAGGCAAAACAGCGCGCGCGCTGATCCTCGCGCCGACCCGTGAATTGGCGAAGCAAATTCAAGAGAATTTGGCGGCTTACACAACAGGAACGCACCTTAAAACTATGTTGGTTGTTGGTGGCGCTGGTATTACGGGCCAAATCCGTAAGCTTGAACGCGGTGTTGACCTGTTGGTTGCGACGCCTGGTCGTTTGATCGACCTGCTTGAGCGTCGCGCTGTGCGCCTTGGTGACACGAAGTTCCTCGTGCTTGATGAAGCCGACCAGATGCTCGACATGGGATTTATCCACGCACTGCGCCAGATCGCACCACTGTTGGCGACACCACGCCAAACGATGCTGTTCTCTGCGACGATGCCAAAACTGATGGGCGAGCTTGCGGGCGCGTTCCTCGAGAACCCAATCCGCGTTCAAGTAAACGCACCAGGCAAGGCCGTGGACCGCATCGAACAGTCGGTTCACTTCGTTGCCAAAGCTGCGAAGACAGACCTGCTATTAGAGCTGATCGACAAGCACCGCGATGAGCGTGCCATTGTCTTTGGTCGCACCAAGCATGGGTCTGAAAAGCTGCATAAGCTACTGACAAACAAGGGCTTCGCGTCTGCGTCGATCCACGGAAACAAGTCCCAAGGTCAACGTGATCGTGCGATTGCGGACTTCAAGGCAGGTAAGGTGAAAATCCTCGTGGCGACGGATGTTGCTGCGCGTGGTCTCGATATTCCCGAAGTGAAACACGTCTATAACTACGATCTGCCGAACGTGCCTGAAAACTATGTCCACCGTATTGGCCGCACGGCCCGTGCCGGCGCTGAAGGTATGGCTGTTGCGTTCTGCGCGCCTGATGAAATGGGCGAATTGCGCGACATTCAAAAGGCGATGAAGGCTGACATTCCCGTTGCCGGTGGTCGCCCGTGGGCGCGTGAGGAAGAAGAAGCCAAGCCAAAACGCGGCGGTGGCGGTGGTCGTCGTTTCGGCGGCGGCGGTGGCCGTGGCGGTAAGCCTGGTGGCGGTCGCCCTGGAGGCGGCGGTGGCCGTCCGGGTGGTGGCAAGCCGGGTGGTGGCGGTGGCAATCGCCGTCGCAAACCAAACAAGGCTTCATCCTAAATTAAGGCCCAAGTTGCATTTTTGGACACTTACCCTTATGTAAGTGTCCAAAGATAATAAGAAAAAATGGCAGTTTCAAAATGAGCCCCGCTCTTAACCGCGTTTTCCGTGACTTTGTCGCGCCGATGTTTCGTCGCCCAAAAGGACTGCAAGTCGCAGCACTTTGCACACGCGGCAACGGTGATGACAAAGAGGTGCTTTTGGTCACGAGCCGTGGAACTGGTCGCTGGATTATTCCTAAAGGTTGGCCCATCCGTGGCCTCGCCTCATCGCAGGCCGCATTGCAAGAGGCTTGGGAAGAAGCGGGCGTAAAAGACGCGACCGCCGAACCTGAACCTATTGGCAGCTATGACTACGACAAAACAATGGACAGCGGCCTCCCGATCCCGATTGAGACTTTGGTTTATTCGGTCTCGGTGAATGAGCTTGAAAACGACTTCCCAGAAGCAGGCCAGCGTAAGCGGCGTTGGGTCAGCCCATCCGAAGCCGCCAATTTGGTCGATGAGCCAGAGTTGAAATCCATTTTGAATGGCTCCGCTATCTAATTGACCATTTTTTGGTCAATCGAACGGTAAAAGCATTGATTTGATGCGTTGTTAGAGTCAATTGTGCCCTCATATTCACGGGGGGCACCATGACTGACAACAATAACGGCGATCTACGCCATCTAGAAACTCTGGATCGTGATTTAGCGCGATTTTCTCGACTTGAAGTGGCGACGCAATACGTCGCACGTCCGATGGTCGGACCTGGGATTTCTCTCTTGTTTATCGTACTGGCAGGCTTGGCGGCGGCTTTGTTCTTTGGGCAAACCAACAATTCCATGATCGTTATTATTGCGACCTGCTTGGGTGCCTATATGGCGCTCAACATTGGCGCGAATGATGTGGCCAACAATATGGGCCCAGCCGTTGGTGCAAATGCGCTGACCATGGGGGGCGCTATCGCGATTGCTGTGGTTTTCGAATCTGCTGGTGCGCTGATTGCGGGTGGCGATGTTGTTTCGACCATCGCCAAGGGCATTATCGCGCCTGAAAGCATGGGCACGCCTGAAACGTTTATCTGGGCGATGATGGCCGCGCTTTTGTCGGCTGCGTTGTGGGTTAACCTTGCGACTTTCGTTGGTGCGCCTGTTTCCACAACACACTCGGTAGTTGGTGGTGTTATGGGGGCTGGCATTGCGGCGGCAGGCTTTGCTGCGGTGTCTTGGAGTACCATGGGCAAGATCGCGGCTTCTTGGGTTATTTCGCCAGTCTTGGGCGGCGCTGTTGCTGCGTTTTTCCTTTTCGTTATCAAGTCACGGATCATCTACCGCGATGACAAGATCGCCGCTGCACGCCGCTGGGTGCCTATTTTGGTCGGCATCATGGCTGGTGCTTTCGGGTCGTACCTAGCGCTGAAAGGCCTCAAGAAAATCATCAAGATCGACCTGCCCACTGCACTGCTGATTGGCTTGGCGATCGCTGTGCTTGTCTGGCTGGTTATGATTCCTGTGATCAAGAAACAGTCCGAGGGCCTCGAGAACCGCAACAAATCCCTAAAGGTTTTGTTCGGTATTCCGCTGGTCGTGTCGGCTGCTTTACTTTCATTTGCGCACGGCGCGAACGATGTTGCGAACGCGGTTGGGCCACTGGCCGCCATCGTGCAGGTGTCCCAGTCCGGTGATTTCACCAGCAGTTTCTCAATTCCATTCTGGGTTATGGTCATCGGTGCTTTTGGTATCTCATTCGGGTTGTTCCTGTTTGGGCCAAAGCTGATCCGCATGGTCGGCAGCCAGATCACCAAGCTAAACCCAATGCGTGCCTACTGTGTGGCGCTGTCAGCGGCGATTACGGTGATTGTTGCTTCTTGGCTCGGCTTGCCTGTTAGCTCGACGCATATCGCTGTTGGTGGTGTGTTTGGCGTGGGCTTCTACCGTGAATGGGACGCTGAGCGCCGCTTGCGCCGCTCACGCGAAGCCATGCCGGACAAGCCAGCCTATTCCGTCGAAGAACGCCGCCGCCGCAAACTGGTTCGCCGTTCCCACTTCATGACGATCATTGCGGCGTGGATCATCACAGTCCCCGCAGCGGCGCTGTTGTCAGGTACAATCTTCTGGGTACTTGTGACGGTGGTTGGGACTTAAGCCCACGGTGGGTTTCAACTGTCCTAAACAAGACTAATGAACGCTGTCCCAGATTTGGGGCGGCGTTTTGCTTATAAGGATGTGATGACTGGCGCGTGTGTCAGGGTTTGATACTTTAGACGTATGAAAAATACATTCGCAGCCATGCTTTTGGCGGGATCGATTGGCTCACCAATCGCAGCGTGTTCGCCGCAGACGTCCCCGTCGTTCACGATCTTTCAAGATGTCTTCAACGCCGAGTATCTGCTCGATGTTAATGTTCGTAGGCTAGATGTATTTATCCTAACCCGCGAAAGCGGCCACCAATTTGAAATGAACGGGTTTTACGTGCACGTAAACCGCGTCGTGCGTGGGCCTGACGGGTTTGATCCTAGCAGCGCGATCCTGCTAACAGGCCATCCTCCCGGAATGATTGAGTTCCGTGGACGGGCCGTCATTAGTTTAGCTGATCAAACAGCCTATCAGAACCAAGATTGGTTTGCCCCTCTCCAAAGCACAACATCTTGGCCGATTTTCGTACTTGGGCCTTGTGGATCGGACATCTTCGCGCCTGCCAACCTAAATCAATCGAATGGAGTTCGCGGTGCAATGATCCTTGAGCTGTTCGACGGGGATGGCGACCCAAGGATTGAAGCGCTGGTGTTCGACAGGCTGTGGCGTGGGCAGGGCGGTGCACCAATTCCTGAACCAAGGCTGCCTTTGGCGCCCGTTGATAGCCCTCGCCCTCCAATCCGTCCCTAAAACAAAAACCGCCGCCCCCAAACAGGAGCGGCGTTTTCTTTTCCAAAAGGGAGGTGCTTTAGAAGCCCAGGCCTTCGTACTTTTTCTTGAACTTGGAAACACGACCGCCAGTGTCCATCAGGCGTGCGCCTGCGCCGGTCCATGCTGGGTGCACGGAAGGGTCGATGTCCAATGCCAGCTGGTCGCCTTCGGCGCCCCAAGTGGATTTCATCTGGTGAACCGTGCCATCTGTCATTTTGACGTCGATGATGTGGTAATCGGGGTGAATGTCTTTTCTCATCTCGATCTTCCTTACGCTTGAGCGGCGCTTTTAGGCGCGCGGTAGTTTGTCTTCTCGACGATACGTGCGGACTTACCGCGACGCTCACGAAGGTAGTACAGTTTGGCGCGACGAACGCGGCCACGGCGGACGACTGTGATGCTGTCGATGTTGGTGGAGTACAGTGGGAACACACGTTCCACGCCTTCACCAAAGGAAATTTTGCGAACAGTGAAAGAGCCAGCGATGCCCTTACCGTTTTTGCGTGCGATGCAGACGCCTTCGTAGTTCTGCACACGGGTACGTGTACCCTCGGTCACGCGGAAACCGACGCGAACAGTGTCGCCGGCTTTGAAGTCTGGGATGTCTTTGCCCAGTGCGGCGATTTGTTCCGCCTCGATTTGTGCGATCAGGTTCATGATCCACTCCTTATAGTCACGCGGTTTTCCCGCGGATGTGAGGGCTGCCAGAGCTTTGGTCTTCATCGGGTCAATCGTGTTGCCCACCAAAGGTATTAACGGCCGGTGCTTTGCATTTTGGCGGGTTCGCGGTGAAGACGTCGCGGCCATACCAAAAAGGTGCTGCGACT
>CALBVZ010000127.1 GCA_937969445.1 uncultured Octadecabacter sp. | reverse complement strand
TTTTGTGGAATGCCCTTTCGCGTTGCGAGAACCGCAATCAACAAATCATCCCCCGTCAACGTGTAGGGACTGGCCTGCAGCATATCAAATTGCACCGCACCAATCGTACCTGACTTGCGGGGCATCATTGAAAACGCGGCTTTGCTGTCCTCAAACCGGGTAATCAGAACGTTCGTTTACTTGGTGCTGTGAACCTTCAAAACGGTACATCGCTGGCTTTGTCGGCGCTGACAATAAACTTCCCGACCACCTTCTATTCACCGGCTTTATCGAATTCAATCACCAGCTTGTCGCCTTCGATCTGCATCACTTCACCATAGCCGAACTTTTGATGGAAAACTCGTTCACCTGTGGTGAAGGACGACGTCGCGGTCATGTCGATTGTCATGCCGCGGGCCTCTCTGGATTGGCTCGTTGGGCGTTGCTGCTGACGGCTTTGCAAGCGTTTCCAACCCGGAGAATTGTACACATCAGCACTAGCGACCTTTTCGTGGATGGAACCGGCCATGTCATCTTCGCCACCAAAGCCCATGCCAAACTGGCTTGTCGTTGGGAGTACTTCGACGTGCTTGTGCGGCAACTCATCAATGAAGCGGCTCGGCGCTTGGTTCTGCCAGCGGCCAAATACTTGTCGGTTGGACACAAACGAAATCAAACAGTGCTTTTCGGCCCGCGTAATTCCGACATAGGCCAGCCGCCGTTCTTCCTCGAGGCCCTTAAGTCCGCTTTCGTCCATGCTACGCTGGGATGGGAATATCCCCTCTTCCCAACCAGGTAAAAACACCGCCGGAAATTCGAGGCCCTTAGAACCATGCAGCGTCATGATCGTAACCATGTCGCCGTTTTCTTCTTTGGCATTGTCCATAATCAGGCTGATATGCTCCAAGAACCCTTGAAGGTTTTCAAACCCTTCCAGCCCGTTGACCAATTCCTTAAGATTCTCCAGCCGCCCCGGTGCTTCGGGTGTTTTGGTGTTTTGCCAATGGGCGGTATAGCCGGACTCATCCAAGATCATTCCAGCAAGTTCAATATGTGTGTCGGCCTCATCAAGCAGTTGGCGGTGCCAACGATCCACCCCCTGAACAAGCTCCTTCAACGCCGCTCCGCCTTTGCCCTTGATCAGCCCGCTTTCAACACACATCCGCGCGCCTTCAACAAGGTTAACGCCGTTGGATCGCGCCGTGACCTGAATGGTCTGCACCGCCTTATCGCCCAAGCCGCGCTTGGGGGTATTTACGATGCGCTCAAACGCGAGGTCGTCGTCTTGGCTAACGGCAAGGCGGAAGTAGGCCAGCGCATCCCGAATTTCGAGGCGCTCATAGAACCGTGGCCCGCCAATCACGCGATATGGCAAGCCGATCGTCAGAAACCGGTCTTCAAAGGCCCGCATCTGATGTGAGGCACGCACGAGAATAGCCATTGAATTCAGATTGATAGGATCAAGGCCACGTGTGCCCCGTTGCATGGATTCAATTTCTTCGCCGATCCAGCGGGCCTCTGTGTCGCCGTCCATATGCCCGATCAGTCGCACCTGCTCGCCGTCTTCGCCAGCCGTGAATAACGTCTTGCCGAGGCGGTTTGTATTGGCGTCAATCACACCTGCGGCGGCACCTAGAATATGTCCGGTTGAGCGATAATTCTGTTCAAGCCGCACCACATGGGCCCCGGGAAAGTCCTTTTCGAACCGCAATATGTTGCCGACTTCGGCGCCGCGCCAGCCGTAGATCGACTGGTCATCATCGCCCACACAGCAGATATTTTTATGCCCCTGCGCCAGCAAACGCAGCCACAAATACTGCGCGACGTTGGTATCCTGATACTCGTCCACAAGGATGTATTTGTACCAACGTTGATAGTTCGCCAGTACATCAGGTTGGGTTTGGAAGATCGTCACCATATGCAGCAACAAGTCGCCAAAATCACAGGCGTTCAGGTCTTTCAGACGCTGCTGGTACTGGACGTATACATCCCCAACGGAACGCTGATATCCAGTACCATCGTCCGCAGCTCCAACAATGCGGTCGACTAATCTACCATTTCCGCGACCAACCTTCTCAGCACCTTCCGCTCTATTCTTATAAGCGTCAATTTCGCTAGCAAACCAGCGTGCCGACCATTTTTTAGTGTCGATCTTCTCAGCTGCTAGGATTGGTTTGATCAAGCGTAACTGGTCATCAGTGTCCAAGATTGTGAAGTTAGTTTTCAATCCAACTAATTCTGAATACCGGCGAAGCTGCTTTACACAAATCGCATGAAACGTCCCCAGCCAACGCATACCCTCGGACACACCGTTGGTCAGGGTCCCAACGCGCGTCTTCATCTCGCGCGCGGCTTTGTTGGTAAACGTCACGGCCAGAATTTCATCCGGACGGGCGGAATTTGTGGCCAACAAATGCGCAATCCGACAGGTCAGCGCTTTGGTTTTACCGGTTCCCGCGCCGGCAAGCATCAATACCGGCCCCTCCAACTGCTCAACCGCCTCGCGCTGCGCGGGGTTCAAACCGTCAAGATAGTCG
>CALBVZ010000126.1 GCA_937969445.1 uncultured Octadecabacter sp. | reverse complement strand
GCGCTGTATTACGCGGCCTTCTTTGCGGACAAGACGTTCAACCCGTTCATTCCCTACCCCATTCTGGCATTCTATTTCATCTTGCTGACCTTGGTCATCATCGGGATCATGGGGAAAATCGGCACGCGCCTGAACAGACATTTGCCGCAAGACGCCAAGCCCAAATTCCGCTTCCGCCCGCAAATCATTCGCTGACCGGTTGTGACAGGTGAAGACGTCGTAAGGTCAACCGCAGGGACGTCTTGATTTAGATGTTGTTTGATACTGGCCCGGCTTGTGTGACCGCCTGAGGCAGATTACCCTAGATCGAAATCAACCACTGGTGTTTTATGGAAATCGGCATTTTGCAGACTGGTTACTCTTCGGATGTGTCACCGCCCGTGATCAAGGATGGTGTACTGCCGCTTTGTGTGAATGTTGAATGCAGCTCGTGCACCCGAAACCTGCGGGGGCGTGACCTCCTCCTTCTAAACGCATGATCCGGCTCGCGTTTCTTTTGGTTACCCTCGTTGGTGGGTTGATCGCATTTGGCGCGTTTTATCTGGTGCGCGGTGACGGCAAAGCCCCGGTCGAAACGGAAGTTGCCCAAGCCGAAGCGCCCCAGATCGAACCGGAACCCGAGGACGAAGCGACGGCGGAACCTTTCTATTTCCTGCAAGGAATTGATTTTGAAAGTGGCACTGTCACGCTGGTTCTGAACGACGCGCTTACCAATCAGGGTCCATTGGTCGTAATGGATCAATCCGCCCTCGCCGCTGCGCAGGATTTGGCTTTTGTAAATGGCACAACAGATGATGGCGGCGCGGTTGAATTGCTTGCAACCACAGAGCCGTTCCAAAATGCATTCGCCACAATCTACCGCAAAGACACCTTGATCGCGACGCTTACGTGCACAACGGCGCCCTGCGGTAGATTTGTTACCGACACAATTGATCTGGGCCCACTAACCGACATGGCGCAGCCGCTAACCCGTGCGCAATCATATTTTGATTCCTATGACGAATACCTCGTCAGCTTTGAGGCCATCAACGCGACGACGGACTACATGTTCCTGGACCTGCGCCCAGAGGGTCCATTCCCCGCCGAGCCACAGATCGCACGGATGGAACTCGCACTGCCAACGCTTATATCTGCGGCGGGTTCAACGTTTGACCCGAATGTCGCCACAGCCCTCGCCCGTACCATCGTTGAACCACTGCTTCCCGACGGTGCGCAAATATCCGAGGTTGTATTTGTCACCACTGGTCAAGGCCTTGTCGCGGATGGTGACCGCGGAACGCCCGTGCTTGCGGGCGGCGCACCGATCCCCTTTCCTGATGTGCAATTCACCAGTGCAACGGTTCACATTGAAGGCGCGGCAACCCTAAGTAATGCGGCGCTCGATGACTTGAGCGGCCAACCCCTCCAGCGAACAGACTATCAAGACGCCTTTGAGGCTTTCGTGTCTGAGCGGCTTCAAAGTAGTTGTGCGGACTGTTTCAATGTCAAAATGAATGGCGATTTTTTTGATGATGCGACCATCATCGCGTCAGAACCAGAAAGTTACCGCCTCGACTATTACGACCTGCGCGAGGCCCCGTAACCCGATATGACGAACGCCCTTTACCGCAACGATCGCCCAGCGACGTTCCCTAAAAGTTGGTATGCCGCAACGGCCGACATTCCACCGGAACGCGCCTCGCTGCATGGCAAGATCAAAGCAGATGTTTGTATTGTTGGCGCTGGTTTCACCGGTCTGATGGCCGCGCTGGAACTGGCCGAAGCTGGGATGGATGTTGTTGTGCTGGACGCGCACCGCGCCGGTTGGGGCGCGTCTGGTCGCAATGGTGGGCAAGCCGGATCAGGGTTCAACCAAGACCAGCGCTGGATTGCCGCAAAACTTGGCAAAGGCCCGGCCAAAGCGCTCTGGGAGATGACGGAAGAAGGCAAGGACCTCCTGAAGTCGCGCATCGAAAAACATGCCCCCGAAGCCCGCTTTCGTGCAGGTGTTGCCCATGGCGCATATAGCGCCGTCGAGGCCCGTGAACTGCGCGATGAGGCCGAATATCTGCGCCGAACCTATGACTACAAAGACGTCGAAGGCCTGACGCGCGAAGCATTCCAAAGCATTGTAAAGTCACCACATTACCAAGGCGGCCTAGTTGACCGTGGTGCGGGTCACATCCACCCGCTGCGCTACGCGCTTGGTCTTGCCAAAGCTGCCGAAGCCGCTGGTGCGCGCATTTTCGAGCGCTCTGAGGTGCATGAAATTGTCGAAGGTGATCCTGCTGTTGTCGCCACCGGACAGGGGCGCGTAACGGCCCCGTTCGTGCTGCTTGCAGGCAACGGATATCTTCCAAACGTCAACAAAAAAGTCACGGCGCGCACCATGCCACTTAACTCTTTCATCGCTGCGACCGAACCTTTGGGCGAGCGTGCGAAAGACATTCTGACCCAAGACATCGCCGTGGCAGACAGCAAGTTTGTTGTGAACTATTTCCGCCTCTCCGAGGACAACCGCCTGCTGTTTGGGGGGCGCGAAAACTACACCACGGGTTTCCCACAAAACATAGAACCCGCGCTGCGCAAACGCATGGTACACATGTTCCCGCAGCTAAAGGGTGTTCAGATTGATTATACGTGGGGCGGCACATTGGGCATCACGCCGACGCGCCTTCCCGCCCTGATCCGCGCCTCGTCCAACATTTTAAGCGCTGGTGGCTATTCCGGCCACGGTGTCACACACGCCGGTTTCGCCGGCAAACTGATGGCCGAAGCCGTGCGCGGCCAAGCAGAACGTTTTGATGTTTTCGCCAGCCTTCCCACGCCGCGTTTTCCAGGTGGCACAATGCTGCGTGCGCCCCTGCTGATGGCAGCGATGACCTGGTATTCGATGCGCGATCGCTTGGGCATTTAGCCGCTGATCCGCAAACTGCCATGGCCTTGTCACAAGCGCGATGTTAAGTTCTGCGAAAATTCAAACTAGGTGCTGATCTATGCCCCAAATCCCAAACGTTTACGATGCAGAGCCCATTCCCGCAGCTGCGCTGGAAGAAGTCACCAAGCTGCTGAACTCTGCAGACCTGTTTCGCTACACTCGGGCCGAAGACGCGCCAGTTTCGCGTTTAGAACAAGAATTTGCGACGCTGATGGGTACGAAATATGCCCTCGCGGTTTCAAGTTGTTCCGCAGCCCTATTCTTGTCCCTCGAAGCGCTAGACCTGCCCCATGAGGCCCGCGTTCTGATACCAGCGTTCACCTTTGCGGCTGTCCCGTCCTCTGTTGTTCATGCGCGCTGTGTCC
This sequence comes from uncultured Octadecabacter sp., assembly GCA_937969445.1. Taxonomy (GTDB): domain Bacteria; phylum Pseudomonadota; class Alphaproteobacteria; order Rhodobacterales; family Rhodobacteraceae; genus Octadecabacter. Next base: position 19,322 of record CALBVZ010000126.1, on the reverse strand, counting down.
CTGTCCTTGTAGAATGTTCCGACAACTACCGCATCGACATGGATGACTTTTCTGCCAAACTCGAGAACGCTGATGCCGTACTTATTTCTCATATGCGTGGGCACACCTCAGATATGGATGCGATCATGGCATTGGCCGATGCAGCTGATGTGCCTGTCATTGAAGACGCGGCCCACAGCCTTGGCACAACGTGGAACGGGCGCAAAATCGGGACGCTGGGTAAGATCGGCTGTTTCAGCTTTCAAAGTTACAAAATGATCAACGCGGGCGAAGGCGGTATTTTGGTCACCGACGACGCGGATCTCATGGCGCGAGCCATTATCATGTCTGGTGCCTATGAGCACACATGGCAAAAACACGCGATCCCAACAGAGGTGATGCAAAAATGGCAAAACAAGCTACCGCTTTATAACCTGCGACTGTCCAATCTGTCCGCTGCAATCATTCGTCCGCAACTGCCGGAACTCGCACGGCGTGTCGTCGATGGGCGGCGCAACCACGACCACGTGGCAGCACGGCTGAACACGCACCCGAACCTTGTTGTCCCTGCCCCGCTAGAGGGCGAAGTTCGTGCGCCGGATTCTATTCAGTTCAACCTGTACAAAATGGATGATGCACAGACCCAAGCCTTTGCTGATGCGGCTGCGTCTTTGGGCCTCAAGGTGCAAATCTTTGGCCAAACTGCGGACAATGCCCGGGCATTCTGGAATTGGGAATTCTTAGGCGCGACACCTGAACTGCCGCAAACCCGCGCCATGTTGATGCGCGCGTGCGATGTGCGTCTACCTGCCCGTCTAACGTTGGACGATTGCGATGTGATCGCTGACGTTCTGCTGGACGCCGCACAAACTGCGACATCCGCTAAGGTTGCTTAGCTACTTGCCCAGCTTCGAGAGCTTTTCCTGAAGCGCGGCAAGTTCCGCCTTAATGTCATCAAGACCTTCGTCTGATTTTTCGGGTTCTGCAGGCTTGGCCGCAGATGGCATCATGCCCCCTGTCATCGCCTTCATGAACGCTTGTTGCTGTGCTTGCATCGCTTCGAACCCTGGCATCGATGCCAACGGATTAGATGATCCGATATTTTCGATCATCTTGGACTGCCCATCACGAAGCATATCAAATGATTGCGCCAAGAACTGCGGGACGACAGACATCGACTGGCTCGTGTAGGACCGCACCAAATCCGTCAAAACATCAACCGGAAGCACGCTTTCGCCGCGGCTTTCATGTTCCGCGATGATCTGTAGCAAGTATTGACGCGTAAGGTCATCCCCGGACTTCAAGTCAACGATTTGCACTTCGCGCCCATCATGAATGAATGTCGCGATATCTTCGAGTGTGACGTAATCGCTGGTCTCGGTGTTGTACAAACGACGACTTGCATAACGCTTGATCAGTAGCGGTTGTGATGTGTTGGCCAACTGGTTTCCTCCCAGAAATGTTGCACTGCAGAGAAGCCTATGCTGCATGTCAGCAAAAGAAAAGGGCGTGCTGTCGGGAGGAACAGCACGCCCTAAGAAGACGTTGGCGCACAGGGAGGAGAAAAGCGCCTATCTTTTAGTGTCGCTTACTTTGCAGTAGCGGCTTTCTTTGCAGCAGCAGTTACGTCTGCAGTGGCTTTCTTAGCAGCAGCAGTCATGTCTTCTGACGCGTCTTTGCCAGCAGCCATCATCAGTTCCAGAGTTTCTGTCTGAACTTTTTTCGCGATTTCAGCGAAGGCCGCCATGTGCTCAGCAGCAGCTTCAGCAGAAGCGGATGCGAAGTCAGTTACGGATTTTGCGTAGTCAGCAGGCTCTGCCTTTGCTTTGGACAGTTCTGTAACCTTAGCAAGTGTGTCCTGAGCCCATTTCGCGGACAGCTCAGTGGATTTTTCTGCTGCAGTGATGGAAACAGCGGACAACTTTTCGCTCAACGCGGACTGTGTCTTAACAGCGTCGTCGAATGCTTTTGTGTCTACAGGGAATGCGCCCATCATGTCTTTGAGAACGGCGGTGAAGTCAGGTGTCGTAGCAGCCATGTCGGAGCTCCTTAAATATGTACCGGACCATTCCGGCGTTTCTGCGTCTGCAAACAACTTACTTGCTGCAGTGCAGCATTTCAAGTTTTTTCTGCAGTGCAGCATAAATAAGTTACACACGCATTAGGCGATTGAATTTATTGTGGAAAACCAACCAACCCAAGAATTGCAGGCTAAAAAGGTAACCTTCCGCCCTGCGTCAAACTGTCTTCTCACCCAAAACATAACTTCCGGGTGCAGGCATAATCGAAGGATGAGTCGCACAACCAGGCGTCCTCGCATCGATCTTCTTGCCAGATTTCTTGGCCAACCACTTGCCCCACATCGGCCACCAAGACCCTTCATGTGCCTTGGCCCCTGCTTGCCAATCGTCTGGGCTGAGGGTCAGGTCCGTATTGGTCCAATGACCATACTTCTTCTTAGCAGGTGGATTCACAATCCCCGCGATGTGCCCCGACCCAGACAGGATAAACGTCTTGTCCTTGGAACCCATCTTTTGCACGCCACTATAGGATGACTTCCAAGCCGCGATATGGTCGCTTTCGCAAGCAATCGCACACAGCGGCACGTCGACATCCCCCAACTTCGCAGAGATACCCGCGACCTCAAAACCAGTCGTCGCAAATGTATCGTCCTGACAAAGGCCACGCAGGTATTCGATCGCCATTTTGCCGGGAAGGTTCGTGCCATCGCCGTTCCAATAGAGCAAATCAAAGGCCGGTGGGGCCTCCCCCAGCATGTAACTGCGGATCGCAGGCTGATAGATAAGGTCGTTGCTGCGCAGATAGCTGAACGTACGGCTCATATAGAAACTGTCGAGGAAACCGGCGCTCATGACCTCAGCTTCGATTCCATCTACAAAGTCATCGTTCAGGAACACGCCAACTTCACCGCGATCTGAAAAGTCGGTAAGCGTCGTGAACAGCGTGGCGGATTTCACGTAATCAAGCCCACGTGCCTTCATAACGGCCAATGACAACGACAACGTCGTACCAGCAATACAGTATCCGACGGCATTCACCTTCTTCACACCGCAAATCTCGCGGACGGTTTCAAATGCTGTAATGTAGCCGTCCTCGATGTAGTCGGCCATCCCGATGTCGCGATATGCGTCATCAGGGTTGATCCATGAGACAACAAACAGCGTGAACCCTTGATCGACGATCCATTTAACAAGTGATTTTTGAGCGTTCAGATCGAGAACGTAGAATTTGTTGATCCATGGTGGGAAAATCACCAGCGGCGTTTCATGAACCTTTTCGGTCGTGGGCGCATATTGGATCAGCTCAAACATGTGATTGCGGAAAACAACGTCGCCTGTTGTCGTGGCAAGGTTTTCACCAACGGTAAACGCATCCTTATCTGCCAATGAAACGACCAGTTCGCCGTTGTTGGCTTCAAGATCGGCGATCATGTTTTCCAATCCGCGCACAAGGCTGTCGCCTTCCGTTTCAACGGCTTTGGTCAACGCGTCTGGGTTGCTGGCTAGAAAATTCGTCGGGGACAGCATGTCGACAATCTGTTGGCTAAAGTATTCCATCTGCCGCTTGTCGCGTTCATCCAAACCTTCCATGTCAGACACCGCCGCATCAACGGCCTGTGCGTTCAGCATGTATTGCTGCTTTAGAAAGTTGAAATAGGGGTGCGACTGCCACAACGGGTTCTTGAAACGTTTATCCGTTGGTGTGTCGTCTTTGGGCGCTTCAAGTTTTCCTTTAGCCAACGCCTGCTGCGCATCAACAAAATGCTGCAACGTTTTGCCCCAATACCCGACTTGCTGTTCAATAATCTTCGCCGGATTCTGAATCATTTCTTGGAAAATAGCGCCCCCAGCCCGTGCATATAGTTCGGGTTCTGGCCCCTGCAAATCTTGCGGCACCTGACGCTTGTTTGACATCGCCGCCACAAGCCGCGTTGTAAGCTCTTGGATGCGCTCCATATTCTGCTCAAGCTTTGGCAAGGCCGCATCCAGATCTGTGGATTCAGTGTGCTTTGAATCATCTGTTGTCATATTGGCATCGCCCTCTTATTGTGCAGGTGCAGCATTTTCTCTTTTGCTATCATTCACGATAGCGTCTTGGTCAATGCGACATAGTCATCGCGCCTTAAGGCTGGGTCGAAAGGCCAACACAGTCGGGCCGCGACAAAATCCAAGGACGCGCAAATGAAGTATATGGCAACATACGACCTTATGGAAACCATTCGAAACACGAATGAATGGATGGGGGCCTCCGCACGGGCCATTGCATCTTATCCAGCTGTCGCAATGTGGCCGGGTCCGGGCATGGAAATGCTGCGCGCATGGGGCGAAGTCACCGAGCGCAGCTTTGCGCGAATGGTCACCAAACCCGACTGGGGTATTGATAGTGTTCCAGCCGAGGACGGCAAAGACCACGTCATCATGGTGCGCAAGGTTGTCGAAAAACCATTTGGCGATCTGGTCCACTTCTGCGCAGTCGGACGTTCAGAACGCAAACGCAAGGTTTTGCTGGTTGCACCAATGTCGGGCCATTACGCCACATTGCTGCGTAAAACGGTCATGTCCCTACTTCCAGATTGCGAAGTTTACACCACGGATTGGCACAACGCGCGCGATATTCCAGTTTCTGAGGGCAAGTTCGACGTTGAAGACTACACGCTTTACCTGTCCGAGTTCATGAAAGAGATGGGCCCAGACACGCACGTTATCGCCGTTTGTCAGCCCGTACCGCTGACCCTTGCGGCAACCGCGTACCTCGCGGAGCAAGATCCCGACGCGCAGCCACGTTCACTGACGTTGATCGGTGGCCCTGTTGATCCAGAAGCCAACCACACAGAAGTCACCGACTTTGGCCGCTCAGTCACGATGGGCCAACTCGAAGAAACCATGATCCAGCAAGTCGGGTTCAAATACCCTGGTGTTGGCCGCAAGGTTTACCCTGGTTTACTGCAATTGGCGTCCTTCATTTCGATGAATGGTGAAATGCATAGCAATGCGTTCCAAAAACAGATCATGGCTGTTGCCAAGGGCGAAGCGTCTGAGCACGACAAACACAACGTGTTCTATGATGAATACCTTGCTGTGATGGACATGACAGCAGAATTCTACCTTTCTACGGTTGAGCGTATCTTCAAGAACCGCGAAATCGCGACCAACAGCTTTACCATCGAAGGACACCCTGTTGATTTCGGTAAAATCACGACCGTGGCGGTGAAAATCGTCGAAGGCGAAAACGATGACATCTCGGCGCCGGGTCAATGCCTTGCTGCTTTGCCATTGCTGACGGGCCTGCCGGACAGCAAGAAAGCCTCCCACCTCGAACCGGGTGCAGGTCACTACGGTATCTTTGCGGGCCGCAGCTGGCGCGAAAACATTCGCCCTTTGGTTCTGGAATTCATTGACGCGAATACCGATGCACCGACGAAAAAGGCGAACGCCAAAACAACAGCCGCGAATAAGAACGCGGTCGATAAAGCCAGCTAATCATGGGCCAAGATATCCCCTTCGGTTGCTCATGTGGCGCGGTGCGGGGTGTTTTGCGTGATGTTACCCCGCGATCTGGCGGCCACCTGCGATGCTATTGCGAAGATTGTCGCGCGGCCGCTGTTTGGGCCGGCGACGAAAATGTCGGTGGTGCTGGCATCCACTATTATCAAACAACGCCAGACAAGTATGATTTCACCACAGGATTGACTGACGTTAAGGTATTTCGGTGGAAAAAAGGGCGCTTATTGCGGTGGTACGCCCCCTGCTGTGGCGCGACATTGGTAAACACGCTCAACAGCCCGAAGTGGGCCTTTGCCAGCATCAACACAGCGCGGTTTGATGACCCTAACGTGCTAGGCCCCGCCAAAGCTTGTGCATTTAAGCCAATGCCAAATGGCAAATCCAAAACCGTGGGGTTTAGCCAATTCATCATCGGCTTTATCCGCCGCACAATCTGGGCACGTCTTTCAGGTGGATGGCGTAAAACGCCTTTCTTTGATGATCACGGTTTGGCAATTGCACCAATCCAAACGCTCAACGCACAAGACCGTGCTACAGTGCCACAGGATCCGCGCGCCTAGCGAAGCACCAACGGTTGGCGCATCCATGTATACAGCGCCTCGGTTGTGCCCTCAGGGTCTTCCAGCATTACGGTATGCCCAACCCCGTTCAAAACACCGAGTTTGGCATAAGGGATCAGTTCCGCCAAAAATTCCTGTCGTTTCAACGGTACAATCTGGTCTTCCTCGCCCGCCAAAATCAACGTTGGCTGGGTGATACGACGCAGGGTGCTTTGCTGGTCACGACGGCGTTGCATCGCGCGTTCTTGGCGTGCAAACGTGTCCGCCCCTAGCGACAGCGCCATTTCGTGCAGCTGTGCCATCGCTTCCGAACGCAGTGGCCCACTTCCCACATGGCGCGGCAGCACGTCTTGTTCGATCAAGCTTTCAAATCGGCCCGACTTTGCACCAATCATCCGCGGTTCACGATCTGCAGCTTCTTGCGGGGTATCTGACAATGGGTTGGTTCCGATCAATGCCAGTCGGATCACCCGTTCAGGCGCACGGCGCGTCACCTCAAGCGCAACAGCGCCGCCCATTCCGTGCCCGCACAACGCGAACTTGGATGGCAAACATGACAGTAATTCGGAAGCGATTTCTTCGATGCGGTCTCCAACACCAACTGGTGCGACCGTGACAGGACGCTCATAGCTTAGAACCGTCAACTGCGTGGCCCAGACGCGCGCATCGCACATCATACCCGGCAATAGGACGAGTGGTTCTGCCATGTCTGCCTCTGCTTATACTTTTGCCTGTTGGCCTAAATTGCCCATGCACCGCACCCAGACGCAACCCCTATTCCAACGCATTGACCCAAGCGATGATCCGATCTGCCAATGGCGCGGTTTGCTTCGGGCTAAACACGTCGCCCGCCATAACATGCCCCATCCGGTCGTCACTTGGTCCCTGCACCAGAATGTCCTGTGTCACTGGGCCAGCCCAACGTGTCATGACCGCGCGCGTACGTTGCGGGCTGACAACCTGATCGTCCTCATTAAAGGCGAAATATGCTGGGGTTTGGATGGCTTCGATGTCACCGGCAAGGCACGCACGCACCGCGTCGCCCATCGTGAACACTGCCTGCGTGTCATATTTTATGGTCCAAAACGCGGCATGCGCGTCAGAAACCGCTTCAAATGTCCTCTCACGCCCAGCGACCAGTGGCCCCCAGCTACGCACGCCAGGTAAATCTAGCAGCATTTGCCCCAATCGGTGGCGTAACCCGTAATTGGGTGAAAGATGGACAACGCCCTTGACGCTCGCCCCTTGCGCCAGCGCACCCGTCAACAACGTGCAACCTGTCGAGCACCCGATGACAACCACATCATCCCCAAGCGTCGCACCAATCTCCAACGCCTCAGCAACATCAGCCTCCCAATCGGGAAGCCGCGCACGCCCCATTGCGGCGCCGTCCTGCCCATGCCCTGTAAGACGCGCGAAATACAGGTTCGCACCCAGCGCCTTGGCCACCATATCCGGCAACGGACGCACCTCAGCCCCCGTAGCAGAAAACCCGTGAACATAGACAATGCACAATGGCGTCTTCGCAGGTTGATCCACCCAGACAATCTGCTTCGCGCACCCCTCACGCACACCACCAACAGCGGCTTCACCCGCTGCCAGCCAGCCATCAAGCTCATTCAATTCTGGCAACATCGGACATCCTTCACACATTTGGGCAGCAAGCGAACACTACAAAGGCTTACTGCCAAAGCAACGCGTCTTTGCTTTTGTTTTCTAAATATCCTGGGGGGCGTCGCTTGCGACGGGGGGCTAGCCCCCCTCCACGCTCGCCGCAGGCGCACTCACCTCATCAATCGCGGCCGTAATCATCGGCAGGCAAATCTCGCTGGAAAACGAGTGATCTGCGCCATCCAGCAACGATAGGCGCATATCCGGACTGTTTGCATGTTCAAGCAGGCGCAGCGCAGTCTCTGTACTCACCGAAGTATCTGCCGTCCCAAGCAAGAAACGCACGGAAAATGGTAAATCAAGCGGCGTGCGAAGGACCAATCGGCTCCGTCCTTCCTCGATCAAACGCTTGGTGATGATATAGGGATCGCCGTACTCTGACGGCAGTGTCACCCGCCCCTCACGCTCCAGCTCGGTCTTTTGCGCGTCATCAAACCCAGCCCAAAACCCGTCTTCGGTGAAATCCGGCGCGGCAGCTATGCCGACCAGCCCCGCGATCCGTTCGGGCATGGCGCGTGCGATAAGCAGCGAAATCCACCCCCCCATGCTGGACCCGACCAAGACGATTGGGCCGTCGATCAAGCTTAGTGCAGCACAGGCGTCTTCATACCAGTCGCCAATGCAACCATCCTCGAATTTCTCACCACTCTCACCGTGACCTGAGTAATCGAATCGCAAGAACGCACGGCCCGTTTCAACGGCCCAGTTTTCCAAGAAAACCGCCTTCGTTCCTGTCATGTCGGACTTGAAACCACCCAAAAACACAACGGTTGGCCCCTCTCCGGCTGTCAAATTATAGGCAATTTCACGACCCTGCGGTGTCACCAATGTCTCAACCATTTCAATCCCCTAGCCTCGTTTCGTTGCACCCTAACCAAACAGAAACGGAAGGTAAATACGTTACCCTATTGTCACGTGACTAATAGTTCACTTATAGTGCTTTCATGGAACACATCTTCAAAGCCCTCGCAGACCCAACGCGCCAAAAGCTCCTTGATGCTTTGCGCCTTCGCGATGGCCAAACTCTGACAGACCTTGAGGCCAGCCTTGAGATGACGCGCTTTGGCGTCATGAAGCACCTCAAGCTGCTGGAAGACGCTGGCCTGATCATCACGCGCAAACAGGGCCGCTTCAAATACCATTACCTGAACGCCCTCCCCCTGCAGGAGGTCATGGACCGCTGGGTTGCGCCCTTTCTTCAGCCCCAAGCCAAAGCCCTGACCGATCTTAAAGCCAAACTCGAAAAGGATACCCGTATGAGCAAACCAGATTTCATGATGCAGACCTTCATCCGCTGCACCCAAGACGCCCTATGGGACGCCCTGACCCAAGCAGACGACATGGCGCGGTATCACTTTGCCTGTAATACTGTGCAGGGCAACGCCACGGTGGGCGAAAATACCACGTTCATCCGCCCCGATGGCAGCGCGATGCTCAATCAAGTCACAACCGCGCTCGACCCGAAGTCCAAAATTGCGATGACGTTTGAACCTAAATTCATGGGACCGGACGCGCCCGCCAGCCACATGGTCTACCTGATCGAACCCCAAGGCGAAGTCTGCCAGCTGACGATCGAACATTACGACATGGCACCAGGCCAAGAAGGCTTCGCAGAAGGTTGGGCCCGCCTCACAGCATCCCTCAAATCTTATCTCGAAACGGGCGATGCCCTCAAAATGGCCATGTAAGGAGTAACACTCATGGATTTCCCAACAGAACTCGGCATTCTAACCTGCCTCATGATCCTCGCGGCGTCACTTTGGATTCCGCAAATTGTCGGCCAAGCTAATATGAAACCCGAAGACATGCCTGACGGCGCGCCGGATGGGTTTTCGCGAATTACCAACCCGCATTTGCTACCTGCATGGATCGGACGCGCCCACCGCGCGCACTTGAACCTATTGGAGCAAGCATTTCCATTTGCGGTGCTGGTTTTGATCATTGACCGTCTGGACGGCTTCACGGCCCTTACCTATTGGACCGCAATCGCATTCTTCTGGCTGCGTATCGCGCATGCCATTGGCATGATCTCAGGCTTGGCACTGATGCCCGTGCGCCCGCTGATCTTTACGGCTGGTTTTGTCTGTAACTTGATCATGGCCTACGCGGTTTTTGCTGTCGCCTAACCGTTACGCATCAATGCTTTGCCCCAACACGCGGCTGATTTCCGTTAGGCTACGCCCTGATTGTTCCGCCCATGTGTTGAACGCCTCTTGAACCGCCGACATTGCCTTTTGTGATGTTGGCGGTTTGTCGATTACGCCTTCGGCGATCAATCGTGCCACCACGTCGCGTGACAACAAAAAGCTATCAACACCAAGACGTCTGAGCGCATAAGCACCCGTTGATCCCCCCAGTCGCGACCCGTTTTTCTTTAGCCATAACACGAGGCCCGCGAAATCATCCGTAGGCCAATCCGCGATGAAGGCACCGAAATCCTCTGCTTCTTGGATCATCACGGCGTTTTCTTGGATGGCGCGGATTTTCGGAGCGCTGCGAATGACGCGTTTGTCCTCGACCAGATCATAAAACCAATCATCAGACATCATCGCCACACGCCCAACATCAAAGCCATGAAACGCTTCCAAGATGTCTGGCCATTTGTTTTTCACGACAGTCCACGCCAGCCCTGTTTGAAAAATGCCTTCGGCGAAGGATGCAAGAAACCTATCCCCCGAAATGGCTGCAATTTCATCGCGTGGCTTGGGCAATTCGATCCGATCCAAAACCGCGCCGCGACCGCCTTTGCGATCCGCTGCAATGTCCAAAATCTCGTCGAAATGTCTCATGACTTGCCCCATTTGTTTGGCATTACTCTGTCACCTTGCGCAGTTCGCGGCAATCAGACCTTGACCCATGCGCCCAAAATCGCCATTTCACTGCTGAACACATAACCCGCAACCGGGCGCTTTGTAGGCGCCAAACTGACGAGGAGCCCAAAGATGGCCCAAATCTCCCTTACATTTCCTGACGGCAATTCACGCGAATACGATGCAGGTGTTACCCCTGCAGACGTCGCCGCATCTATTGCGTCATCGCTGGCAAAAAAGGCCATTTCCGCAACCGTGAACGGTGAACACTGGGATATGCAGTGGCCGATTGATGCGGACGCAAGCATCGCCATCAACACCATGAAAGACGCAGAGCCTGCACTGGAACTGATCCGTCACGACCTCGCACACATCATGGCGCGTGCAGTTCAGGAACTTTGGCCTGAAACACAGGTCACAATCGGCCCTGTGATCAAAGACGGCTGGTACTATGACTTTGATCGCAAAGACCCGTTCACACCTGAAGACCTTGGTGTGATCGAGAAGAAGATGAAAGAAATCATCAACAAGCGTGACGCCGTCCGCACCGAAGTTTGGGAACGTGATGTAGCGATCCAGTATTATAAAGATAAAGGTGAGCCCTATAAGGTTGAGCTGATCGAAAGCATTCCGGGCAACGAAGACCTGCGTATGTACTGGCACGGCGAATGGCAGGACCTTTGCCGTGGGCCGCACCTGCAGAACACTGGCCAAGTGCCGGGCGATTCATGGAAACTGATGTCCATCGCGGGCGCCTATTGGCGTGGCGACAGTGACCGCGCCATGTTGCAGCGTATTTACGGTGTCGCGTTCCAGAACAAGGAACAGCTTAAGGCCCACATGAATATGCTGGAAGAAGCCGCCAAACGTGACCACCGCAAGCTGGGTCGCGAGATGAACCTGTTCCACATGCAAGAAGAAGCCCCGGGTCAGGTGTTCTGGCACGCCAATGGTTGGAAGGTTTACACAACCTTGCAGGACTACATGCGCCGCATGCAGACCAAGGACGGCTATGAAGAAGTGAACACACCGCAAGTTGTGGACCGCAAACTATGGGAAGCATCTGGTCACTGGGACAAGTATCAGGAAAACATGTTCATCGTTGAAGTCGACGAAGACCATGCCCGCGAGAAAGCCGTCAACGCTTTGAAGCCGATGAACTGCCCATGCCACGTTCAGGTCTTCAACCAAGGCATGAAGTCCTACCGCGACCTTCCATTGCGGATCGCTGAATTTGGCGCGTGTAACCGCTACGAGCCGTCGGGCGCTTTGCACGGCATCATGCGTGTGCGTGGCTTTACCCAAGACGACGGGCATATTTTCTGTACCGAAGATCAGATCGAGCCTGAAACAAAGAAGTTCATCGCTTTTCTCGCGAAGGTCTATGCGGATCTCGGTTTCAACGACTGGACAATTAAACTGTCCACCCGCCCTGAAAAGCGGATCGGTTCTGATGAAACTTGGGACATGCTTGAGAAATCCCTTGGCGATGCCTGTAAGGCAGCCGGTTACGATTATGAACTTTTAGAAGGTGAAGGCGCGTTCTACGGCCCGAAGCTTGAGTTCACGCTAACGGACGCGATTGGCCGAACTTGGCAGTGCGGTACGCTTCAGGTCGATAGCAACCTACCAGATCGTTTGGATGCGACCTACATTGGCGCGGACGGCGAAAAGCACATCCCGGTCATGTTGCACCGTGCAACGCTCGGCTCATTCGAACGCTTTATCGGTATCCTGATCGAAGAACATGCAGGCAAGCTGCCGTTTTGGCTGGCGCCACGTCAGGTCGTTGTCGCATCCATCATCTCGGACGCGGATGATTACGTGCATGAAGTGGTCGCAGCGCTGAACGCCCAAGGCGTGCGCGCCGAGGCCGATATTCGCAACGAAAAGATTAATTACAAGGTTCGCGAACACTCGCTTGGGAAAGTTCCGATCATCCTAGCATGCGGTGCGCGTGAAGTTGAGGAACGCACTGTGTCCGTGCGTCGCTTGGGTGAAAAGCAAACTTCTGTAACATCTTTGGATTCGATAACGGCTGAACTGTCAAAATCAGCCACTCCACCTGATCTTTTGTAACATTTGACACTGATTTAGTGTTACAGATCCGACCGCAAAAAACGGTCGGATCTTTTATTTTCAATCACTTAGAGGCATCTGCGGTCTAACATGAGATAACGCACACGCGATGCACGCTCCTGTGAGTGGATCGTTAAGGTTGCTGCGATCTAGTGTAAGGAAGTCGCCAATCACGGCGCGCTACTACTTGTAACCAACCAACAGGAATTTACTCCATGTCTAAGACAACAAACTCCCTCGTACTCGCCGCATCTGTCGCAACTGCAATCGCTGGCCTGTCCACAACTGCACACGCACAAGAAAACGAAAAGTGCTACGGCATCTCCCTTGCAGGCGAAAACGACTGTGCGGCTGGCCCAGGTACAACATGCGCCGGTACATCCACAGTTGATTACCAAGGCAACGCATGGACATTCGTTCCAGCTGGTACATGTGAAGACACAACAATCGAAGCCATGGGCGACTCCCCTGAGCGTATGGGCTCCCTGACTGAACTGGACCGTGACATCCCAGCATAAGCTGCCTCACGAAAAATGCGCCCAGCCTCCCAGTTTTGGTGTAGGCTGGGCGCACACCACTGCCGGAGGCCAATATGCTAGACGTTACCAGACCATCCCTGCCCTTCACCCCCGGCGTTGGATATAAAGCCCAACATTTCAATGACATCATGGAAGACGCAGGCCCCGTCGGCTGGCTCGAGATCCATGCTGAAAACTATATGGGGATGGGTGGCCGTCCCCTTGCGCAGCTGCGCCATCTTTCCGAAAAATTCCCGTTTTCCGTCCATGGCGTCGGTCTGAGCATCGGTGGCGAAGGCCGCCTAGATGCCGACCACCTCGCACGGCTGAAAACCTTATGTGACTGGCTAAACCCCGCCAGCTTTAGCGAGCACCTTGCGTGGTCCACACACGAAAGCGCGTTTCTGAACGATCTTTTGCCACTGCCGTATACGGCTGCGACCGTGAAACGCGTAGCGGACCATATCGACGAAGTTCAATCGACACTTGGCCGTCAAATGCTGCTCGAAAACCCGTCGAGCTATCTGGCGTTTGCTGAATCCGACATGTCCGAGACTGATTTTTTGGCCGAGATCGTCGCCCGCACGGGGTGCGGCCTATTGCTAGATGTGAACAACGTCTTTGTTTCTGCTACAAACCTCGACTATTCACCGCAAAGCTACATTGACGCCTACCCTCTTGATTCTGTTGGCGAAATTCACCTTGGCGGCCATGATGAGGACGAAGATGAAACTGGTGCGCCATTGCTGATCGACAGCCATGGTGCCGAAGTTGTGGACCCTGTTTGGGCGTTACTCGACTACACGCTCGCCAAATCCGGCCCGAAACCTTTGCTGATTGAATGGGACACGGATGTTCCTGAATGGGCCGTATTGGTTGAGGAAACCAAACGCGCAGACAAAGCACTATCGGTCTTCGCATGATCACCACGCAAACCGATTTTCGCACCGCATTGCTGGACCCGTCCAAACAGGCACCAAACGGTGTGCAGAACCCTGACGGCGTGCCCGCGACAAAACGCTTTGACGTTTACCGCAACAACGTGGCCGTCAGCCTGACTGACGCGCTGGAAACCGCATTTCCAGTCGTGAACAAGCTGGTCGGGAACGATTTTTTCCGCGCGATGGCAGGGGTTTACCTGCGTGCGCATCCGCCAACGTCACCCGTAATGATGTTTTACGGTGAAGCGATGCCAGAATTTCTTGCGGGCTTTGGCCCTGCGCAATCAGTCCCTTATTTGCCGGATGTGGCGCGGTTGGAACTGGCGATGCGCCACAGTTATCACGCAGCGGATGCTCGGCCAATTGAACCCGACGCCTTGGCCAAAATCGCGCCAGACACGCTTCCGAATGTGACGTTCACTTTCGCCCCGTCCGTGCATCTGATCCCCTCAAACTACCCGCTGCATTCGATCTGGTGGGCGAACACACATGGCGGCGACATTGCCAAAGTCGCGCAACCGGCACTGATTTCGCGTCCCGAATTTGATCCGATTGTTGATGTACTAACACCGGAACAGTCGGCAGTCATAGCGGCGCTGATAAATGGCACACCCTTAGGAAAGGCCCTACAAAGTGGCGGCGCAGGCTTTGACCTCGGCCCGCTACTTGGCCTACTCTTATCCCGTAACGCATTGATTTCCATAAATACCTGAAAGTAAGAACCATGATCGCATTGTATGACCGCATCGCAAACACCTTGAACGCATCAGCCGACAAAATCCTGCCGACACTGGCCCGTTTTGTCTTTGCGGCGACATTGTTGTTTTACTTTTGGAACTCAGCGAACACCAAGTGGGACGGCACACCCTTCTCACCCGGCGTAGGCGGCTACGCGCAAATCTTCCCAAAAGCGATGGAGGCCGTGGGCTATGACATTTCGCAAATGTCGATCTTTCATTGGGCCGTCGTCGTGGCAGGAACCTTGGCAGAATACATCCTACCCTTGCTGATCGTGATCGGTCTATTCACCCGTTTCGCAGCATTTGGCATGATTGGCTTCGTCACCGTGCAGTCCCTTACAGACCTCTACGGCCACGGCGGGATTGCGCACACAGAAACCCTCGGAAAATGGTTTGACGGCTTGCCAACCGGCGCGATCCTTGATCAACGCGCGTTCTGGATGGTGGTATTCGTGACGCTCGTTCTAAAAGGCGCCGGGCCACTGTCGGTAGACCGCATTCTTGCTAAGAACCGCTAGAAATGCGCTTTTTCTTCGTCCGGCTTGCCAGCGGCTATCGCTAAGATACCGCCCAAGCCGGCGAAGCCGATCGGGAACATCGTCCAACCGTTAAACCCGAACGCTGCCAAAAATAACGCACAGCCGATCAACAATGCAATCCCACCCCAAAGCGCACGCGCTTTGGCCATTGCACCCCCCGCGATGCACAACATTGGCGCTAAAAAACTGGCGAACTGGATGAACTTCGGATTTTCCAACGTGAGCCATTCACTGGCCTCTGGGACCTCAGTGGTCAACGCAACCATGCCCCAGCCGAAAAGCCCGATAAAGATGCCCATGATGCCTGCGATGATGCCCAAAATGGCGGCTGCGTTGCGCATTATTCTACTCCTACAGCGGCTTTTGTGGCTGGGGTCCATCCCTGATACCACGCACCGTCCAATTCAATCACTGGTCGTTTCATAAGCGTTGGATACTGCGCGAGCAACTCTGCAGGGTCTTTTGCGCGCTCGTCCTCGGGCAAATTGCGCCACGTGGTTGAGCGGGTGTTCAACACCCCTGCCCCAAACGCCACAATCATCGCCGCTTGATCCGCTGGGTTTACGCCATCGCTGCGCACATCGATGATGGTTACATCGTGACCAGACAGCGATTTCAGCGCCTTACGACACGTGTCACAAGATTTGAGAGAGAAAAAGCGCATGTGTCAGGCTCCGCAAATGGTTGCGCGGATACTGTCGATCATGGGCAGGAATGTCACTGCTCTAGTTGTTGTTTCTCGATTAATTTCCCCAGAAGCGCACGCACCTGTTGTGGCGTGAGCGGAAAAATTGGGGACGGAGTGGCTGTTTGTGATGTCTTTTCCATGCCGTATATCTAGCCATTGACGCCGTTGCACGTCAGGGGAGAGTCCATCAAGGGTTCCCCGTTCTACAGCCACTCGCCCTTCACCGTTTCATCCCACCCCAGCGTGAATTTCGTGCCATCTGTAATTACAGGGCGTGCCATGACGGCTGGTGTGTCGGCCAATTGCGCATCGGCCTCGGATTCTTTCATCCACGCGTTGAGATTGCGAAATGCGAGAGATTTGCGATCCACGAGGTTGTCGCCAAACTCAGCCAGCAATCCAGCCCACTCACCTTCGGACATCGGCTCAGCACGGACATCACGAAAGGCGACGTTAAGACCCGCCTCCTCCAAAACCTTGCGCGCACGGTTGCAGTCAGAACAGGTCGGGAGGCCATAAAGGATCATGTGAGGGGCTTTCTATCGGGGCTCATTATCGGCGCGAAGGTAGCCTTGCTGTGCAACAGATACCAGACGGCTTGAAAACAGGGGCTCTTTAAAAACAACAACGCCCGCACGGGTTGTGCAGGCGTTACCGCGTGTCATCAATGTGAGGTTTTTCATGGCAGCGATACGCCCGCCACAAGGTGAAAGCGATCGCAGATCATCAACGCATTCTCGGTGCGGTATCCGTTCATTTGCGCAACCAGCTGAAGTACTTAGGCTTCTTGATCTCGTCTTCTTTGTTCATTTTACCCGCCTCATCCAGCAGACGATCTAACAGATCAACGCGGATTGGTGGAAATGCATGCTTGGCAGCTTGTGCAGAGTTTAAAGTATTCATTTTTCGAGCCCCCTCGATGTTTCGATAACCTCAATTTAAGGGATGCGGTGTGCAGCTGCAGCGGGAACAGTTTTGGGCGTTTCCCCGAGTCACGTGGCGTCACATATATTGACGGATCGTTAACTATTTTGGATTCTCGCGAATCTACGGAAACTTCTAATTGAATCCAATGGATTGCGGCATCACACGCGAACGTCACAAATGTTTCGAATTTGTCGAAAATAAGGTGAAATTTGTAAAATCAGGCCTCAATTCGCCTGACTTTGCGTCAGGATTCATTGGAATTGGCCCCGTATTTTTCGCCGTTTAGGCCGCCCGAAGGACAGAATCACTGACCTTTTCGTGCTGCGGGTGCAAACGCTGCTCGTAAGGCCGCCTTGAGCGCTTTTTGCAGTCGGAACAGGTGGGGAGGCATTTGAGGATAAATGTGTGAGGCTTTCAAAGTTGGGGTTGGACTGCTAACAAATTCATCGACTTGCCTTCGAAGATATCCAATCAGCTGGGCCTAAACTGCCAAACTCATCTTTAACAACTCCATCGGATGCCGGCGCAAAGAGCCGCTGAATAAGAAACTGCATATGCTCCTCTTTCGCATGGTCCCGTTTAGCGAAGGCTAGGTAGGTCTTTATCATTGTTACCCGCTCCGCGGCGTCATTCCATAAGTGTAATTGACTGGAAAAAAGACGGTAAAGAATTCTAGACCCGATAAGACCTAACGCTACAACGAAGGTAAGCGCAGCTATTCCTTCTAACCCGACTTGTTTCCAAACCGATAGTAACTCCAGCCCCTGCAGCTCTAACTTAGAGACTCCAGACTGCGCTATATTAACCAAAGTCGCTGAGTAACAGATGAACGCCAAGGCCAACCCGATAGCCGAATTCCTATGATTTTTTCTCTTCTTGTCCCAGTAAGCGACAGGTTCTAAGAGGGCTATTTTATCCTCATAAAACTCTTTGAATTGATCAATCTCTTTGGCTGTAGCGCTCGAAACTTCTTCTAGTTTCTCGTCAAACTTTTGTCTGAGATCCTTCGTCTCTCCAGAAAACGAACTTCTCTTCCGTCGGATGAAGCGAGCCAATGTCGTGGAGCTTCTCTTAGAGCGGGTTTCATTTCGTCGAATTTGGCTTTGGAATTCTGAAACAGCATTTTCGGCTAGCCCAATGGAAGCATCTAATTTTGCTGAAAGTGATGCCAAACTATTGGATGTGCTTTCTACAGATTTGGCATGTAAGCCGTCGTGAAAATTTGAATGGTCGATGAACGCCTTAACGCTTGATCTATTGAAACTCAATTTAGCGTAGTTGGGTGATGAACATTCTAAAACCAATATGTACGCAGCAATGATTAACCCGGTCTCTTTTCGCAGTTCAATGAACTTGGCTATTGGGCTTGAGCTTACGACGTATGTGCCTTCTTCTACCGCGTTTGAAATCGACTGTAGCGAATGCACCGTTTCTTCTTCAGCAGCGGTTGGATCGTTCCGAATTGCCTCATCTATGCGAATTTTGGCGTTCTTAAGAACTCTTCGATAAGTTTCGATAAAGTTACTTACTTCATTGGGCCGCGCATTATCGAGCCAAGCCCAAAAATCTAATTCAGCTTCTATCCAATTCAGCGCAGTTTCCGGCTTTCGGAACCGCCTATTTTCACTTGTTCCTTTAGCCAGAAGAACTTTCAACCCTCAACAACTCCCATAAACTCACGCCACTCGCCTTTGCTCATGCCGGACGTTTCTTGCGTGACTTCTTCACCAGCGACCATCTTGCGGATGCACTCAATCGCTTTGCCGGACAGCGTCGCTCCACCCAAGCGGTAGTCCTCGAACGCGCCGTAGGCGGCGGGCACCCAGTCCTTTACGATTTCGCAGATTGCGTCCGCATAGACGCGGATTTCCATTTGGGCGTGGCTGTCCGCGCGCAGGCGCAGGAAGTGGAACAGGTTGTGCAGGTCCACTTTCCAGTACCACTGCGTGTAGATGTTGGCTGGAAGGTTCATGCGGGCCAATTCGCGGGCCAGCCCTTGCTTGCCGTCTTCCTCGGAAATCATGTCCTCATAGTGGTCATAGGCGCGGTTGCTGTCGTCCTTGAGGTAGCGCAGCACTTGCTCGGCGGCCTCCCCCGTTAGGGCTTCGCCGCGGCCTTGGTTGTTGATGACGGACTGCGCGGCAAGGTCTTCGACGCGGGGAATATAGAATTCGCGATCAAGGATGGAATAGCGCGCGGAGTACTCATTCACGTTGGCCGTGCGGTGGCGGATCCACTGACGCGCGACAAAGACCGGCAGCTTCACGTGCAGCTTGATCTCGCACATTTCAAACGGGGTGGAGTGCCAGTGGCGCATCAAATAGCGGATCAGGCCTTCGTCGTTC
>CALBVZ010000125.1 GCA_937969445.1 uncultured Octadecabacter sp. | reverse complement strand
GAGATGCCTGTGTGGCCGTCAGCAGCTGCTGCGCCGGCGAAGCCAACGAGTGCTGTTGTAAGAAGTACGTTTTTCATTTGATATTCCTCGTGTTTGCATTCTTCGAGAATGCCAGTTCAACTAGCATTGCAGGGTGTTTGCGCCCAAAGCCTTGCACACTCAAGGAAATTGGCCACTCAAAACCGACCTGCCACGGAAATGATGCAGACGTGCCACACACCCATATGCGGCAATCAGGCCATGACAGCCCTTTAATAACGGCCTATGTCAAAGTGAAACACAAAACACGCCACGTAATCAGGAGGTTGCTATGGCCCTGCAAGATATAAAGGACCGGATCATATCCGCAGAAGAGAAGGCAGAGCGCACTGCGGGAAGTACCCAGCTTATTGCGGTGTCAAAGGTACAACCGAACGAGCGCGTGCAAGCGATTCTTGAACAAGGGCACCGCGTGTTTGGTGAAAACCGAGTGCAGGAGGCCGCAGGTAAGTGGCCAGCGTTTCGTGAGAAGTTTGAGGGAATCGAGCTGCATCTTATCGGCCCGTTGCAAACCAACAAAGCCCGTCAGGCGATGGAACTGGCGCAATCTATTCACACGCTGGACCGTCCAAAGCTCGCCAAGACGTTCGCGCGATTGGCGCAAGAAATGGGGGCGTGTCCTGATCTCTATATACAGGTGAACACCGGCGAGGAGCCGCAGAAGGCGGGTGTTTTGCCTGCGGATGCGGATGCATTTGTGGCTGAAGCCATTGCGATGGACCTGCCTGTGCGCGGGTTGATGTGTATTCCGCCGGTTGATCAAGAGGCCGCGCAACATTTCGCGCTGCTTGGTGAAATCGCGGCGCGAAATGGGCTTACGGGCCTGTCGATGGGCATGTCGGGCGATTTTGAAACCGCTGTGGCGCTTGGGGCGACCCATGTGCGTGTTGGCTCGGCGATCTTTGGGGATCGTGTGCCGTCTGCGGGCTAAAGTACAATTAGGCGTGTTTCCGGCAAAAGGCGTGGTGCGATCCATGCTAGGTCCGCAGGTCTAAGGCCAATGCAACCTTCTGTCGGATGACCGGGCTTGCGCCAGCGGTGAATGAAAATCGCTGATCCGCGGTCTTTTACGGCGTTCGGCCAGTTCCAATCGGTCAGAATGACGAGGTCATATAAAGGGTCCGCACGACGCAATTTTTCGTGGCTATATATATAGGGCGCTTGGACCAGCTGATTATAGTCAGGTTGGGATGGATCATCGGACCATAGATCACGCGGATGAATTGGCTTTGCGCGATTGGTTGGCTTTTCAATCCTGTCAGGGCGATACAGAACGCCAACAAGGTTATGCGTTCCGCGCGGGGTTGCGCCGTCCCCTTCTTTCTTATCGTCGCGAACACCGCCCTTGCCGATAGAACAAGGAAATTTGCGCTTCAAAAACCGCAAATGGGTCGGAGTCACGACAAGATCAGTGGGTTTCATACCGCGAGATTGACCAGAACCGCGCGGGTTGTTCAAGCCACCTTGCTGCGCCTAATGTGCGCCAAAGGGGAGCAGAATGCCGACAATCGTAATTGGAACCACGCTTTTGGCGGCTTTGTTGCATGCCTGCTGGAATGCGCTTGCGAAAGGGGCGGCAGACAAGCACCTGAGCATGGCGGGCGTGATTATTGGGCATTTGCCGTTTGCCATCATCGGGCTGTTGTTCGTCCCGATGCCGGATTTGGCGTGCTGGCCGTATTTGCTTGGCTCATTGGTGCTGCACTTTGGGTATCAGGTGTTTTTGCTGAATTCTTATCGCATTGGCGATCTGACACAGGTTTATCCCGTCGCGCGCGGGATCGCCCCGTTGATTGTCGCGATGGTGTCGGTGTCGTTCTTGAATGTGATCCTTGGCTGGCAAGAGGTTATGGCGATTGTGTTGATCGGCACCGGATTGCTGTCGCTTGGGTTGGTGCGCGGGCATGGTGGTACGCGAAACCCCAAAGCGGCGATGTTAGCTGCGGTGACGGGCTGTTTTATTGCTGGTTATTCACTGGTGGACGGGTTGGGCGCGCGGGTCGCAGGAACTGGTGTTGGGTTTTACGGGTGGTCGGCCATCGGTAACGCTGTGATTTTTGCGGCGTTCATGCGGGTCACTAAACCAGGGACACTGTCACGCCTGTGGACTGAAGGACGATTTGTGCTGATCGTAGGTGGCTGCGCATCTTATTGTGCATACGCGCTGGTCGTTTGGGGATTCATGCAGGCGCCAATCGCATTGGTCACGGCATTACGCGAAACATCCATCATATTTGCGCTGTTCATCGGCGTGTTCTTTATGGGGGAGCGATTGGATCTGTTTAAGGTCGGATCAACATTCCTAACCCTCATCGGGGCCGTGTTACTTCGGTTCGCGCGTTAAAGAAGGTGGCCGGATTTCTTAGCCTTCGTCGCGAGATAGGCTTGGTTGTGGCGGTTTTCACCAACTTTGAGCGGCACGCGCTCAGTCACGGTTAAGCCGCAGCTTTCGAGCTTCGCGATTTTCTCTGGGTTGTTGGTGAGAAGACGAACTTGCGAAAACCCTAGTTTGCGCAGAATCTCAGCGCCAATACGGAAATCACGTTCATCGTCGGCAAAACCAAGGCGGTGGTTTGCTTCGACGGTATCGAAACCCTGATTCTGTAACGAATAGGCGCGCATCTTGTTGGCGAGGCCAATACCGCGCCCTTCTTGGTTGAGATAAAGCAGGACACCGGCACCCTCGGTCCCCATTTGCACCATCGCACCGCGCAGTTGCGGGCCGCAGTCGCACTTGAGACTGCCGAGCACGTCCCCAGTAAAACATGCCGAATGTAATCGGGCCAAAACAGGGGCAGCGCGGTCGGGGTTCCCAATCTCAATGGCGTAATGTTCTTCTGCGCCATCTTCAGGGCGGAAAATGTGGAGACGTCCTGCTTCGGACACATCAAGCGGCAAGCGTGCGGAAATAACTGGGTCTAAAGGTGTGAGATCAGTGTCGAGCGCGGTTTTCACGTCAAGTCGGGTGAGGTCGTGCGTGGTTGCAAACGCGGTGCCATCATCAAGGGGGGCAACGACGCAAGCCGGCAATAGCCGCGCAGCTTTGGTGAGCGCGATCCCTGCACGGTGAACGTTAGTTTGACCCTCACGTGCGGGTTTGAACGGGCCTTTCATTGGGTTGCTTAGGTCATCCGCCGGATCAGCCATGGCCCGAATCCAACGCAAATCGACATCACTGGGCAAGGCAACGCGTACAATATCACCATCGTAAGCAGGCACTTTGAGGGTCGCGGCACGGTGCGCGGTGATCGTGAGAACTGGATCCATCCCTTTCAACGTGGCCAATCGCTGCTCGGTCAGGGTTTCGGCAGCCAAAACCATCACGGCGTGATCGCCATCACAGACCACAACCGGCACACCCATTCCCAGATCGGCGCGCGCGCGGGCGAGACGTTCTGTCAGAGTCGGTATCAAAGCGGCGGTCGGGAATGTCATAATTGGCCTCTGATTACCCCTATCCGATACCTGTATCGGTTGGAAATTGAAACAAATACCCCGCTAACGACACGTCGGCGTGAGAAGCTGCCATAAAACTTGTGTGAAATCGTATCTCAACACATCTAATGTACAACGAAGGAGATACCAGTAATGGCACAACTCAAGAAAATTCTGCTCGTCGACGATGACGAGGATCTGCGCGAGGCGCTTGGTGAGCAACTGCTTATGACAGAAGACTTTGATGTCTTTGAAGCGGGTAATGGCGCCGAAGCGATGACGAAAGCCAAAGAAGGGCTTTATGATCTGGTGATTTTGGATGTCGGACTTCCCGATACGGATGGCCGAGAGCTGTGTCGTTTGATGCGCAAGCAAGGCGTGAAATGTCCGATCGTGATGCTGACGGGCCATGACGGGGATAGCGATACGATCCTTGGACTTGATGCAGGCGCCAATGATTACGTAACAAAACCGTTCAAGTTTCCTGTGCTTCTGGCCCGTATCCGCGCCCAGCTGCGGACGCATGAGCAATCAGAGGACGCTGTCTTTACGCTTGGGCCGTATACGTTTCAGCCTGCGCAAAAGATGCTGGTCACTGAAGAAGAGAAGAAAATTCGTTTGACCGAAAAAGAGACGAATATTCTTAAATTCCTTTACCGCGCGACCGAAGGCGTCGTGGCACGTGATGTGCTGCTCCATGAGGTTTGGGGTTATAATGCGGGTGTTACAACGCACACGCTTGAGACGCATATTTATCGCCTGCGCCAAAAAATTGAACCTGACCCCAGCAATGCGCGTTTGTTGGTTACGGAAAGCGGCGGCTATCGACTCGTTGCTTGATGCAGATCAAGGCTTGGTCCGCTGATGCGGGCTAGCCAGAAGAAGTTCCCTAAGACAGGGTTTTCTTCACTTTCTCCCTGTTGGACTTACCCCGGCCTTTTGGTCGGGGTTTTTTTGTTTCAAAGTTAATGAAAGAGGGGCGCTGCCCCGTCCTTCGGACTCCCCGGGATATTTGAGAAACAAAAGCAAATGTGAAGTAGGGATGGACCAATATTTTTGGGCCTGTACCAATGGCAACAAAGGAGACATGGCAATGCAAATAGAACCGTTTGGTGTTGAGCAGTGGATGAATGCTTGGGAAACCAAGTGTGAGCTAAACTTGGCAGAGACCTGTGTGGCGTCATTGACGCTTTCGGAGTTGATGCAAATGGCTGGGACCACGCAGCAGATGCCGAGCGAGTTGGCTGCGATGCAGATGACCTATGGCGAGATTCGGGGGTCAACCAGATTGCGCGGGTTGGTGGCTGGGATGTTTGCGGGCCAGGGTGCCGAGAACGTATTGATTACACACGGAACAATTGGTGCAAATCACATGGTCTATCAGTCGCTTGTTGACGCTGGTGACCATGTGGTGGCTGTAACGCCGACGTATCAGCAGCACACCGCAATTCCGCGATCTTTAGGAGCCGATGTAACCGAAGTTGCATTGAATGAGGCGGGGGGCTGGTTGCCGGATTGGGATGCAGTCGCGGCGGCGGTAACGCCCGCCACGAAGGTTATTGCATTGACGAACCCGAACAACCCGACCGGTGCATTGATTGAGCGCCGAGGATTGGAACGGGTTGCCGAGATCGCGCGGTCTGTCGGCGCTTGGGTTCTGTGTGATGAGGTGTATCGTGGGACAGAGCAAGGCGATCCAGTTCCGTCGATTGTTGATGTCTACGACAAAGGAATTTCAACGGGTTCTACGTCTAAGGCGTTTTCTTTGGCGGGGCTTCGATTGGGCTGGATTGTTGGGCCAGAGAGCCTGTTGGATGCCTGCGAGGTTCACCGCGATTACACGACGATCAGTGTTGGTATGGTTGACGATTATTTCGCGGCGATGGCGTTAGAGGTCAAAGATGTGATTTTAGAACGCTCACATGAGATTACGCGCGGGAACCTTGCTATGCTGGATGCATGGGTGCAGGGCGAGCCCAAGGCGCGGTATGTAAAGCCGAATGCGGGGACTACGGCGTTTGTGGCGCTTAATTTGGATATTTCGTCGTATGATCAATGTGTTGCGTTGTTAAAGGACACGGGTGTGATGTTTACACCGGGATCGGCGCTGGGCGTTGAGGGTTATGTTCGGATCGGATTTGCATGTTACCCGCAAGTTCTTAA
Source organism: uncultured Octadecabacter sp. (assembly GCA_937969445.1). Taxonomy (GTDB): domain Bacteria; phylum Pseudomonadota; class Alphaproteobacteria; order Rhodobacterales; family Rhodobacteraceae; genus Octadecabacter. The sequence continues at coordinate 133 of CALBVZ010000125.1, read as the reverse complement.
AGAAGGATTAGATCGGGTGTCGCAGTGGCTGGCAAAGCAGCCTGCGGCCAGTTAGAGTCCCGAAAAATCAGGAGAATTTCATGTCATTTACGCTTGCCACCTGGAACATCAATTCCGTGCGATTGCGCGAGGG
>CALBVZ010000124.1 GCA_937969445.1 uncultured Octadecabacter sp. | reverse complement strand
TTTCCCGTTGAACTCGGCTTTTTAGGCTCTATCTTATGGACGTGGCCCCCAAATCTGTGGTTTGAGGGCCAAAAGCTTTTCAAAGGAGTCTCGCGCTTTGGGCAACGCACGCAATCTGGCCTTCTGGGTCGTTCTTTTCGTTCTGGTTATTTCGCTGTTCAACCTGTTCGGAAACGGAACAAGCACACAGGCCAGCAACGAGAAGATGTATTCCGAATTCGTACAGGCTGTTGAGGCTGGCGCAGTCGCGGAAGCCAATATCGACGGTGAAACCATCCGCTACCGTGGGTCCGACAACCGCACCTATTTCGCAATTCTGCCGGAAGATGCGGAAGTGACGGACCTGTTGATTTCCAACGGCGTCCCGCTGACCGCTGAATCCCAAGAGCAATCTGGCCTGACGACATTCCTTGTCGGTCTATTGCCGTTCCTGCTGCTGATCGGTGTGTGGATTTATTTCATGAACCGCATGCAAGGCGGCGGTAAAGGTGGCGCGATGGGCTTTGGGAAATCCAAGGCCAAGATGTTGACCGAAAAAGAAGGTCGCGTGACGTTTGATGACGTGGCGGGCATTGATGAAGCCAAGGAAGAGCTGGAAGAGATCGTTGAATTCCTGCGCAACCCGCAGAAGTTCTCCCGCCTTGGTGGTAAAATTCCAAAAGGCGCGCTGCTTGTCGGTCCTCCGGGTACTGGTAAAACGCTGCTGGCGCGCGCTATTGCGGGTGAGGCGGGTGTGCCGTTCTTTACGATTTCCGGTTCCGACTTTGTCGAAATGTTCGTTGGCGTCGGTGCATCCCGTGTGCGCGACATGTTCGAGCAGGCCAAAAAGAACGCGCCCTGCATCATCTTTATCGATGAGATTGACGCCGTTGGCCGTGCCCGTGGCGTCGGCATGGGCGGCGGCAACGACGAACGTGAGCAAACATTGAACCAGCTTCTGGTTGAAATGGATGGCTTTGAATCCAACGAAGGCGTCATCATTCTGGCCGCGACCAACCGTAAAGACGTGTTGGACCCAGCGTTGCTGCGTCCTGGTCGTTTTGACCGCAACGTGACCGTGGGCAACCCAGACATCAAAGGCCGCGAGAAGATCCTTGGCGTGCATGCGCGAAAGGTGCCGCTTGGTCCAGACGTTGATCTGCGCATTATTGCCCGTGGCTCTCCTGGGTTTTCCGGTGCGGACCTTGCGAACCTTGTGAACGAGGCTGCGCTGACGGCTGCGCGTGTTGGACGACGCTTTGTTGCGATGGCCGATTTTGAAGCTGCGAAAGACAAGATCATGATGGGGGCCGAGCGCCGCTCAATGATCATGACGGACGCGCAAAAGGAAATGACGGCTTACCATGAGGCTGGCCACGCGGTTGTCGGTATAACGCTTCCAAAATGTGACCCGGTCTATAAGGCAACTATCATTCCGCGCGGTGGTGCATTGGGCATGGTGATGAGCCTGCCAGAAATGGACCGTCTGAATATGTTCCGCGACGAATGCCATCAACGTCTTGCGATGACGATGGCGGGTAAGGCTGCCGAAGTGATCAAATACGGTGAAGACCAAGTGTCCAACGGACCTGCCGGTGACATCCAGCAAGCCAGCCAGTTGGCGCGCGCGATGATCATGCGTTGGGGCATGTCTGACAAAGTCGGCAACATCGACTACGCTGAGGCCCATGAAGGGTATCAAGGTAACACTGCCGGGTTCTCGGTTTCCGCCGATACCAAAGGTGTAATTGAAGACGAAGTTAAGGCGTTTATTGAACAGGGCTTCCAGAAGGCGATGGAAATCCTGACGGAGAAGAACGAAGAGTTTGAACGTTTGGCGCAAGGTTTGTTGGAATACGAAACCCTGACAGGTGCTGAGATTAAGCGCGTTATGGCGGGTGAGACATTGAACCGCGACGACGAAGACGATGGTTTGGATATTCCGCCAACCTCTGGCAGCTCGGCGACGGCGGTTCCAAAGACCAAGCCGCGCAAGCCAAAGGGCGACTTAAATCCAGAGACCACTTAGTTGGTAACTGAGAACAAAAACGACTGGGACCCCGAAAGCTACGCCAGCTTTCGGGGTCTTCGTTTGCGCCCTGCAATGGATTTGCTGGCGCAGGTTGGTGCATTACCCGACGGGGACGTTGTCGACCTTGGGTGTGGGGACGGAGCTGTTGGCCCAGCTCTGCGCCAGCGCTTTGCGAAAGGTAAGCTAATTGGCGTCGACGCATCAGCGTCAATGTTGGCTAAGGCGCAAGGCTACGATGCGCTTGTGCAGGGGGATGTGGCGACTTGGACGCCAGAAACGCCGCCAGCGCTGATCTTTTCCAATGCTTGTCTGAACTGGCTGCCAGACCATCCTGCATTGTTGAAGCATCTAATCGGGCAGTTGGCACCCAGCGGCGTTCTCGCCGTGCAAATGCCACGCCAATACGCGGCCCCCAGCCACGCCTTGATACGCGAAGTTGCCGGCGTGCATGATTTCACGCCCCCTGTTTCAGAACCGAAGGTCTATATGCGCCTGCTTCAGGGTGCCGGAGAAGTCAGCGTTTGGGAAAGCGAATACCTGCAATCCCTTGCGCCGGTGGATCAGGGGCACCCCGTGCGCCATTTCACGCAAAGTACGGTGATGCGTCCTTATGTCGAAAACCTACCGCAGAACGCCGAAGCCGCGTTTCTTTCCGCATATGACGCAGCGCTAGAGGACGCATATCCAAAAGAACACGATGGCAGCGTGTTGTTTGCGTTCAATCGGCTGTTTTTCGTTTTGCGCAAAGGCTGACATATCCAATCTGGTGAAACGTCATGTCACAAGAAGTGGGTTGAGGGTGGCGCGGTGCTGCGCCATTTTCACGAACAAAAGGAGACAGACATGCCCGCATTGATGCCGACCCATTACACTGCTGAAATCGTCTGGCTAGGATCGGTCATGACAGATGATCGCGCCGAGCTGATGTCGCCACAGCGTGCGTCACTTGAGTTAACGTTTGAAGGGGTGGCAGGCGCGTTTCACTCTGGATTAACGCGAGCGTCGTGTAGTCGCGTGAAATCGCAATACACCAACGGGACGCTGATCAAAAATGAGCGCCAGTTGAGCATTGTTAGCCAAGAAGAGATTGATTTGATCGCTGCAGAGATGGGGGTTGATACGCTTGACCCGATGCGGCTCGGTGCGACGATGGTAATTAAGGGCATTCCGGATTTCACCCATGTGCCACCATCATCGCGTTTGCAGGCGCCCAGCGGGGCCACGGTGACGGTTGATATGGAAAACCGCCCCTGCCAATTTCCAGCTAAGTCGCTGGCTAACGATCACGGGGATGCCGCAAAGATGTTTAAACCTGCCGCTAGAACCCGACGTGGTGTTTGCGCGTGGGTTGCGGCAGAAGGGAGTGTGGCGGTTGGCGACACACTGACGCTACATATTCCAGATCAGCCTATTTGGGCACCATAACGGCAACCTAAAACCGCGTTATTTATGTGTTCCGTGAAAAAGACCTCAAGAATTTCACGAGATCGATTGTCGGATCGAGAGTTTTCATTGATACATCCCCTTGTGGTTTGGACACCGACGATTCTGGCGGTGGAAATGTCGTAATCGCAGCCTGAGTTTTGGCGCGGTCGTGATTAGTGTGGGCCACAATTGATTCAGACGCAGTCGCGCCTAAACTTGGAGAAGACAATGGGTTACAAGACCGACATCGAGATCGCACGCGAAGCGAACAAGAAACCGATCCAAGAGATTGGTGCGAAGCTGGGTATCAGCAGCGACGATCTGCTGCCGTATGGCCACGACAAAGCAAAGGTGAGCCAAGGCTTCATCAATGGCGTTCAACAGAATGAGAACGGCAAGCTGATCTTGGTGACTGCGATTAACCCGACGCCCGCTGGCGAAGGTAAGACAACCACGACTGTCGGCTTGGGTGATGGCCTGAACCGCATCGGCAAGAAGGCCGCTGTTTGTATCCGCGAAGCATCCCTCGGGCCAAACTTCGGCATGAAGGGCGGCGCTGCGGGTGGTGGCTACGCACAGATCGTTCCGATGGAAGACATGAACCTGCACTTCACAGGCGATTTCCATGCGATCACATCCGCGCACAGCCTGTTGTCCGCGATGATCGACAACCACATTTACTGGGGTAACGCATTAGAAATCGACGTGCGCCGCGTTGTTTGGCGTCGTGTCGTTGACATGAACGACCGCGCGTTGCGCCAGATCACGGCTTCCCTTGGTGGCGTAGCAAACGGTTTCCCACGTGAAGCCGGTTTTGACATCACAGTGGCCTCCGAGGTTATGGCTATCTTGTGCTTGGCGAAAGATCTGAAGGACCTTGAAAAGCGTCTGGGGGACATGATCGTGGCATACCGCCGTGACCGCTCGCCTGTATTTGCACGCGACATTAAGGCCGATGGGGCGATGACGGTGCTGTTGAAGGATGCAATGCAGCCGAACCTTGTGCAGACGTTGGAAAACAACCCTGCGTTCGTGCATGGCGGCCCGTTTGCCAACATCGCGCACGGTTGTAACTCAGTTATTGCGACGACGACTGCGCTGAAGATTGCGGATTACGTTGTGACAGAGGCTGGTTTTGGGGCCGACTTGGGCGCTGAAAAGTTCATGAACATCAAGTGCCGCAAAGCAGGCCTCAGCCCTGATTGTGTGGTGCTGGTTGCCACAGTGCGCGCGATGAAGATGAACGGTGGCGTTGCAAAGGGTGATCTTGGCGCGGAGAACGTTGATGCGGTGAATGAAGGTTGCGCAAACCTTGGCCGTCACATCGGCAACTTGAAATCCTTTGGCGTTCCGGTGGTCGTTGCGATCAACCACTTCGTCACGGATACGGATGCCGAGGTGCAGGCGGTTAAGGACTATGTGGCGACACAAGGGTCCGAAGCGATCCTGTCCCAACACTGGGAGCATGGGTCCAAAGGCTCCGAAGCATTGGCAACACGTGTGGCAGAAATTGCCGACAGTGGCGTCAGCCAGTTCGCGCCGCTTTACCGCGATGAAATGCCGTTGGCCGAAAAGATCCAGACGATCGCGAAACGCATCTACCGCGCCGACGAAGCACTGATGGATCAAAAGATCCGCGATCAGCTGAAGCTGTGGGAAGATCAAGGTTATGGCGATTTGCCGGTTTGTATGGCCAAAACGCAGTACTCTTTCTCGACTGATCCGACATTGCGAGGCGCACCAACAGGGCATTCCGTGCCTGTGCGTGAAGTGCGGCTGTCCGCGGGGGCCGGCTTCATCGTCGCTGTCTGCGGTGAGATTATGACGATGCCTGGTTTGCCGCGTGTTCCATCTGCTGAGAACATCCATTTGAATGATGATGGCCAAATCGAAGGATTGTTCTAAAACAACGGGCGGGACGTCGCTGTTTGGCATTCGCCAAAGGCGCCCCGCCCACCCTCCCGTTTCGGGGACGACATTTTGATCAGAGTTTGAGGATTAGCGATGACAGCGACAGTGATTGACGGAAAAGCCTTTGCAGCCAAGGTGCGTGGCCAAGTGGCCGAACATGTGGCGATGCTGAAGGAAGAGCACGGCATCACGCCTGGTCTTGCTGTTGTGTTGGTCGGTGAAGATCCTGCAAGCGAAGTTTACGTTGCTGCTAAACATCGCCAGACAGTCGAAGTCGGGATGGCGTCGTTTGAACACAAGCTTCCAGCGGATGTTTCCGAGGAAGCTTTGTTTGACGTTATCGACAAATTGAATGCGGATCCGAAGGTGCACGGCATCTTATGCCAATTCCCCGTTCCTGATCATTTGAATGAACGCCGCGTTGTGGCACGCATTGACCCGAACAAAGATGTCGACGGGCTGAGCGTTGCAAATGCTGGTCTTTTGGCAAGCGGTGAAACAGGCCTTGTGTCCTGTACGCCACTAGGATGTTTGATGTTGTTACGTGATCAGTTGGGCAACATGTCAGGGATGAATGCAGTTGTCGTTGGTCGTTCTAATCTGTTTGGCAAACCTATGGCACAGCTGCTTTTGCAGGAAAATTGCACCGTCACGATCGCACATTCGCGCACCAAAGATTTGGCCGAAGTTTGCGGTCGCGCTGATATTCTGGTGGCAGCTGTAGGGCGCGCGGAAATGGTGCAGGGCGATTGGGTGAAACCAGGCGCCACGGTTATTGACGTTGGCATCACGCGCATTCCACACCCAGAAAAACCGGGTAAGTCAAAACTCTTGGGGGATGTCCAATTTGGGTCTGCATCAAACGTCGCCGGTGCGATCACACCCGTACCAGGTGGTGTTGGCCCGATGACAATTGCATGCCTTTTGGCAAATACACTGACGGCCTGTTGCCGTTCCAATGGATTGACAGAGCCAGAAGGCCTCACAGTCTAGGACTTTCGCTCGTGCTTCAGCAGTGTAAAGTTTGTATTCAGAGAGTATTGATTCCTATCGAAACGGGGCTCTGGGGGGAGGAACGTGCGATTTTGGTTCACCACCGGACTTGGCTTCAGGTCCATGGTTAAAGAAGTTGTATCGCCAACACTTTGGATGTGTTGGGCGCTGACATCTGTCGTTGTCGCATTCGCTGGCCCCTTTGGCACATTTGATTCACATACGTTTCTTTGGCGGATCGCGTATTGGAGCGTTCTTATTGCTGCGGCGATCGTAATCGCCATATTTTTTAGGACTGCTTGGCGCCTTGCCCTCAAAGGAAAATCAGAAACCTGCGAAGACATTGCTGTCGCAGTATCTCTGTCGGTTGTCTTCGCGCCAATGATCGCCGCTTTGAATTGGGTTGTTGGTGGGCCTGATGCGTATTTGGTGATGGATGTTTGGTCTGGCATGGGCGTCGTGCTTGGGGTTGCTGCCGGGGTGATTGCGTTCCGTCGCGTTGTTCGAGATTCTGCCATGTCGCAACCATCTGCGCCTGCCCGTGATCGATTGTTGGACCGTCTTTCGGTAGAAAAAACCGCACGAGTGGCGAGGGTCTACTCAGACAATCATCACGTTCGCGTGATCATGGCGGACGGTTCCGAGCATCGGTTGTTAATGCGATTGCGTGATGCCGTTGCTGAAATCGACGTCGAGCCAGGGCATTGGGTCCACCGTTCGCATTGGGTCTCGGAAGCAGCGATTTCATGCGTCAAGCAATCTGACGGGCGCTACGTTGTTGAGCTACCTTGTGGCAACGTAATTCCGATTGGCCCTAAGTACCGCCCCAATCTCGTCGAGGCAGGTTTACTTATTGCTTAAGACATGCGGCCAACGAAATTGGCGCGACATCTAGCTCGGCGTGTTTCGTGCCACTGAGATCAATCTTGCTTTTGTTCCGTTACCCGCAGGGAGTCCGCAGGAGGGGAGACTGGTCCCCTCCGCCGCCCTTCGCAGGTTTTAGTGGACGATCTTACTTTCTTTTACGAACATATTCGCCCATGCGCGATCAATCAGGTCAGGGGTCATCTGGTATGGGATGCCCTCAAATTCACAAATCGAAATCATCTGGTCGATCAAGAAGATCGGCTGATAGTTCGCGTA
>CALBVZ010000123.1 GCA_937969445.1 uncultured Octadecabacter sp. | reverse complement strand
GGCCTATCAGACGGACCTTTTGGGGTTCCTTAACTTCATGACGCAATACCACGGTGAAGCGCAGGGCCTTGGCCCGATTTCGCGCATCACTGTCAGCGATATGCGGGCTTGGATGGCATCCGAGCGTGCACGCGGCGTTGCCGCACGATCTTTGGCGCGTAGCCTGTCCGCCGTGAAATCCTTCTACCGCTGGCTTGCCGACCGTGAGGGGTTTGAACCAACGGCGGTGTTGTCCACGCGGTCCCCCAAGTTTCAAAAGAAGCTTCCCCGTCCGTTAGCCGTCGATGCCGCCCGCGCGATGATCGACACTGTCGAGGTGCAAGCACGCGAACCATGGATCGCGGCGCGTGATGTTGCCGTTGTCACCCTTCTATATGGCTGCGGATTGCGGATATCCGAGGCCCTTGGCCTGACCGCAAAAGATGTCCCCCTACCTGCAACCCTGCGTATCATCGGTAAAGGCGGCAAAGAACGGCTCGTGCCCGTTATCCCAGCCGCGCGCGCCGCCGTGAATGCCTACCTAGACACCTGCCCCCACCCGATGGAACCTGACGCCCCGATCTTTCGCGGTGCCCGTGGTGGCCCGCTCTACCCCAAAGCGATCCAATCGGTCATGGCGCAATCACGCATGCAATTGGGTCTACCTGCGACGGCAACGCCCCACGCGTTGCGCCACAGCTTTGCGACTCATCTGCTTAACGCAGGCGGCGACTTGCGTTCCATTCAAGAACTCCTTGGACACGCATCGCTTTCAACGACACAAGCCTATACCGCCGTCGATACAGCGCGCTTGATGGAAGTTTACGACGCGGCCCATCCAAGGTCCCAAAACGAGGCAGACAAGTAAGCTCACTTGCCCTAATGCGCGAGTTACGCCATGACAGCCTGATGAATGCACAAGCAAAAGCCCTCGCCGTCCATTTTTTGACCGCGACAGGTGCCGTCTTCGCCATGCTCGCCATGCTTCAAGCCATTCAGAAAGACTGGGCGATGATGTTCGTTTGGCTCATCGTTGCCTTTGCGGTGGATGGAATTGATGGGCCGCTGGCCCGCCACTACAACGTCAAGAAATATGCGCCACAGTTTGACGGTGTGCTGCTTGATCTGATCATCGACTACCTCACCTACGTCTTCATCCCGGCTTATGCGCTTTATGCATCGGGCTTGATGGATGGCTGGTCAGGCTGGGTCGCAATCATCGTGATAACCTTCGGATCCGCGTTATATTTCTGCGACACGCGCATGAAAACAAAAGACAATTCCTTCTCGGGGTTTCCGGGATGTTGGAACATGCTGATCCTTGTGCTGTTCGCATTGTCCCCACCGTGGTGGGCCTGTCTGGTTCTCGTCGCGGTTCTTGCGGTCGCGATGTTCCTGCCGATAAAATTCATCCATCCAGTGCGCACCAAACGCTGGCGCGCGATCTCGCTACCGATGGCCTTAGCGTGGACAGCCTTTGCCGGATTGGCAGCTTGGGAAGGCTTTGAACCCGCCGCCGCCGTTTTCTGGGGCTTGATGATTTCGTCGGCATATTTGCTTACTGCAGGTGCTGTGCAACAAGTACTGCATGGTCCGGACGGTTAAGCCCCCTGTTTTCTTTGGCTCTTAAATACTCATCTTTTGGAGCTAGATCAGAAACCCGCCCGCACCTTCATGGCGCAGCAACGCGACTTTCGTCTCAACACCACCCTTGCCAGAAAACCCTGTCAAACCTTTCGCGCCCATCACGCGATGGCACGGAATAATGACGGGTATCGGATTGCCGCCACAGGCGGACCCGACAGCCTGTGCCGATTGTCCAAGCGCCTTGGCGATATCTCCGTAGGTAACGGTGTCCCCAAACGGAATGGCAGACATTTGATCACAAACAGCGCGTTGAAAATCCGAGCCTACAACCCGCAACGGCAGGTCAAATGCTTCAAGCTCGCCGGCAACATAAGCCCGCAATTGGCGTGCCGCCTCAGATAAAAGGGCGGTTTCATCGCGCCCATCTCCGTCCCACTCAACACGCACAATCGCGCCATCTTCTTCATGAAGCGTTAAGGGGCCGAATTGGGTGGGGATGGTAAGATTGGGCATGCCTAACCTTGGCCCGCTTAATGGTGCGGAGCAATCCGAAACATGCACAAGCATGTGCGCCTGCGGCGGGCGGGGTGGCCGAAATCCTTCGGATTTCGGCCACGTCCTCGTCGTTTAGCTCAGAGCGCTATCGCAACGGGCGCAAACACCCTCAAAGCTGTGCTTACCAACGTCTGGTAGGATTTTCCAACAACGCTCGCACTTTGCACCGTCCGACATGGCGAACACAACGCCCACGCCTTCAACATCTTCCAACGTGAACGCGCCATCAGGCGCGTCGCCTTCAACAATTGTGATCTGGCTGGTAATGCACAGATCCGCAAAAGTATCTGGATTGGTTACAACTTTCGCCAACTCAACACTCAGATACACCGTCGGCGCCGCCTCAAGCGATGAGCCAATCACCTTAGCCGTGCGCTGTTCTTCCAACGCACCCGTCACAACGCGACGCACGGAACGAACCACTTCAGAGCGTGCCGCAAGTTCATCATCACGCCATTCAGCAGGTGTGTCAGGGAAATCGACCAGATGCACAGATGTGTCGTCGCCGTTGCGCTCCAACCAGACCTCTTCCATCGTGAAGGTCAGGATCGGGGCCAGCCATGTGGTCAGGCGCGCATACAATGCATCCAGAACCGTCAACGCAGCCAAACGGCGTTCGGTATCCCCATCACAATACAGCGCATCCTTGCGAATATCGAAGTAAAACGATGACAGGTCCAGCGTGGCGAATTCAAAGATCGCGCGGAATACCCCTTGGAAGTCGTACTTGGCATAGCCTTCACGCACGACGCCATCCAGCACTGCCAGTTTATGTAGGATCAGCTGTTCAAGCTCAGGCATATCATCGCGCGCCACAGCCTTGGCAGGGTCAAAATCACCCAATGATCCCAGCATATAGCGCAGCGTATTGCGCAGACGACGATAACTGTCCGCCACGCCTTTCAGGATCTCATCGCCGATCCGTTGGTCATTGGTGAAATCCACCTGCGCCACCCAAAGACGCAAGATATCCGCGCCGTATTGCTGCACGATCTTTTCAGGAACGATCGTGTTGCCGATGGATTTGGACATCTTCATGCCCTTCTCATCCAGCGTGAACCCGTGGGTCAGTACCCCGCGGTACGGCGCACGGCCCATCGTGCCACAGCCCTGTAACATGGAGGAATGGAACCAACCACGGTGCTGATCGGTACCTTCAAGGTATAGATCAGCCAAACCATCGTCGGACCCATCTTCACGATCGCGCAAGGTAAACGCGTGGGTGGAACCGGAATCAAACCAAACATCCAGAATATCCATGACCTGATCGTAATCATCATGGTTGTGATCAGCGCC
>CALBVZ010000122.1 GCA_937969445.1 uncultured Octadecabacter sp. | reverse complement strand
TCGACGGGGTTCCTCGCCGGAGAGGGGATGGGGCTTAAATCTGACCCCCATGCCGAAGTGGTGAACATGAAGCCCAAAGGCAACGCCTGTTCCAGCTGCGGCCAGTATACGCTGCGCATGGTTGAAGGGTGTATGACCTGTACAGACTGCGGCTATTCGAAGTGTGGCTAATCGGGTTCTTTCCTTATGTGATGTGGGACACCGCATAACTTGGCCATTATGGGGTATTTTTTGACCACTCCGCACAGATCAAATGACCATCGGCCTTTCTGAGGTTGGTGGTTTTTTAATGTTTTCAGTTACTTACTGGATTTGCAGCTTTCTTCAGTTCATCATGTCAGTGCGATAGGCGCCTAGCTGCCGCGGGCTTGCGTTGCTCGCTTGTTTGTTCCCTAAGTGTTCCACAGGTTCCGGAACCTTTCATCTCTAATAGCCCGACATCCATTGATCGTCGGACGGCCGCGGGGGGTTATCCCCGTGCTATGAAAGGACACCGACATGACCCAATCTCAATCCAAGATCCCGTTTCACGATCTAACCTTCTACGATGACCTGCCCAAGCTGCGGGATGTAGAGACCCGCTTAAAAGCTTTCCTCAAGACCATCCGTGAGAAGACGCAACGTGCCGAGATCGAGGCGGGCCTGACGACCGAGGAGGATCGTGTGTTTTCGTATGACATCGTCGATGACGCTGACATGCGTCGGATCAAAATCCGTTCGGTTCGATATCTTGAGCGACTGCACTCCTCCACGGGCATGTATCATTTGGCTGAAGAAAGCCGTGTCCGTCTCACCCCGCTTAAGGGCAGGTTGCCAGTCGCGCGTATCGCAACGGACACGAGGCCGATGAGATCGCGGCGGACTTGCATGCGGAGATCCCGCGATGGCAGCGTTGATGGATGTCTTTGACTGTGGTGCGATCAAGGATGCTGGTCTGAGCCTGCGCACAGTCAGTCGCATGCTTGACCGAGCCCAGACGCTGGTCTGCAAACCGATACTGAACTGAGGTCGGGTTTACTCTGATCCAAAGTACTTATCAGCCGCACCAACACCGAAGTTCTGCAGTATCGACAAATCCAGTGGAACATCGTGAGGGCGCGTTAGGGCGTTCGGAATAAACGGCCCAGTGTATTCTATCATTGGCGCACCTTCGTGGGACGTCAATTCTCCTTTGGCTTCGGCCTCACAATCAATCTCCTTTGTTGCAGTAAATGCTAGCAAAGGAGCGGCACTAAAACGGGACAGGTCCAGCCACGCTACTCATACCAAGCGGTATCTCACTTTGTCTCTTCGTCAGAGAGCCTATTCGACAAGCTTACTTGCACGGCGCATTAATACTGCTTCGACCAGCTCTGCAAAGGGTGATTAACCAAATGTCAAGGAGCGACACTGTATCCAAGCATGATAATCAGGGGAGAGTGAACTATGCGACCTGTTGCGCTTTATTGGTATCTGTTAACCCCAGAATCGACTTGGGGTTACATTTGGAAAGTAACCGTGATGACGGTGACTGTGCTCGTCATCTCCGGCCTGATCGAAATCAGCTTCGGTTACAACATTGCAGGAAAAGCCGCAATTTACGGTCTGGTTGGGGTATTCCTCATTGCGCCCTCTCTCGCGCTTGCGATGCGAATGATTCAGCGGCTCCATGAGATGCAGGAAAAACTGACCGAACTAGCGATGACCGATGTGTTAACAGGCCTTGGCAACCGCCGCGCCTTTATGGAGGCTGCCACCGAACGCGAAGTGGGCACAGTCATCTTGCTGGACCTGGATCATTTCAAACGGATCAATGACACCTACGGGCACGACGTGGGCGACCGCGTTCTTGAAGCGGTCGGAGAATTTCTGCGGGCTAACCTGCGCGACAACGATATCGCGGCGCGCTTTGGCGGGGAAGAATTTGTGATCTACCTTGACGGGGCCGAACCTGAACATACTCAAAAAATCGCTGAACGGCTGGTCCAAGGGTTCGAGTTTACTGATGGCGTACAATCACTGGGCGTCACCATGTCGGCAGGGATCGCGCCGTTCCTCACACCGCCGGGTCTAGCTGTCAGTCTCAATCAGGCGGACAAGGTCATGTACGAAGCCAAAGCCGCCGGGCGCGCCCGTTTTCGAATCTGGAACGAGGCAGGTTCTTAATTTACCGCCCTTATCCGCGCACGATCAGAGTTCTGATATAACGTTTTACTTTCAAAAACGCTCCTTTTGGAAGGTCTTGCTAACGTGGTCGTGGGGGGCGGTGCACCACAGTTAACCACATGCAGTGATACTGTCTTTGTTGGCTTGCCGCTCTAGATAGAGGGCGGTTTTTTTGGGGGTGGTTGAGAGAGAAGCCATGCAAATTGAGGGCATCCTGTACTACGAATTTTTTCGGACTGATCTTTGTGGCCGTATTTTTCATTTTTCCAAACGGCAGCGCCAATTAAAAAGGCGAGAAAACAGTTTGCGCTATGACAGCACAACGAACACCTACAACTGGATTGGCTTAATGGGCCCCCAGATGGCCATCATGCATCCAGCAGAGCCAGGCGGCGATTGGTATGAAGCAAACCAAAGCGGCGGAATTCACAACGGTGGTGGTGGCTACGGTGGTGGAGATATAGGTGGCAGAGACAGCAGTGCTGGTGGTAACTGATACGTGACAATATTGACGAAGGTCATAAAGCTATTCGCCCGAAAGATTGCTGGCGAATAGTGACAGGTCCCGCACGGCGGGTCTTGGCATTCCGCCAAAAACGGTCGTTTTGGAACGGGGGCGAGGTAGAGTTTTTGCAAATTTCATCATGGAAAATGCTGTGCTTGTTTGTGCAATATGACTAGCAAATATTGGGGCCGACCTCGAAATCAGTTGTTTTATTCTTCGTTATCGCAGTGGCCCCCAGTACGCTGTCCGCACAGCCGCGCTACCTAAATTCTGTTGCATCTAACGACCTTACCTTCATCCTAGCAGACGACCCAGGCGCATGCTGGGCGATGGTTGAAAACGGAGGGGGTGGACGGAAATGTACGATCCTCGGTGTGACACTGTGTTTGTTGAAGGTGCCCTACATTTCGACATCTCATTCCCCAATCGGAACATTCGTATCAACGTCGATCCTGATGTGGGCGATGCAAGGCAGCGGTCCTGATGGGGTGGTCCGTAGGCTACGCCGCGCAGGTTATCGAACTTTTTGCGCAGGTTAACTCGTACGAAAGCGATGCAGTTTTGCGCAAGCTCAATCGGGCAAAGGCTAGCATCCTCGACCAACACGGCCGTCTTTCCGTCGCCAAGTTCCCGAAAGAGACCGACACCCATTGTGTGGAACGCTGGGAGGCCATTGCATTAGAGCTGGTAAGGTGCGCTGGAATCACGGTTTCGGATCACACGATTGAGATGGCGGGCGACAAGCCTGTTTTCTTGTCCCATCGGTTTGACCGGAACGATGCCGGCAGGGTCCCGTTCATCTCAGCCATGGCGATGCTGGGCGGCAAGGATGGCGAAAGCTACAGCTATTTGGTCCTAGCCGATATTATCACTTCAGAAAGCGTGGTGCCTGAGCGAGACCGCGAGGAGCTCTACCTGCGGGTTGCTTTTCCATTCTCGTGACGAACCTTGTTGATCACATGCGCAATCACGGATTTCTGCGAGGGCAGGGCGGGTGGCAACAGCCTTCGAGCACGAGGAAGCGGATCTGGCGCGAGCGTGAAACAGGGCAGCTGTCGCCTCGCATTGATTGAGCTCGAGGACAAAGCAACACACCAGTGTGAAATTTACGCTGAAGCGCAAATCTCGAAAAATTACGCTGCAGCGTAAGATGCCGAGAATAATGGCCGTTGCGGCGTGCTTTTCGTCAATACCGGCGACAGCGGCAACATCATGTCGATCAACGTCAAATACAGCATGTTCCAAGACGTCGAACTCGTCGCCTTCCCACGCCGCAATGACAATCCGGCTACCCAGTGACCGGTTTTTCGGGCCGGTTTTCCACTCCGGAAAACCGAAGCTGAGTGTGGATCGCAGCCAAATGGGCTTCAACAATTATCCGATGTCGCATCGGTGCAACTTCTAAGGCCGGACCTTCGCTGCAAGCGCAAAATCGGCATTGGCGGAACGAGTGCTCTGCGGACAAAACTGTCATCAGCCGGGATTATTTTGACGGCTGCTTTGCATTCCTAGCATCCAATACTCGTGACTTTACTAAAACCTATTTGCCTTACTCTGTCTGCACCGGTTGATCCAAGTAGCGAACTCGCATGAATTCCTGCATGCGGGCATGGAGAACCTGGGTGTGTTCGTGGGCCAGTTTATCTGCCTGTGCCTCGTCTTGGGCCTCGATTGCGTCGACCATTTTGTGATGCGCCGGGCTCAGCGCGAATTCGGTCCCTTCGTTGCGGACCGATGCATAGTGAAAATGCAGAATGCGGCGGCCTTCATCGAGCAGACGTTCATAGGCCTGCGCGAGGTATGAATTCCCGCCGGCATGGGCGATCAGCATATGAAAGCTCTTGTTCGCCTCCGATAGGGCCAGTGGATCACCCTTTTTGCACAACAGGTCATAGTTTCGCGCCGCGTCGCGCATCGGGGCCAGGTCTTCGACCTTGCGGTGCCGCGCGGCCAGCCGTGTGGTGGCCCGTTGCAGATAATCAATCGCTTCAATGAAACGGGGCAACGTGGCGATATCAAGAGGGGCGACAATCGTTGAGCGGTTGGACAGCATATGCACAAGCCCCTCAGCCGAGAGCCGCACGATGGCTTC
>CALBVZ010000121.1 GCA_937969445.1 uncultured Octadecabacter sp. | reverse complement strand
TTCTTGTTTTCACTACGTTCTTTGCGTCGGCAGCGGCTTCTCAAGATGTGATGGCGCTTCAGGTTACGCCAAGTGCGACGTCGTTGGACATTGTGGAGTTTAGCCTCGAAGAGCTGGACGCGTTTGAGCAAGTCGAGTTTACAACAACAACAATCTGGACCGACGGCGGAACCAAGTTCTCGGGTGTTTCGCTAAAGGCGTTGCTGGAAAGCATTGATGCAACCGGCACCACAATCGAAATGGTCGCACTCAATGACTATTCAGTGACCATGCCGATCTCTGACTTAGAAGACAGCGCGCCCATCATCGCGACAAGAATGGACGGAAGCATCATGTCCGTTCGCGACAAGGGGCCGTTCTGGGTGGTTTTTCCTTATGACAGGGATCCGAAGTACAGCACCGAAGTCACCTTTGCGCGCAGCATTTGGCAATTGAATCGACTAAACGTCATAGATTGATAACGGATCGCACCATAGGGTGGCCTCAGCATAGGGGTTTAAGTGAAGTCGAATTCAGAAAAATACAGACTCGTGATATTGGCGGGTCTAGGCTTGTTGGTCTTGTTGCTGGTCTTAATGGTGACCAATCTTTTGTCGCAACTACGAGATCTTTCGACGGCTCAAGGCGACAGCACGCAATGGAGTATCTCTCAACTTGATACTGAATTCGCCAATCTAAACGCAGATCTTTCCGATCAGTTAGCAAGGGGGCGATTTTCAGACGAAGAACTGAAGTTGCGGATAGACATTACGCTAAGCCGCCTCGATATCGTAAACTCGGGTCGCGCAGCGTTGCTTATCGGTGAAAACGCTGAGCTGAGCGCTTTGATCCGTGCACTCGGTCAATTTGAGGCACAGGCGATATCTATTTCAGACAGTTCGAACCCGCTCACCAATGTTCAGATTTCTGAACTACTAGATAGCGTTACGGAACTGCGCCCAAATGTTCGTAGAATTGCGTTGCTGGGCCTAAGCCTTTCAGCAGAGCAATCCCAACAACGTCGCGCACTGTTTGCAGAACAGTTGAAACGCACAGGCGGTATTGCAATTGTATTGCTTGTATTGATGGGCGGGCTTTTGATGTTGCTGGACCGCATGTTCCGTCAAGCGGCCGTGAATGACGCGGCCCTGCAATCATCGGCCAAGCTTCTTAGTTCTACGGTCACAGCGTCGCTCGACGGGATCGTTACTGCGAATAGCGCGGGGAAAATCATTGATTTCAACGCGTCGGCTGAGAAAGTTTTTGGGTGGAGCCGAAGTGAGGTGATCGGCAAAACGATGGAGGAAACCTTCATCCCTCACCATATGCGCGATGCCCACCACAATGGCATGCGGCGGTATCTTGAAACGGGACAACCGCGGGTCGTAGATGCGGGTCGGGTTGAATTGTCGGCATTGCGAAAAAGCGGCGAAGAATTTCCTGTCGAGCTAAATATCACAACCACCGAGGATGAGGACGGCATCAAATTTATCGCCTACATTCGGGATATAAGCGAAAGGAAAATCGCGGAACAAGAACTGGTTGACGCACGTGATCGTGCGGAAAGGACTGACAAAGCCAAGTCGCAGTTCCTAACCTTAATGAGCCACGAAATGCGCACACCGTTGAATGGCATCATGGGCGTGTTGGATCTGCTTAAGACGACCAAACTATCACCTGCCCAAGAACGTTATGCCGACATCGCCCTCGCATCGAGCGAGATACTGTTGGAACACACAAACGAGGCGCTGGATATTACGAGGATTGAAACGGGTAATCTGAAACTCGCGCCACAGCAGTTTGATCTGCCGGAATTGGTCAATGGTTTGGTGGATGTTTTAGAACCGTTGGCGCGTGAAAAGAATCTAGACCTAAACGTTGAGTTGGACGACCTCATTTGTATCGATTTCTATGGGGACAGTAATCGCATCCGTCAGATTCTGACGAACTTGATCGGCAACGCGATTAAGTTTTCAGACAGTGGGGGAATTACTGTGCAGGTGGGTGGTATTCACGGACCAGAGCATTCGTCGATAAAGTTCAAGGTCTCTGACACGGGACCGGGAATTGCGCCGGAACACCAAGAGCAGGTGTTCGACGACTTTGTAGCACTTGCCCCTAGCGAAGGACGGCAATCACGCGGCGATGGCCTTGGGCTAGCAATTTCGCGGAAAATTGCGCGCCGAATGGACGGTGATATCAGCCTGAATAGTGAGGTCGGCGTTGGCTCAACGTTTACCTTAACGGTTCCTTTGCAACGGAGAGAAGATGTGCCGAATAGCGGCACCGCTGAGCAAGAGCCGGTCATGCCCTCCACAAGCTCATGCAAAGTGTTGGTGGTCGAAGACAACAGCATTAACCGCAAAGTGCTTAGCGATATGCTTGAGGGGATGGGACACCACGTGACCCAAGCTGTCAATGGCGCCGATTGCATTGAGAAAGCAGCATTGGAAGAATTCGACGCCATTTTTATGGATATCAGCATGCCGGTCATGAATGGAATCGAAGCCACGCGTCGACTTCGGCAAGATAACGGCCCCAACGCTGCGACGCGGATCGTGGGGCTAACGGCACATGGCCGCGAAGAGTACCGTGAACAGGCGGAACAAGCTGGGATGAACCGTTTCCATACAAAACCCATTCGTCTTGATGCACTGCGTACTATCATCGCTGAGTTATCAGCGACCGAACATGTGTTGCTAGGCTCTTCGATACAACCAGACGCACTGGGCGAAATGCGCAATACACTTGGCACCGAGAAAGCGAGCGCTGTTGGGAAACAGTTTTTCGATGAGCTCAAAGAGTTCGACGCACAAGCCAGAGAGGGCGCGTTCGAGGCTGAGCCCTTAACGCTTGCAGAGGCGGCGCACAAAATGAAAGGCGCTGCGTCTCTTTTTGGCTTCGAAAAGCTAGAGACCATGTTGCAAGAGATAGAGCACGACGCGCGTCTAGGGTCGATTCCTGATCTCAACGCGCAGTTAGACGCAGTTGAAAACCTTGCTCGTAAAACAGAGGCAGATTTCGAAAAGCGGATGTCGGCGCCACTTTAAGATATCCGTTCGAAGGGCAGACTATCCGAACGAGTAGCCGATCTATTCTTACGTTTCGCAACCTACACCCTCGGGCCGGATTTTTCGCGGAGTTCTCGCAGTATTTCTTTGTTCATCAACAACGCGGCCCGCTTGGAGGGTCGATTTGAAAGGACAAAGAAAATGACAAATTCAAAGAATATCATTGTGGTCGGCGGGGACGGGTTTTGTGGATGGCCAACAGCACTGCACTTGTCAGGACAGGGTCACAACATCACGATCGTTGATAACATGTCACGTCGAGCAATCGATGCGAAGATGGGTGCCGACAGCCTAACCCCACTTTCCTCAATGAACGATCGCCTTCTCGCTTGGAAAGAAAAGACTGGCCTTACGATCAAGTTCGAGAAGATTGATGTCGCCCGTGAATTTGATCGTCTTCGTGATCTTATGGCTACGGTTAAGCCCGATACAATCATCCATTTTGGTGAACAACGTGCCGCACCGTATTCGATGAAAGGCGTCAGCGAGAAGCGCTATACCGTCGACAACAACATTTCTGGCACACACAATTTACTTGCTGCATCCGTTGAACTTGGCTTGGACGCTCACTTCGTTCACCTCGGGACAATGGGGGTCTACGGATACGACGATGATGGCATCGAGATTCCTGAAGGATATCTTCCGGTCTACATCCCAGGTGATAACAAGAAGATTTTCCAGCGTCACATTCTGTACCCAACCAACCCAGGTAGCGTGTACCACATGACCAAGTCCATGGATCAGTTGCTGTTCCAATTCTACGCAAAGAACGACCACATGCGGATTACTGACCTGCACCAAGGAATCGTTTGGGGCACGCAGACGAATGAAACGCGTCTTGATGAACGGCTCATCAATCGCTTTGATTATGATGGTGACTACGGAACGGTGCTTAACCGCTTCTTGATGCAAGCTGTCGTTGGCCACCCATTGACGGTGCACGGCACCGGCGGGCAGACCCGCGCATTCATTCACATTCAAGATACGGTAAAGTGTCTTGCATTGGCTGTTGCAAACCCACCCGCGCGTGATGGCAAAGTCGCGATTTTGAACCAGATGACGGAAACGCACACGGTGCGGGCGCTTGCCAATCTTGTCGCTGAAACGTCTGGCGCGAAGATTGCGAATGTCGACAATCCACGCAACGAAGCCGCAGAAAACGATCTGCGTGTCTCGAACAAAACGTTCATCTCATTGGGTCTAAAGCCGGTTACATTGGCGGAAGGTCTCATGGATGAAACGCAGCAGATTGCGGCCAAGTATGCGGGACGTTGCATCCGAAAAATGATCCCGTGCGTGTCCACATGGACAGACAATCAGCGCCCAGGTGTGATTGATCCGGATAACTCACGAGCGGCTTAACCGACTGGCTCGGTCGCAGCGCTCCGCTTGGAGGTGGGGCGCTGCGATTTAGTCGATTCAGCTTCAAAACATATCGGTGAAAATGATGCGAATGATAGGCATTGGGCTTATGGGATTTCTCCTTGCAGGCGTAGCTCTCCTGCTATCGACAACTGGATTTTTGGATAGAGGGCAACACTATTTTGGCGCGCTTACGCAGGATCAAAACCTCGTATTTGAAGATCGTAGGGCCGTCAAAACGAGCGGCGAGGACATCGGGTTGGTCTATCGGGCCAATCCAAACCATCCGGTCATTCTGTCCGGCCTTCCGGCCTATCAAAGCGTTCAATTCAATCTTCCATTGGATGCGAGACCGACATCTGGACACCTCCAAGTTGATGCAACACTTCAGGTTCTTGACGGCGTTGAAGGGGTTCTTCGGATCTCCATTGATGGCGCCAAGCGAGGCGAGTTGTTGCTGCGTCCAGGCGTGGTCGAGCGTACCTTACAAATTCCGCTTTCACCGACGGATTTTGTAAGGGACCAGTTGGTCGTCTCTTTCTCATTGCAAGGCGAGGGCCCCGGTTCTTCCTGTTCTAGGAACGAAGGTTTGGAAGCCGTCGTTGAGATTGAGACGACCAGCCTTTTGGTTCTCACCTTAGACCGCACATTAGAAACACCGCGCGACAGGGTTCATGCGTGGGGCAATTTAGCACGCGTTGCATGGCCGGATTGGTTGCAACACGAAGAACGCATTCGCCGTCTAATTCTTGCTGCGCAGTTCGAAAGATATGGCATTCAATCGGTGATGGTTGATGGGCATTCCAATGATGCCCTGACGACCGACGAGATGCGCAATGCACTCCCGTTTTTTGCTGCGCTGGGCGGTGACCTTGGGGATGCCGAATGGCCCAAGAGACTCGCACAAAGTGGAGCAAATGCAGGCATTCGTCACTTTTACCGCCGAACGACATGGCGTGAACGATACGATGTGCGGGACGATCCGGACTTGAAAATCCCAGCGACCTTGGACCTTCATCTCGCACTTGGGCGGCAAATGAATGCACAAGACTGGACCGTCACCGTCGTGCTTAACAACCGTCTTGTGCATCAAGAAATCGTTGCGTCTGATCACCTTCAGTTCGAGGCTTCGGTTTCCCTTCCAGAAGAGATGCAAACCAGCGTAAATGTCCTTGAGATTAGCGTGGCGTCTCCTCACGTCTCAACCGGTGAGTGCGATATCGGACCTGCGCTTTTCGCTGAATTGTTGCCGACAACCAGACTGCACCAGGGTGATACGACGCTTGCCGATCCCATCGGCGATGTGCGCGCGACACTTGCAGGCCTTGGTCGGTTGAAGGTTGCGATGGTCACGGATTTCTCGGCATCTGACGCCCAAGTGATGAGTGAAATGTTGGAGGCTTTGCTGCCAGATGCTGTTGCTGTTGGACCGAACCGCGAGGCAGCCAACATTATTTTGACGTCCTCTGACAACGTTATCGCCAGCCTTTCAAACGCTGGACCTGTTTGGTTGGTCACACGCGATCCGGCAACGTTAAGACTGGGGGCAGAATTCATTCAAGAAGGTTCTGAATTGCCGCGTCATAGTCTGGGGATCTTAGTTGTTCCGAATGGTGTCAGCCTAATGGATGTAGCGGGATGAGCGATGCAGATGACAAACGCGAACAGATCAACTTCATCTCTGTAGATAGCGCCCCGAAACGATTTGCCGGCGCTGTTAACGATTGGCAGGCCCCGAAAATGTTGTTGGTCTTTGTGGCGCTTGCGACGTTGCAGCTTTGGCTCGTCAACCTCGAGGGTGCGGCAAAGTTATTCCCGAATCATGACTATGTGTTTTCGCTTCATGAGGGGCACCATGCGATCGCAATTCGGATCTTCCTAATTTCGTTCTTTGTTTCGTTCGCCGCGTTTAGCAACGGTGGGACGCGCGGCCGCGTTATGTTCGGGCTCGATATGGTTCTCACGTTTTTGGCGGGATGTGCGGTTTTTGATTTGGCCAATGCAGCGGTGCATAGCGTTATCGGCCAATCCTTATCGTTACATTTCAGCGCGATCTTGTCGGGGCTGTTTGGTTTCGCGATTTATTCGTTCAAATTGCTCGAACGTGGGCTAATGCCAGCCCGCATTCGGATTGAGCACATTCCAGTCAGTCAAGGGCGCGCATTCTGGCGCATCGGCATTACGATGCTTGTCGCTATGTTCGTCTCGATCTGGGTGGGCGGAATGGACATTAACGCCGTTGATGTCTTGCGGCAGTGGACATTGCTCGGGGGGATCGGGCCGGGTGTGTTTCTCTTTCTTCCAACGCTGTTCGGACAACTTTACCTACTTGCGGTCTACGACGTTTGGACCGCCAAAACGCCGGACTTTAAGCCATCTGTTTCCGTGATCGTACCAGCGCACAATGAGTCCTACATCATCAAAGACACCATCAATGCAATGGACGCCGCAGCGCTGCACTACGGCGGGGACGTTCATATCCTAATCATGAACAACAATTCGACGGATGATACCGAAGACATCGCAAGAGAGACTCTCGACGCATGCAAAGCCGCAAAGGGAAGGGTGATCAATGTCCCCAAGCCGGGGAAGTCGAACGCGTTGAACGCAGGCTTAGACGCGTGTGAGACCGAATTTCTGGTTCGAGTAGATGCCGATACCTTGGTCGGCAAAGATAACTTTTCGCGTGCGATGCCTTACTTCGCCAACCCCCAGGTTGGGGTCGTCGGTGGGGTTCCTGTACCGCCCGGTGGCGCGCTCTTTGATCGTGCGCGCCTTCTTGAGGTTTTGGTGAAACATGGGTTCTACTCGGTTGCCATGGGTGCGGTGAATGGTGTTGTCGGCATCCCCGGAATGTTCGTTGTCTATCGGACCCATCATCCACGTTATCTTGGCGGATTCGTTGAGGGTATGAATGGCGAAGACACTGACATTTCATTGCGCATTGGCGAGTTAGGGTTTCACTCGGTCGTTGATCCGAGAATCCGCTATATTTCTGAAGTTCCATCATCGTATAGCCACATGCGTGAGCAACGCATGAGATGGTTCCGCTCGATTTATCATATCTCTTCGCGTTGCCGCGATTTGATTTACGGGCCCAACAAGACGCTCCGCGGTAAGATCATCCTGCCATATATGCTGATCAATTCCGCGCGCCGCGCAATGTTGGTTCCGCTGGTATTTTATGGTGCGCTTGAATGGGGGCTTCGGCTTAATCCTGACAGTCCGATTATTTGGCAATCCATTGTCGCCGTCACAACCGGTGCACCTGCGATCATGGCTGTGTTGGCGTCGCTATTGAATGGGGTGCCCAAAGGTATTCTCGCGCTGCCCGAATACCTGATTTTCCGCGTGCTTCGCGCTTACTTCACCCTGGAGTCCATGTTGAGCATTTTGGTCGACGAAACGGGTGAAGATTTAGAACACGTTATTCGGCGCGATATCGTTTCAGATAGGCCAATACGCGTCGCTTAAAGGTAGATACTGGGACCTTAAACGTTTCCATGGTGCAAATGAGAAGTAAGCCTTGGTACAGCCTAAGTGTTTCTAGTTGGGGGCGAAAAGAAACGTTCATCTTGGTAAGCACGGAACACTTAAGTTTTGTGTCGGGCTATCCGTGCCCTCGTCTGCGACAACAATCATTGCGGTTTGTGCTGCCGCTTCAATCAGATTGCACCAAGCCTGACGGAAAGCAATTGCCTAAGTAAGATCGAGAGTGTCACTCGTGGAAAAGCCAAGAACCACAATGCCTGACAAGGCATTCCCTTGCCCGTTGGGTCGCGTGAACCGCAGTATTTACCTATTAAGTACATAGAGCAGTTGGCAGACGCCAAAATCGCACCCTCCGTCGGAAGCGTCGGGGATTTCAATGGCAATGCCTTGTCCGAAACGGATAACGGCCTGTTCAAGGCCGAAGCCATTCACCGATGTGGTCACGAGCCCAATTTCGAAGCCGGCACGATTGGAAGGGGGCGACTGGTTCAACAATCGTCGCCTGTTGAAGTCAATCTGGAACATCCCATCAGCTGAAACAAAGGCAAACTTTAATGCAGCTCTGGAAAGAGCAGACATCGCAGCATAACTAAGGCAAATCAGCCTCTGGCCAACCAGCGACGGTTCAGTTTGTAGGGACTTTTTGAGCGTTTCACAGCAGCGATGTTTTAGAGGTCCTCTTTATCGCAATGGGCGCAAACGTGCGGTGGCGGTTTGCAATTCCTGATTGCGATGTAATACTGGTTCAACCGCCCAACACCTTGGCGGTGTCCAAAAGTCGAATGGATCACGGAGCGGGACGCATGAACGAACCAAAGTTTGCAAACTACCCTTCGCTAGCGGGTAAGACAGTTTTCATTACCGGTGGTGCGTCCGGTATTGGCGCCGATACTGTTCGCAGTTTTGCGGCCCAAGGTGCGAAAGTGGGATTTGTTGATTTGGATGCGAACGCATCTCAGGCCTTGGTGGATGCGACGGACGGTAATGTGGTGTTTGCCACTTGCGATCTACGAGACATCGACGGATTGAAGACCGCCTTCTCTGAGTTGGTCCAAAAAATTGGTCCAGCACAAGTTCTGGTGAACAATGCAGCGCGTGATGACCGTCATGATTGGAAAGACGTCACGCCTGAAGATTGGGATGAACTGTTCCATACAAACCTGCGCCACATGTTCTTTGCTATACAATTGGTCGCGCCAGAAATGATAAAGGCAGGGGCGGGGTCTATCATTAACATCGGATCCAATTCTTGGTGGGAAGCTGGCGGCGGGTTACCTGCCTATGCGACCTCAAAGGCGGCAGTACATGGCCTGACGCGCGCAATGGCCCGTGATTTAGGTGAGCACCGCATTCGCGTGAACACCGTTGTTCCAGGTTGGATCATGACAGAGCGCCAAAAGGATCTTTGGGTCACGCCGGAAGCCTTGGCCAAGCAAGTCGACAGGCAGGTTCTGCCTGATCCGATTGACCCAATCTATGTTGCACGCATGGTCGTATTCCTTGCCTCTGATGATGCTGGGATGTGTAGTGCGCAGAACTTTATGGTTGAGGCCGGATCAATCTAGCAACCCTATCTTGCTGGCCGCAAAGAACCGTGGCTTTATCCTCGTTTTCGCGCAGGGAACGGGAGAGCCGTCATGCAGACAAGCGACGTTTACACTGGCGGCGCGCTTCCATTTCAAAAGCGCTTCGAGAAATCCAAATGGCCTTTGGTTAGCCTGCTGAGTTATCTCCCCGCGTTCGATTGTGACCTTGATGCGTTCGCATTGATGGTCGTTCAAGCACCTGACGTTGACAATGAGACCCAAGAGCGCGCGCATTGAAGGCGGCTCGCGGAATTCAGGGGAGAGTTTGCAGGGCGCAGTGAACTAATACTCCTTCATTCAATGCTGGTGACGATGTTGCTGCACAATGATCGACCTGCTGAGGCCTTGGAAAGAGAAGGGCGATACGGATTTATCCGCTCACGTATTTGATGCTGTCTGCAGTTATGACTGATCAACGTACCGTTTTCATCCACTTGCAAGAACTTCGGTAAGCAGTTTAGATCGTGTAGGTTTGACGGCTTTCCCGATCAAAGCAATCGCCGACTTTCCCTTTCTGCTTTTGCAAACTAGTGTGTCGGACAAAGGATTCATGACATGAGCAATATCGTTGAGGTGCGTAGCCTTACTAAAACGTATGATGGTGGCTTTGAGGCGCTAAAGTCCGTTGATTTGGATATCAAGCAAGGCGAGATCATTGCGCTGCTTGGGCCGAACGGTGCTGGCAAAACCACTCTAATTTCAAGCATTTGCGGAATTACGCGTGCCACAAGTGGAACCATCAGCATTGGTGGGCATGATAGTGTCACCGCGTTTCGCGCGGCCCGCAATCTTGTTGGGTTGGTGCCGCAGGAAATCAATCTTGAACCATTTGAGAAGGTCATCAACACAGTGCGCTTTTCGCGCGGGTTGTTTGGCAAAGCACCCAATGACAGCTATCTTGAGGCAGTTCTGAAATCCCTATCTTTGTGGGACAAGAAAGACGCCAAGGTCATGACGTTGTCTGGCGGCATGAAGCGCCGTGTTCTGATCGCCAAGGCGCTAGCGCATGAACCACGTGTGTTGTTCTTGGACGAACCCACCGCGGGTGTTGACGTCGAGTTGCGCAAAGATATGTGGGACGTCGTCGCGCAGTTAAAAGAGGACGGCGTCACGATCATCCTCACGACGCACTACATAGAAGAAGCCGAGGCCATTGCCGACCGTATTGGCGTGATTGCCAAAGGCGAGATTCTTTTGGTCGAAGACAAAGCCGATTTGATGACCCGCATGGGACAGAAGACGCTGAAGGTCGATCTGGCTGAACCTATTGCGGAAATTCCTAAAGGCTTGTCTGACTATGATCTGACGATCGAGGGCGAGGGTTTGCTCTATTCCTATGACACAACCACGGAACGCACGGGTATCACGAGCCTTCTGGCAGACTTGCAGAAAGCTGGGCTTAAGATGACAGACCTGCAAACACGCCAGTCGTCGTTGGAAGAAATATTCGTGTCGCTTGTGGCCGAAAAGGAGGGCGGGGCATGAACTTCCAAGCCATAAAGTCGATCTATATTTTTGAAATGGCGCGGTTCTTCCGCACGCTGATGCAGAGCTTCATTAGTCCCGTTATTTCCACGTCTCTCTATTTTGTGGTCTTTGGTACGGCCATCGGATCACGGATCGAAAGCGTTGAAGGTGTTGGGTACGGTGCGTTCATTGTGCCTGGGCTCATCATGCTGTCAGTGATGACGCAGGCGACAAGCAACGCGTCCTTCGGCATCTATTTCCCCAAGTTCATTGGCACGATCTATGAACTTTTGTCCGCGCCTGTCAGCTTTTTTGAGATCACGGTTGGCTACGTTGGCGCAGCTGCGACGAAGGCGATGTTTATTGGCATCGTGATCCTCGCCACCTCATTCCTTTTCGTTGATTTCACGATTGAGCACCCAATTGCCATGATCGCGTTCCTAACACTGACCTGTCTTTCATTCAGCTTACTTGGGTTTATCATTGGCATCTGGGCAGGCAATTTTGAACAGTTGCAGCTGATCCCACTGCTGATCATCACGCCATTGGTTTTCCTTGGTGGTTCGTTTTATTCGGTCTCGATGCTGCCGCCGATCTGGCAAACGATCACGATGTTCAATCCTGTGGTCTACCTGATCTCGGGCTTTCGATGGTCGTTCTTTGGAACAGCTGATGTGCCTATCGGGCTTAGCTTGTTTGCGATTGGGGTGTTCACCTGCATTTGTTTGGGCATCATCGCGTGGATATTCCGCACAGGCTGGCGCATTCGCCAGTGATGGGTGGCCTTGTTTCTGAACGGTATGCGTCCTAAATGGACCACATGAAACGCTGGATACCCTTTCTTAAGTCCGACCCGCATGTGGCTGTTATTCGCCTGCAAGGGACGATTGCTGCATCTGGTCGTTCGCTGAATGATCGCGGACTGGCGGATGCTATTGAAAAGGCATTTCACAGCAAGCCGAAGGCGGTTGCGCTGGAAATCAGCTCGCCGGGTGGATCGCCGGTGCAGTCATCACTGATTGCGGCGCGTATTCGCAGGCTTGCGGATGAAAAAGACATTCCTGTTTTTGCCTTCGTTGAGGATGTCGCTGCGTCGGGCGGTTATTGGCTCGCGACGGCGGCCGATGAGATTTACGTTGATCGTGGTTCTATCGTCGGTTCCATCGGTGTGATTTCCGCAGGCTTCGGCCTGACCGGCACGATGGAGAAAATCGGCGCTGAGCGGCGTGTTTATACCGCTGGCAAATCCAAAAGCATGCTTGATCCGTTTCAGGCCGAAAAGCCTGCAGACGTAAAGCGGCTGAAGGGGCTGCTGGATGATATCCATGTGTACTTCAAAGATCACGTGAACGCGCACCGTGCGGGTAAACTTGCCGATCAAGACCTGTTCACGGGCGACATCTGGGTGGGTGAGAAATCCATCGAGGTTGGCTTGGCTGACCATGTTGGTCACCTCGTTCCTGCGATGAAAGACCGCTTTGGTGACAAAGTGAAGTTCCGCCGTTTCGGTCAGAAGAAACCGTTCTTGTCGCGTTTCGGTATGCAAATCGTGGATGACGCGGTTTCTGGCATTGAGGAACGCGCGGCCTATGCGCGGTTCGGCCTGTAAATGATATTCAAAATTGTCTCACTCTTTTTGGTTGGCATGGGTGTGCTTGCGATGTTTGGCAAGCTTACCGTGCCGGGTATGAAACGACTGACTGACGCGAAGTGCCGATCCTGTGGGAAGTTCACTTTCGGTAAACCCTGCACCTGTAAGGAACGCAAATAAATGCTCGATTGGCTTTCTATTCCCGCGGGTCCTGTAACGGACTGGGCCTTTACAATTGTTGGTTTGGTCCTTCTTCTTTTGGCGGGCGATAGCCTTGTTAAGGGCGCGGTGAACATGTCGCTACGCATTGGCGTACCTGCGTTGATTGTGTCGCTGACAGTTGTTGCGTTCGGGACGTCTGCGCCTGAATTATTGATTGCGATCCAGGCGATTGTTGATGGCGTGCCAGACTTGGCGCTGGGCAATGTTGTGGGCTCGAACACGGCCAACGTTCTGTTGGTTTTGGGTATTCCCGCGATAATGGCTGTGATGCACACAAGCGGATGTGACACGCGCAACAGCTATTTGCAGATGCTTGGCGGGACCGTGTTGTTTATCGCGCTGGCGTATCGTGGCGTGTTTGATTGGGTGGCTGGTATCGTGTTGTTGATTGCTCTGGCAGCCATGCTGATTACAGCTGCAATGGCTGCACAACGTCATCGCAAAGAAGGCAAAGCCTGCGCTGAGGATGAGCTTGAAGACCTCGAAGGTGCCGATCCCGACCTGCCATGGTCCAAGATCATTCTTTTCCTTGTGCTTGGTCTGATTGGCTTGCCACTTGGCGCGAACCTATTGGTTGAGGGCGCGTCTAACATTGCGCGTGACTATGGCATTTCGGATGCGGTGATTGGTTTGACGCTGGTTGCGATCGGCACGTCGTTGCCGGAACTGGCGACCACTGTAATGGCGGCGTTGCGTCGGCAAGCGGATGTTGCGATCGGCAATGTTATCGGGTCAAATATGTTTAACCTTCTCGGTATCATCGGTGTGGCCTCGCTTGTTGGGGCGATTCCGGTGAAGGACATCTTCTTTGAACGCGATCTCTGGATTATGCTGGCGGCGACGCTGATGTTGATCCCGTTTGTTTTCTTCAAGCTGGATCTAACGCGCATTTGGGGCATTGTTCTGACTGCGCTGTACGTAACCTATTTGTTCGTGGTGCTCTAATGCCAGCAGCACTGGTCACAGGTGG
>CALBVZ010000120.1 GCA_937969445.1 uncultured Octadecabacter sp. | reverse complement strand
CGCGCATTGCCTTCCAGTTCCTGATGGGGTGTCGTTGAAACAGGCAGCGTGTTTGCCCGAAACGTTCTTCACCGTATGGTCTAACGTGTTCATGCGCGGAGGGTTGAAGGCTGGGGAGCGGTTTTTGGTGCATGGTGGCTCCTCCGGTATCGGCACAACGGCGATTCAGTTGGCAAACGCTTTTGGTGCGCGGGTCTTTACGACGGCCGGCTCGGACGAGAAATGCGCGGCCTGCCTCGGCCTTGGGGCTGAGGTGGCGATAAACTACCGTGAGGTTGATTTCGTAGATGTGATGAAGACACAGGGCGGCGCGAACCTGATCCTAGATATGGTTGGCGGCGACTATCTGCCGCGCAATGTGCGCGCTTTGGCGGATGACGGTCGGTTGGTTCAGATTGCTTTCCTGCAAGGACCAAAAATTGAATTGAATTTCGCCCACCTGATGATGCGCCGACTGACGATTACAGGCAGCACCCTGCGCCCGCAATCGGACTTGGCGAAGGCTGAGATAGCTTTGCAGTTGCGCGAAAACGTTTGGCCCTTGCTGGTCTCGGGGCGGGTTGCGCCAGTGATGGATCAAGAGTTCGCCTTGACCGACGCGGCAGCCGCGCACACGCGGATGGAAAGCAGCGCGCACATTGGAAAGATCGTGCTGAAGGTCTGAAGCAACATGCCGATTGCGGCATTCATTGTATGGTTCCAGCTCTCAAGTAAGACGCGAACGCGTAGTAAGATCACCTAATTGGATCAAACAATGCGTCATCCAACGTGCAATCACGGATCACATCTGCCCCGCAACGGCGTGGCTCTAGGTCTCGCGTCAGGCAAATGCGGGCTTCTTGGATGCGCTGACTGCGACAGGTGATGGTGATCTCGTCCGCGTCCAAGCCTTCGTTGTCGCGCATGAACGCTTCCTCAATCAGCGATGCAGGAAGCGTGACCGGGTCTTCTAAACGCCGGAAAACTGCGGGGCGGGTGACCTGTTCATAAGCCTGCCGAGCTAAAGCATAGTAATCGTCGGGTGACAGGCCAGAGCACGATCCGTGCTTATTCCATTGGTGCCATGCCAACCCGCTTGTACCCATAATATCGGCCATTGCGGACGTGTCTGCGCGGGAAGGGTTGCGGAAAGAATGGCGACAATCGGCGGGCCAGCCGTTTTCGTATTGTGGCCAGAGGCCATGCAGAACCCATCCGAAATCTTTGCCGTCGTCACACTGGGGCGAGCCACGGGAATCGCCGATCTGCGCGCACCAGTTTGGGGACCATGACAGGGATAAAACATAGTAATCGAACTCTCCGGCGGTGTCTTGGGCCTTGGCAGGCAGGGCAACAACACAAAGAAGGGCTAATATTCGCAACATTTGGGGTCTTTCCATAATCCAGTCGCGCGACTATATAGCAATCAAGTTCCCCGACAATGTGAACCCGGCCAAATTTGGTCTGCCCCTTCAAGGGCGTGGGAGAGGCATGTCGACTGTTTAGGAGAAACGCGATGAGCGGTACACCAATTATGGCCAAAGCCACAGCAGTTTGGCTGTGCGACAACACAACAATGACGTTTCGTCAGATCGCCGTTTTCTGCGGCCTGCATGAGCTTGAAGTTCAGGGCATCGCTGACGGCGATGTAGCGACAGGCGTCAAAGGGTTTGACCCGATTGCCAACAAGCAGCTGACGCAAGAAGAGATCAGCAAAGGCGAAGCTGACCCGAAGTATAATCTTCAGTTGCTTTTCAACCCTGCATCCGCAGGTGAAGAAAAGCGTCGCGGTCCGCGTTACACGCCGCTGTCCAAGCGTCAGGATCGTCCCGCATCCATTTACTGGTTGGTGAAGTTCCATCCTGAGCTGTCAGACGGTCAGATTTCCAAGATGGTTGGCACGACGAAGCCAACAATTCAGGCAATCCGCGAACGCACGCATTGGAACATCAACAACATCGAACCGATTGATCCGGTTGCGTTGGGCCTTTGTAAGCAGTCCGAACTTGACGCTGCTGTGCAAAAAGCCGTGGCCAAGAAAGCCAAAGAGGGTGGCGTAATGTCTGATGACGAACGCCGCAAGCTGGTTTCCACAGAGCAGAGCCTTGGTTTTGAAGAAGAACCTAAGATCCCGGCTTCAATCGAAGGTCTTGAGACGTTCACACTCAGCACGGATGTCGAGCCGGAAGAAGATACGTCTGTTCCGGACAAAGACACGTTCTTCAACTTGCCTGACGACGCGGGCGACGACGAGGACTAAACGCCCAACCGCGATCTTTACTTAACAATTTGAAGCCCCGGTCAAAAGACTGGGGCTTTTGCGTTACGACTGAGCCGCTGCGCACCAAGTACCCCAATTTCGCCCAATTTATGCCTAACGCTAAGTCTATTTTAATCCGAACGCCCCAAAAAGGAGCGCGTGAAGGAGAGCAGGCAGATGTTGCAAGACGTTCAGGACTTCAAAGACCCACAGGTTCATACGTTGGTTCGCAAAAGCCGGACGGCGGACGATGCGGCTGCCCTATTTGGTGATCAACCGCCTTCCGCGCTGTTGTCCGATTACCCGTTAAACGCTGCAGGTCATGACCGTAGTGTTATGATGCAGCGAAAGTTAACGGATCGACGTTTCAACGTTGAACGGTGCTGGAACCAACTCCAACAGTACATGCCAGAGCTTCTAACATCGTCGCCTCAAGACGTGCTGGAAGTGTCGACGGGGCACGGCGCGATGCTCGAGATTTTGCGCCACTATGGGCACAACGTAATGGGAACGGATTACGCGACCGAAACTTGGTCCGCTGAGAGCAATCGCTCGGAAAAACCTGATTGGCCCTTCCGTCACGTTGTCGAAAGCATTGATTTGCCGATGACAGTTTTTGACAATACCGACGGATACTATCCATTTGAGACCAAAAGCTTCGACACGACGTTGTGTTTTCAAGCGCTGGAGCACACCGGTCACCCTGACGATTGGATGTCATCGATTGATGAGTTTTGCCGCATTAGCCGCAAGTCGGTGTTTGTAATGCTGGGTCATTTGAATCCGAAAACGCGCGCAAGTTCTGACTATAGCTATGCGTTCCATAGCTTTCGCCGTGAGTTGCGTAGCTACCGTGACAATGGCTTTGTTTGTACCGGAACATTTGTTCACTGGGGGCAAGCGTTGGGTTTCAAACTGACAGCTGAATAAACCCGACTAAAGGGCCTTACGGGCGTTTAGTGCCGCTGTAATTGTCCCGTCATCGAGGTAATCCAGCTCTCCACCAACTGGCACGCCTTGCGCTAGGGTTGTGACCTGTACGCCTTGCAATTCATCCGCAATGTAGTGGGCCGTGGTTTGCCCGTCGATTGTCGCCCCAAGTGCGAGGATGACTTCCGTGACGTGTTCCGTTGTGACCCGGTCACGTAGTTTTGGAATGCGCAATTCGTCTGGTCCGATGTCATCAAGTGCCGACAACGTTCCACCAAGCACGTGATATCGCCCTTTGAAAATGCCTGAACGCTCCATCGCCCAAAGATCGGCGACGTCTTCGACAACGCAAATCTGACCGATGCTGCGTTTCTCGCTTGCGCAGATTTCGCAGATATCGGACGTGCCGATGTTGCCGCAGTTCAAACACTCACGCGCTGTTTCACCTACAGTCGTTAATGCCTGCGCCAACGGGTTCAATAGCTGCCCGCGCTTCTTGATAAGGTGCAGCACCGCACGACGCGCAGATCGAGGCCCCAAACCGGGCAAGCGGGCCATCAGGTCGATCAGCGCGTCAATGTCCTTAGGTGCTTGGGTCACTTAGAATGGCAGCTTCATGTCCGCTGGAAGGCCCAGACCTTCGGTCAGCTTTTCCATTTCGCTTTGCGCTTTGTCGGACGCTTTGGATTGCGCGTCTTTGATTGCTGCGAGGATCAGGTCTTCGACAACTTCTTTGTCGTCGCCGTTGAAGATGGACGGATCAATGTCTAGCCCGCGCAACTCGCCCTTGGCAGACGCAGTTGCCTTTACCAAGCCTGCGCCGCTTTCACCGACAACCATGATATCGTGCAGGTCTTCTTGCAATTGGCCCATCTGCTTTTGCATCTCTTGGGCTTTTTTCATCATGCCGGCCATATCGCCTAGCCCGCCTAGTCCTTTGAACATCGTCGTCTCCTGAATGTCTGTTTGGCCTTAGATAAGCAGCCAAAGCCGGTGCCGCAAGTTAGCTATCTTCAAACGGGTCCCATTCCTCGTCAACTTCGGGCAGGGCTTCAAGCCCAGCTTCCGCTTCGAGTGCCTTTGGGGTGCGGATGTCGGTGATCTTGGACTTCGGAAATTGCATCAACACGGCTTGAACCAGCGGATGCGCCGTTGCTTTGTCGCGCAATTCGTTCGCTTCGGCATCGCGTAGCTCAGCGATCGTTTCCGCGCCGCCATCATTCACGAGCGTCACGGCCCAACGGTTGCCGGTCCACGCCTGAAGCCGTGAACCAAGGCGCTGGGCAAGATCATGCGGTGCGCTTTCGGAGGGAACAAATTCAATCCGCCCCGGCTGATAGGCTGCAAGGCGCACACCGGTTTCAACTTCGACCAGCAATTTCACATCGCGGTGGCGTCGGATCAGTTCAACCACGGATTCGAACGTTGGATAGAGGGCGAGGGCTTCGTCGTTAGCGACTGCCAAAGCTGCGCCGCCCGCAGATGCCGAAGGCCCGCTTGGGCCAGAATGCGTCGGGGCTGGTGTGCTCGATTGCGCATCCGTTTGCATGCCCGATTGCGCAGGTGCCGCGCGGGGACCACCACTTGGTCCGGCGGGTGGCGGTGTTTCTTTGTCGAGCTTGCGCACCAGTTCTTCGACGCTGGGCAGGTCTGCGACATGGGTCAGTCGGATAATCGCCATTTCAGCGGCCATCATCGCGTTCGGTGCCATTGCGACTTCTTCGAGCGCCTTTAGCAACATCTGCCACAGACGTGTCAGAACACGCATCGCCAACGCTTCCGCCATTGCCGCGCCGCGGATGCGTTCATCGGGGCTGACGGTCGGGTCTTCAGCGGCGTCGGGGGTAATTTTGATTACGCTGACCCAGTGTGCGATTTCCGCAAGGTCACGAAGGATCGCCATCGGGTCGGCGCCGTCTGCGTATTGGCTGGACAATTCATGCAGCGCGTCGGCCGCTTGTCCCTTAAGGATCATATCAAACAGATCAAGCACGCGGCCACGGTCGGCGAGGCCAAGCATCGCGCGAACCTGTTCCGCCGTTGTTTCCCCCGCACCATGGGAAATCGCCTGGTCAAGCAGGGATTGCGCATCCCGTGCAGAGCCTTCGGCCGCGCGGGTAATCA
>CALBVZ010000119.1 GCA_937969445.1 uncultured Octadecabacter sp. | reverse complement strand
GAGCCACCATGCACCAAAAACCGCTCCCCAGCCTTCAACCCTCCGCGCATGAACACGTTAGACCATACGGTGAAGAACGTTTCGGGCAAACACGCTGCCTGTTTCAACGACACCCCATCAGGAACTGGAAGGCAATGCGCGGCAGGTGTGACCACTTCTTGGGCATATCCGCCACCGGGCAACAATGCGCAAACCTGATCGCCAACAACCCAATCAGTTACCCCATCACCGATCGCCGAAATCTCACCGGCAGCTTCAAGTCCTGGCAAGGGGCTCGCACCTTTAGGTGGGTTATACATGCCGGCACGTTGCAAGGCGTCTGGGCGGTTAACACCGGCGTATGCCACCTTGATGCGGACCTGACCAAAGGCGGGTTCTGGCGTTGGCACATCAACAAGCGTTAGTACTTCGGGTCCACCCGCTTGCGAAATCTCAACTGCCTTCATCGTCGTGTGCTCCATGAACCGGGTAAATCATCCGCCGGTGCGGACGGTGCCTTTATATGAGAGGTAAAGCGTTCCAACGCGCCTGCAAAGGGCTTGGTGAGTGGGTTCCGGTTGAACGCTGCCTTAAAACTTTCAAACTGCATGACGTTCTCAATACGCCGATCAATGAAGTCGGTGGTCGCCTGCCCGTCGTCCGTATCATCACCCAGCCAAAACAAGACAACGGCCCCGTATACCGCCGAAAGCGTGGCGCGTTTGGTGTAGTAGTTCACATCCTCTGATGTATCCCCCAACGCGGTCCAAATCGCGTCCGCGGTTCCCCAAATCAACTTGGATCCAATCGGGGCCATATGCGGCAATGCGAACAACGCAGACCCACGGCGCACGGCTTCCTTGTCGGTCACGGCATCCAATCGAAGGCGCACGGCGTGGGCGACTTTGTCACGAAATCGCATCTCGGATAGGTCGGCGGCTTTCAGGGCCGTCACCATCGCCGCGTCGCCTTCGGTATGAAACAGTACCGCCAAGTCGGACGCACCACGGGGACACAATGCACGCGCTTCCTCAAGTGTTGCTCCGCAATCCTCAGCCGCCGCCGCAAACGCCTCGTCCGACCAACCGTCAAAGGCGACATGCGGTAAAATCGCGTCGAGTAGAGTCAGTGCAGTGGTCATATCAGGCTCCGATATCAGGTATTTGCCTCATACTAGACAAGTAACAGGGCACTTGCTATATGGCGGCCTCCTGCAACTTATTGCAAATCCAACTTAGAGAGGTGGTGAAAACCACATGCAGGTTAGTGTTAGAGATAACAACGTCGATCAAGCGCTCCGCGCTCTGAAGAAAAAACTTCAGCGTGAAGGTGTGTTTCGTGAGATGAAGCTTAAGCAAGCTTTTGAAAAACCTTCTGAAAAGAAGGCACGTGAGAAAGCCGAAGCTATCCGCCGTCAGCGTAAGCTGGCTCGGAAAAAGCTACAGCGCGAGAACGGGATGTAATCATCCCTTTCGACACGTTTAAGAATTAGGAAAACCCCGTGCTTTATGGCGCGGGGTTTTTCGTTAGATGACTTATGTTTAGGGTGCCTTTGATGAAGGAACGAACGGATGTCGAGCAGCATTAAGAAGACTTACGTTTTCAAAGAAAAATCATGGGAACCCATTGTCGAGATTGATGGGGAAACTTTGGTTTACCAAATGCCTGTCGCTTGCGGGCACTTCGATAAGTCATTCAGCTTTCGACTAGACCCAGCCGAATTCGAAGTTCTCAAAGTTGATGAGGAGCGGCGATACTTTCTTTATGCACTGCTACACAGCCAGTATCAGTCGAAACAAATGACGGCTTCGATTCTAACCGATGAGAGCTTTCAAAAGGTACTGCTTGATGACGAAAACGCAGTAGAAAAACTACTGAGCACGCAAGACGAGGCATCCAACCACGCAGTTTCCAATCTAGTCCGCATCTTAATGAAACGCGATCAACAACCAATGATAGCGGGCATTTGGTTTGCGAAACGCTAAACCGGCAACGCCGTCGTCTGCGTCACCGTGCGCAGCGCAAACGAACTCTGCATCCCCTGCACACCCGGCAAACTTGCAAGATACCTACGATGAATGCGGGCAAAATCTTCGGCGTCTTCGGCTACGACTTTAAGCAAATAGTCCGCCTGCCCCGCCATCAAATGACATTCCAAAACATCCGGAATCCGCGCGACGGACTTCTCAAACGCGTCAAGCACATCATCAGCCTGCGCCCGCAACGTGATTTCAACGAAAACGGTCGTCTTGCGATCAACTTTGCGTGGATTCACCAGCGCCACGTAACCGGAAATATACCCGTCCTTTTCCAACCGCTGAACGCGACGGTGGCACGCAGACGGAGACAAGTTCACCTTAGCCGATAGGTCCGCATTCGACAGGCGCCCTTCGCGCTGCAACGCGTTCAAAAGGCGTCGGTCTGTTTCATCCAACTCATTCAACGCAAAATCCTTTCGTGTTTATCCATTTATTGCGGATATTCTTGCTATACATAGCGCTAATACGCCAAAGATTGCCATCCTTTTCCAGCCAAACAACGCGACTGTCACATTAGGGAAAAGGAGAAATCACATGCACATCGGTTGCCCCAAAGAAATTAAACCACAAGAATTCCGCATTGGCCTTACGCCAAACGCAGCCCGCGAAGCGATCGCACACGGACACAAGGTTACGGTTGAAACGCAAGGCGGCGTTGGTGCTGGTTTTAGCGATGACGACTACGTTGAGGCAGGCGCGTCAATCGCAGGCACTGCCGCCGAGATTTTCGCGGCCGCCGACATGATCGTTAAAGTAAAAGAACCACAAGCCGTTGAACGCAAGATGCTGCGCGAAGGGCAATTGCTGTTTACCTACCTTCACCTCGCACCTGATCCAGAACAGACCAAAGACCTCCTCGCGTCTGGTTGCACCGCGATTGCCTATGAAACGGTGACGGATGCACAGGGTGGCTTGCCCCTCCTCGCGCCAATGTCGGAAGTTGCGGGTCGATTGGCGCCGCAAGTCGGTAGCTGGACACTGCAAAAAGCAAATGGTGGACGCGGCGTGCTGATGGGTGGCGTTCCGGGCGTTGGCCCCGCAAAGGTCGTTGTAATTGGTGGCGGTGTCGTCGGCACGCATGCGGCACGGGTTGCCGCCGGAATGGGTGCGGATGTGACGGTGCTTGATCGCTCCCTCCCGCGTATGCGCTACCTTGATGATGTGTTCTCACGCGACTTCAAAACGATGTACGCAAGCGCCGGCAACACGATCGAGATGGTACGCGAAGCAGATATGGTCATCGGTGCGGTTCTAATCCCCGGTGCCGCAGCGCCCAAACTCATCAGTCGCGCACAACTGAGCGAGATGAAACAAGGTGCGGTGATTGTAGATGTTGCGATTGATCAAGGCGGATGCTTTGAAACCTCAAAGGCAACGACACACCAAGATCCAATCTATGATGTGGACGGTATCATGCACTACTGCGTGGCGAATATGCCTGGGGCAGTCGCCCGCACGTCAACAATTGCGCTTGGCAACGCGACGATGCCGTTCATGTTGTCGTTGGCTGATAAAGGTTGGCGTCAAGCATGCGAGGATGACGCGCATTTGCTGAACGGGTTAAACGTGCATTCCGGGCAATTGACTTACTTCGCCGTTGGTAAAGCGCTGGGTATGGATGTTCTGTCGCCGCAATTGGCGCTTAAGGCCTAAAACGAAAAAGGCCCGCCAATTGAATGGCGGGCCTTTCTAATCCGAACGGACTATTACTTCTTCAGTGCTGCCAAGATGTCAGCCAGAAGCTCTTCCTGTGTTGGGCCAGCTGGCTCAGCAGGTGCTTCTTCTTCAGCTTTCTTCATTTTGTTCACAGAGCGAACCAGCATGAAGACAACAAACGCGATGATCAGGAAGTTGATAATCGCCATGATGAACTTACCGTATGTGAATACAGCGTCACCAACAGACGCAGTCAGGCCACCAAAATCAACGCCGCCCATGAAGATACCGATCAGCGGATTGATTAGATCTTCGACAAGGCTGCCGACGATTGCGGTGAACGCTGCACCGATGATGATACCAACAGCCATGTCCATGACATTGCCCTTAGCGATGAAGTCCTTGAATTCTTTGATCATTTTTAGTCCCACTTTTTTCAAACCACGCACCGGTCTATGCCGTTAGCGCTCACGAGGCCTTCTTTACCGTAATTTCGCATTTTTCCAAAGGGGCAAGTTCATGCTAACTTCCCCCCTAGTTTCTATGGGCAGTGCGGGTCGGGTCAGTGGGTAAGCGATTTGCCCTTACGCAGGCAGTTCGCCCGTTAGAACATAGCGTAGAATCTCCACGACTTCGCGGGGATCACGTGCAACAGCCAACGCGGCTGCGTCAACTTCCTTAAGCGCATGATCATGGTCAGGTTGTTGCAATACAATCAAAGACTTACCTTTGGCCGCTGCATAACCTGCATCAAACGCCGCATTCCACTGACGGTACTTTTCACCGAAGCGCACCACAACAACATCAGCATCTTCGATCCCTTTTCGGGTACGGATCGCGTTAACCATCGCGCCCTTGTGGTCATGCCAATACTTGTTTGGCTCTGCCCCAAGAATGTTAACGCCGCAATCATCTGAGGCTTCGTGATTGGTTACGGGGCTGTTGAACGAAACGTCCAGCCCCTTTGCCCCATCAATAATCTGTTCGCGCCAATCCGTGTGGATTTCACCTGACAAATATACGTTCAGCATTCTGGCCTCCTAAGTTTGAGGCCAGTCTAGTCAATCAAGTTTTGCGCGCCACCACATAGCGCGAAATGGCTGGAAAATTCCCGGATTCAACAATCTCAAAACCCGCAAAACGCAATGCGTCTTCATATTCCTTTTGAGTTAGGAAGCGGACGAAAGGTGCTTTACCAAGCCACTGCATCGGCGGGATCATCGCTTTAAAGAGAAACCGTTTAAAGCCAACGGATTTATCACCCAAGCACGGCGTTTTAGAGATAAAGTAACCACCTTTTGGAAGCACCTTATGGATACCAGAAAAGACGTCTTCGGCGTCACGAACTAAGTGAAACAGGTTAAACCCAAGCACGGCATCGAATGTCTCGACCACTTCAGTTGACTGCCGCGCCGTAGCAACACGAAATTCTGCATTCGTGATGCCGGCCGCTTTGGCCTTAGAAACCGCAATATCCACCATCGCGGGCGAAATATCCGTCCCAATAATCTGCCGAACATCCGGTGCGATAAGTAATGAAGTGGAACCTGTTCCACATCCCAACTCGAGGACGCGGTCATCCGACCCTAGATATGACTTGGTCCGTTCCAACGTATATTCGTACGCCGCCATATCCTTTATCGGATCTTGCGCGTACTTGGGGGCAATTTTGTCCCAAAAGGTTGCTGCGTCTTTCATGGTGATCTCCTTTGAAGCCACCCTACATTTGCATTGGTCCGTGCGGAATTGACGAATATCGCAAGATATCTATACGTATACGTATGGATATTGACCCTGATAGACTTGATTGGGCGCATCTACGCAGCTTTCTCGCCACTGCGGAAACCGCGTCATTGTCGGGCGCAGCCCGCAAGCTCGGCCTTACACAGCCAACGCTTAGCCGCCAAGTTGCCGCCCTAGAAGAGAGCCTTTCGGTACTGTTGTTTGAACGGGTCGGGCGCGGCCTAGAACTGACCGATGCTGGCCGTGAATTGCTGGTCCATACGAAAGATATGGGCGCGGCGGCA
Organism: uncultured Octadecabacter sp.; assembly: GCA_937969445.1. Classification (GTDB taxonomy): domain Bacteria; phylum Pseudomonadota; class Alphaproteobacteria; order Rhodobacterales; family Rhodobacteraceae; genus Octadecabacter. The sequence goes on along the minus strand of CALBVZ010000119.1, from coordinate 5,025 downwards.
CAACGACTTGCCATGACGGCAACCGCGCAAAGGTCTGACATCGGAGGAAAAGTTCGAATAACCGCGAGCGACATCTTCGCGACAATCTTCTTGCCAAAAATAGTAGTCGAAATCCGCAAACGTGCCCCGGGCCTAAGCATTGAGATTGTCGCGACCAATGATATTTCGGACCTGATGCGTCGCGAGGCTGACATCGCAATCCGGAACGTACGCCCTGAACAGCCCGATCTCGTGGCCCGATTGGCACGCGAAGCTAAAGGGTGTTTCTATGCGTCGACCGAGTACCTCGCTCGACGCGGGACACCCAAGACACGTGCAGAACTCGCGACCCATGACTGGATCAGTTTCGGGAGCGAAGCCCAAATGATCGCCTACCTCAACTCAATTGATGTACCCATAACCCTTGATGCTTTTAAAGTCGGGTCTGAAAGCGGGGTTGTTTCTTGGGAATTGGCGCGGGCAGGTATGGGGATCAGCCCGATGGACAGTATCGTCGGAGATGCAGATCGAAGCATGGAACTGCTTTTGCCGAACGATCTGGAAATCATGTATCCAGTCTGGCTTGTGACCCATCGGGAAGTTCATACGAGCCCACGTATCAGACTGGTGTTTGACATATTGGCTGAAGCACTGTCCGATAAAGCGGCGATATAAATTGGCCTCATTTCGACCGAACTTCTGCACCTTTTTAAGGTTAACGTTAGGGCAACATTTTAATTGCCTTGTAGGATTTACGGTATGTTCAGCTCTATTCCAGCACTTTTTTCTAAATTTCGCCACTCTGAAGACGGGGCCGTTACAGTCGACTGGATTGTCCTGACCGCAGCGATCGTCGGCCTTAGCATCGCCGTATTAACGCAAGTCGCTGAAGGCGCGACCACCGCGTCTGACAAAGTCGCACGGTGTTCACGCATCGTTGGGAACCAACTGCTACGTGACCAGTCCACCGACACTCGATCGTACGAATGGCGGTTGGCACGCGCACAACGCAACTGTGGCCGTATTTAGATCTTAGCCGCGCAACGTACCGCCGGTTGCTTTCGTGACTTTCTCAATGATCTTCGCGCTTACAGCTTCGATGTCCGCCTCTTTAAGGGTCGCATCGTTCGGTTGAAGGCGTACGGTCATCGCGAGGGATTTCTTACCTTCACCAAGGTTCCCGCCAATAAACTCGTCGAAAATACGGACGTTTTCGATAAGGGCTTTGTCAGCACCAGCTGCCGCGTTTGTGGCCGTAAGTGCATCCACTGACGCATCCATCACAAATGCAAAGTCACGTTCAACCGCTTGCAAGTCTGGCACGGACGCTGCGCCGCGATTGACGGTCGCGTTTTTTGGCATCGGAATTTGTTCTGGGAACAGAACGAAACCAACCACGGGGCCTTTGACGTCAAGCGCCGTCAGGATCTTCGGATGGATTTCGCCAAATATACCAAGCACCTTCTTCGGACCAAGGCAGATCATTCCGTGGCGACCAGGGTGCCACGCATCGCCTGCACCGCGCAGGATTTGAACTTTGCTTGGCGCACCCATCGCAGATAGGATTGCTTCAGCGTCCGCCTTGGCATCGAAAATATCAACGTCACGAGATGCACCATGAACATCTTTCGGGCCGGTTTTCCCGACAAGGATACCCGTCACAAGGCTGTGCTGTTCCGTTGGTTCACCACCATGGAACGCATCACCCGCTTCAAACAGCGCGAGGTTGGCTTGCCCGCGTGCTTGGTTGCGCGACGCAGCCTGCAACAGACCTGGCAATAGCGCAGGACGCATGTGGGACATTTCGCTGGAGATCGGGTTAGCCAGCATCGTCACGTCCGTACCGCCACCAAACAACGTTGCAGACGCTTGGTCGATGAAAGAATACGTAACACATTCATTGTAACCCAATGCCGCAGTCGTGCGCCGCGCCATCTGCAAACGTTTTTGCATTGGGGTCAAAACAGGAGCCGGAACGCCCGCACGCACACGCGGCATCGGAACGGGTTTAAGGTTGGACAAGGACGCAATGCGCGCCACTTCCTCAACAAGGTCAGCTTCGCCCTGAACGTCTGGACGCCAGCTTGGGACGTTGGCCATATCGCCATCCATCACGAAGCCCAAAGCCGTCAAGGTTTCGCGCTGCGTCTCAGCTGGAATGTCCATACCAACAAGGGAAGAACAACGGTCGGTGTCCAGTTTATAAGCGCGCGACATGTCAGGGATTTCACCCGCCTGCACAATTTCGGACGCCTCGCCACCCGCATGATCTACGATCATCCGCACGGCATGTTCCAGACCTTCCGGTGTGAACGCTGGGTCAATGCCGCGCTCAAAACGGTAGCGTGCATCGGAATTCAGCTTAAGCGCACGGCCCGTATACGCGGTACGGATCGGATCAAAATAGGCGGCCTCAACGAACACATTCACGGTGTCTTCCGTGCAGCCAGTCCGCAAACCACCCATCACGCCACCAATGCTTTCCGGCCCTTCAGCATCGGAAATCACAATCGCACCTTCTGGGAATGTGTATTCTTTTTCGTCCAAACCAACGAGGGTCTCGTCACCCTTCGCGCGGTGTAAACGCAGCGCGTTTCCTTTGATCTTATCCGCATCAAACACGTGCAATGGGCGATTCAAATCGTAGGTAAACCAGTTGGTGACATCCACAAGAAAGCTAATCGGACGCAATCCAATGGCACGCAATTGTTGCTGCAACCAATCGGGCGAGGGTCCGTTTTTAACACCCTTGATCAGACGGCCAAAGAACACAGGCGCATCGGATTTCGCATCGTCTTCGATGGTTACGGAAACGGGGCTTGGGAAACTCGCCGCGACAACATCAACGTCACGCGCCTTCATCTTGCCAAGACCACGGGCCGCCAAATCACGCGCAACGCCGCGTACACCCAGCGCATCTGGGCGGTTCGGCGTGATCGCGATTTCGATAACAGGGTCAACCTTGGACGGATCATGTTCCGCCAAATAGTCAGCAAAGCTCTGGCCGACTTCACCTGCTGGCAGCTCAATAATGCCGTTGTGTTCTTCGGACAGCTCAAGCTCTTTCTCAGACGCCATCATGCCGAAGCTTTCAATCCCACGGATTTTGCCAACGGAGATCGTGATGTCGAGGCCAGGGATGTATGTGCCGGGCTTGGCGACAACGACGGTTATCCCTTCACGCGCATTCGGCGCGCCACAAATGATCTGCGTCGGACCCTCGCCAGCATCCACTGTACAAACCCGCAGCTTATCCGCATCAGGGTGCTTTTCCGCAGCCGTCACTTTACCGATCACAAAATCGGACAGTTTCGCAGCAGGGTTTTCGATGCCCTCAACCTCAAGACCAAGGTCGGTCAGCGTGTCTGCGATCTCGTCAACGGAGGCATCCGTATCGAGGTGCGATTTGAGCCAAGAGAGTGTGAACTTCATGCGTTTGGTTCCTGCGAAAAAGGTGTTGGCGCGGGTTTAGCGGACCTTAGCCCAATGGGAAAGGCTGAACGATTAAGACCGCGGTTCGATTTGCCGCCCGTCGAGGTCTTCGATCAACTGGAAGAATTCGAACACCAGCATCATTTCAGGATCGAACTTATGGTCCAGTTTGATCGCGGCCTTGGTGGCTTTGCGCCACGCAGTGAAATCATCGCGCCCCAAATCGGACGCCGCCATATTGGTGTTCACATCGCAATAGCGGATTTCCTGCACCTTAACGGTTTTCACGATCAGCGCGGGGGTGTTGTTCCAATGGGCGACAATATCGGTGCGGCCAACGACAGGCATGGCCTCGGGGGCGTCTTCGAAATCGGCGAGCGGGGCACAGATCGCACGCTTGGTGCCGCGCCGCACAAGATTGATCTGCGCCGTACAGCTTTCGGCGTCATGCCCAAACTTAAACGTCCCCGCACCAGGATAGGTCTCTTGCAGGTCTTCGTATTCAGGCATGTTCAGCCCCTTTCAATTTGTGTGTTTCCCAAGCCGAGGGGTGGGCGAGAAGCGCCCTCCCCGTGGGGGAGGTACGGGCACAGCTCTGCAAAGCTGGGCCTAGTCAATCAACCTTATCCGGCCCAATGCTAGGCTTATAAACCTTGGATTCTCCGGTAGGCGCAAAAAAGCTCCACATAAGTGCATCTTTACGCATCTCCCAAATCATCCGGTTGTAGCATGTCATCAACTTGAGAAATGCTGTATGCCCAGCATGTTCGATTCCTTGCAATTCTGGTTGTGCAATCGAAAATTGGTTAAAATACTCACCAGCAAACTTAATGACGTCTGGCGACCCATAAATTGTCAGGATGCCCAGAAATCGCTGAAGTTCGACACTGATTAGATCAACCTCAGAGTGAGCTTCATTAGGACCTGGGCAAACTTTGATAAACTCGGCGTAAACCCTGCGTTTCTCGGCAATCACGTTTTCAGTTTGAGTGTAAGACTTACCTAGAAAGAACGTGAAAATACTTACTAAAACTCCGCCCAACCAAACATAAGCCGCAGAAAATTCCAATTCCCCTAGCCCCCATGCACCGTCGGCACTTGCAACGCGCTAAACCCATAATGGCGCAGCCAGCGAAGGTCGCTCTCGAAGAACGCGCGTAAGTCGGGGATGCCGTATTTCAGCATGGCGATGCGGTCGATGCCCATGCCGAAGGCGAAGCCTTGGTATTCATTCGGGTCGATGCCGCCCGCCTGCAGAACTTTCGGATGAACCATGCCAGACCCAAGAACTTCAAGCCAATCGTCGCCCTCACCCACCTTCACAGTGCCGCCAGAGAACGAACACTGGATATCCACTTCGGCAGAGGGTTCCGTGAACGGGAAGTGGGACGCGCGGAAGCGGGTTTTGACGGCGGTGCCGAAATAGGCGGTGAAGAATTCCTCAAGCACCCATTTCAGGTTCGCCATGGACAGGTTCTTATCAATCGCCAGCCCTTCGACCTGATGGAACATCGGCGTGTGCGTCTGGTCATAGTCCGCGCGATACACGCGACCCGGACAGATAATGCGGATTGGCGCGCCTTGTGCTTCCATCGACCGGATCTGCACAGGCGA
>CALBVZ010000118.1 GCA_937969445.1 uncultured Octadecabacter sp. | reverse complement strand
GTTTTCGGGTCGGCCAAGGTGAAGGCGTCGCCCAGCGGCATGGTGTCCATCGGGTCCGCGGCGGCGGCGTAGGGGGCGCGCATCGGGAAGTTGGTGAGTGGCTCGCCCGCCATGAGGCGCGCAGCGATGGAGGCGATGGCGGAGTCGGTGGCTTTGGCCACGAAAGGCACCGTGCGGGAGGCGCGGGGGTTCACTTCGATCAAGAAGACCTCTTCGACGCCGTCGTCGTTGGCTTTGACGGCGAACTGGATGTTCATCAGGCCAACGACCTTAAGGGCCAAGGCCAGCGCATTGGTTTGGCGTTTGATTTCTTCGATAATGTCGTCGGACAGGGTGTGTGGCGGCAGGGAACAGGCGCTATCGCCGGAGTGAACGCCCGCTTCCTCAATATGCTGCATGATGCCCGCGACGTGGGTGTTTGTGCCGTCAGAGAGGCAGTCGACGTCAACCTCAACCGCGCCGGACAGATAGCTGTCGAGCAGGACGGGGCTGTCACCGGACACGACCACAGCCGTTGAGATGTAGCGTTCAAGCTGGGACATGTCGCGCACGATTTCCATGGCGCGGCCACCGAGAACATAGGAGGGGCGAATGACCAGTGGGAAGCCGATGCTTTCAGCGATTTCAAGGGCTTGTGCGTCTGTCGACGCGATGCCGTTCTTTGGCTGAAGCAGGCCGAGGTCGTTGACGAGGGCTTGGAAACGCTCACGGTCTTCGGCCCAGTCAATGCTGTCAGGTGAGGTGCCGAGGATCGGGATGCCCTCGTCTTGTAGGGCTTGCGCGATCTTCAGTGGCGTCTGGCCGCCGAACTGAACGACGACGCCGTGTAGGGTGCCGTTTTCTTGCTCGACCCGCAGGACTTCCATGACGGATTCAAACGTTAGCGGTTCGAAATACAAGCGATCCGAGGTGTCGTAGTCGGTGGACACGGTTTCGGGGTTGCAGTTAATCATGATGGTTTCATAGCCCTGATCGGTAAGGGCGTAGCAGGCATGACAACAGCAGTAATCGAATTCGATACCTTGGCCGATGCGGTTTGGGCCACCGCCAAGGATCACAACTTTTTTGCGATCTGACGGGCGTGCTTCGCATTCTACTTCGCCCATCATGGGGGCTTCGTAAGTGGAATACATATAGGGTGTTTGCGCTTCGAATTCTGCGGCGCAGGTGTCGATACGTTTGAACACAGCTTTGACGCCGAGGTTGAGGCGCGCGCGGCGTACGTTGTCTTCGTCGCGGCCAGTCAGTGTTGCCAGACGTGCGTCTGAGAAGCCGAGCATCTTGAGCTTGCGCAGGCCTTCTTCGTTTGTTGGCAGCCCGTCCTTCTTAACCACAGTTTCGGCGTCGATGATTTCGCGGATACGTTCGAGGAACCATGGATCGAATGCTGTGACGTTCTGGATTTCATCATCAGATAGGCCGTGACGCATAGCTTGCGCGATGACGCGGATCCGGTCCGGAGTTTGTTTGGCGAGGGCTTTGGTAATGGCGGCCTTGTCGGGTGCGCCCTCAATCTTGATGTCGTCAAACCCTGTGAGGCCCGTTTCCATAGATGCGAGGGCTTTTTGCATGGATTCGTGGAAGGTGCGGCCAATGGCCATTGCTTCGCCCACGGATTTCATCGCCGTGGTCAGGTAGGGTTCGGAGCCTGGGAATTTTTCAAAAGCAAAGCGCGGGATCTTGGTGACGACGTAGTCGATGCTTGGTTCGAACGATGCAGGTGTGACGCCTGTGATGTCGTTGTCGAGTTCATCAAGCGTGAAGCCAACGGCGAGTTTCGCGGCGATCTTGGCGATCGGGAAACCAGTGGCCTTGGATGCCAGCGCGGAGGAGCGGGACACGCGCGGGTTCATTTCGATCACGACCATGCGTCCGTCCGCAGGGTTCACGGCCCATTGAACGTTGGAACCACCTGTTTCAACGCCGATTTCGCGCAACACGTTGATGGAATGCGTGCGCATCAGCTGGTATTCTTTGTCGGTCAATGTGAGGGCAGGGGCGACTGTAATAGAGTCCCCAGTGTGAACGCCCATTGGGTCCACGTTCTCAATTGAGCACACAATAATGGCGTTATCGGCGGTGTCGCGCACAACTTCCATTTCGTACTCTTTCCAACCCAGTAGGGATTGGTCGACGAGAATTTGTGCAACGGGGGAGGCTTCCATACCTGTGCGGCAGAAGTGTTCGTATTCTTCGCGGTTATATGCAACGCCGCCGCCGGTGCCGCCCATTGTAAAGGCAGGGCGGATGATTGCCGGCAGACCGATTTCTTCCAAAGCCTCCATCGCGATGGCGATACCTGCAGGAATGTCGAATTTATCGGTGATGCGCGGTGCGGTTTTGTCTTTGGTCGGCGCGGTTACGATCGTCGCCTTCGGATTTTCAATGCCGAGGCGATCCATCGCTTCGCGAAACAGCTGACGGTCTTCGGCCATTTCAATGGCTTCGCGTTTTGCGCCAATCATTTCAACGCCAGCGACTTCGAGGATGGATTTATCCGCAGCGTCTGCGCCGAATTCTTCCAGCACGGCGTCGAGTTCTGCGCCTTCAAACAGCTGCGAGATTGTCATCTCATCAGCGGCAAGTGCTGTGTTCAGGCCGGTTTGTCCGCCCATGGTTGGCAGCAATGCGTCGGGGCGTTCTTTGAGGATGATCTTGGCGACAACGGCGGGGGTGATCGGTTCGATATAGGTCGCGTCGGCCAACCCGGGGTCTGTCATGATCGTCGCAGGGTTGGAGTTGACCAGAACGACGCGGTAGCCTTCTTCGCGCAATGCTTTGCAGGCCTGGGCGCCGGAATAGTCGAATTCGCAGGCTTGCCCGATAACAATAGGGCCCGCGCCAATAATCATGATCGATTGGATATCGGTTCTCTTTGGCATGGCAGCGCCCCCTAATTTTGCAAATTGTCCTGCGTTTAGGGAGTCTCGCGGCAGGGTGCAAGCGGATTTGGAGGGAAAAATGACGGGTTTTTGCGGCGCGCGTGTTAAACTTTTGGATCAATTGAAAAATGGGCTAATGTAACACCATCTGAGATGGAAAAGAGGGTTCTAACATGGGAATGATTTTAGCAAATACGAGCTGGCTGGCAGTGATCGTCAGTTTGGTTTTGTGCATGGGGCTTGGGTTTGTTTGGTACAATCCAAAGTGGCCGACCGGACAAATCTGGGCCGAGGGGGCAGGCGTGACGGCAGACAGCCCGACCGACAATATGGCGCTGGCTATGGGGATGAACACCTTGGGGTTGTTTCTGGCGGCGATCTTTGTTGGCGGTGTCGGGTTGTCGGCGTCGATTCTTGCGATCTTGGCGTATGGCGCGTTGAACACGGCGGGCGGTTTATTCGCGGGTAAGTCGGTGAATGTTGGATTGATGCACATCGGCTATTGGTTGGTCGGGGCGATCATAATCACACTCGTTCATACCGTTCTGGGGTGATCTGACGCAAGAAACAGGCGGTGCCCCTTAAAAGGCGGGGCGCTGCCCTTGACTTAGCGCGTTCAAAGAGGTGTATCGGGCCGACCGTTTGACCCGTTAAGGACCGATATTATGCACGCCTATCGCAGCCACTCATGCGCCGAATTGAACAAGGATAACGTGGGCGAAAACGTCCGTTTGTCCGGTTGGGTACATCGTATTCGCGACCACGGCGGGTTGTTGTTCATCGATTTGCGCGACCATTACGGGATTACGCAGGTGATGGCTGATCCTGATAGCCCTGTGTTCAAGGACATCGAAAAGGTGCGTTCCGAGTGGTGTATCCGCATTGATGGCAACGTCATGGCGCGCGACGAAAGCCTTGTGAACGAAAAGCTGCCGACAGGCGAGATCGAAGTATTCATTCGTGACATCGAAGTTCTTGGTGCTGCAAACGAGCTGCCATTGATGGTGTTTGGCGATCAGGAATATCCTGAGGACACGCGCCTGAAGTACCGTTACCTCGACCTGCGTCGCGAAAAGATGCAAGAAAACATGAAGCTGCGCTCTGATGTTGTGTCGTCCATGCGCAAGCGGATGTGGGACAAGGGTTTCCGCGAGTATCAGACGCCGATTATTACGGCATCGTCCCCTGAGGGCGCGCGTGACTTCTTGGTGCCGTCCCGTTTGCACCCGGGCAAGTTTTACGCGCTGCCGCAAGCACCACAGCAGTTCAAGCAGCTGATCATGGTGTCGGGCTACGACAAGTATTTCCAGATTGCGCCATGTTTCCGTGATGAAGACCCGCGTGCGGACCGTTCGCCGACTGACTTTTACCAGCTCGACCTTGAGATGTCGTTCGTTGAGCAGCAGGACGTGTTTGACACCATCCAGCCAGTGATCACAGGCATTTTTGAGGAATTCGGCAAAGGCCGTAAGGTTGACCAGACGTGGGAACAGATTTCCTACCGTGATGCCGCGCTTTGGTATGGCTCTGATAAGCCTGATCTGCGCAACCCGATCAAAATGCAGGTTGTGTCTGAGCACTTCAAAGATTCCGGTTTCGCGATCTTCGCCAAATTGTTGGAGCAAGAGGGCACAGAAGTGCGTGCAATTCCCGCACCAACCGGTGGCGGGCGTAAATTCTGTGACCGCATGAACGTATTCGCGCAAAAAGAAGGGCTGCCTGGCATGGGCTATATCTTCTGGCGCAAACAGTCAGCGGATTCCATCGCGCAAGAGCGTGGGATTACCGTTAAAGAAGTGAACGCGCTGATCAAATCCGGTGAGATTGTTTTGGGCGAAGAGGCCGCTGGCCCATTGGCGAAAAACATCGGGCCTGAGCGCACGGAAGCGATCCGTCAGCAGTTGGGCCTTGGGGTTGGCGATGCGGCGTTCTTCCTTGGCGGCAAGCCTAAGGCGTTTGAATCCGTTGCTGGCAAAGCCCGCGATGTAATCGGTAAAGAACTGGGTCTCACGGACCTGAACCGCTTTGCCTTCGCTTGGATCGTTGATTTCCCGATTTATGAGCGTGATGAAGAAACCGGCAAGGTCGATTTTGAACACAACCCGTTCTCTATGCCCCAAGGCGGGATGGCTGCGCTGGATGGCGACCCTGAGGATGTGCTTGGGTACCAATATGACCTTGCGTGTAACGGTTATGAGCTGGTGTCGGGTGCGATCCGGAACCACCGCCCTGAAATCATGTTCAAGGCGTTTGAAATTGCGGGTTATGGCAAAGACGAAGTTGAAAAGCGTTTTGGCGGTATGGTGAATGCGTTCCAATACGGCGCTCCGCCACACGGTGGTTGTGCGGCTGGTGTTGACCGGATCGTTATGTTGCTCGCGGATGCGGACAACCTGCGCGATGTCATCATGTTCCCGATGAATCAACGCGCCGAAGACGTCATGATGGGTGCGCCGAACCTGCCGATGAACGAACAATTGCGCGAGTTGAGCCTGCGGGTTGTTCCGCAAGAAAGCTAAACCACGCGAAATAGTGAACGATGGGCGGGGCAATTCCCCGCCCATTTTCGTTTTGAGCGCAGGACACGGGTTGATTGCGCGTATAAACTGCACAAATTGATCCCGTAGGAGAAGTTATTCGTGCCGTTTGACCCGACCATTGCAGCGATCCGTTTTGGTATGGGGCTGTCCCCGACAATTGCGCCGCCAAGTTCCATCGCGGATATGATGGGAATGCTGGCCGGGCCAGATACGATTGCGGCCGAAGTACCGATCCCGACTTACACCGACGTTTACCCTTCCCCTTTGGATTATCGCGATGCAACGCGGGCATTGACGCGCGCGAGGGGGACCGACGGCGAGGAAGCTGCGGACCAACATCGCGATCAAGTGCGCGGAGACGGGAATGAGTTGCTTCTTACGAACGTCAAATCTGAATTGGTGCGTGCGGCGCATACGCAAGACGGGTTTCGTGAGCGTCTTGTGCGATTTTGGGCGGACCATTTTACAGCGCGTTCAACTAAGGGGATTGAGAGGCACTTGGTATCTCCGTACATCGAAGAGGCCATCCGACCCAATGTAACGGGTAATTTTGCGGAAATGCTGGCGGCTGTGGTTGGCAGCCCGATGATGATCTGGTCTCTGGATCAGCATCAGTCGATGGGGCCGAATTCCGAAGCAGCGCTTGGCGGTGGCGGGGGCTTAAACGAGAACCTCGCGCGGGAAATTCTAGAGCTGCATACTCTTGGTGTTGGCGGGGCCTATCAGCAAACCGACGTGCGCGAACTTGCCGAACTTTTGACTGGAGTTTCCGCGAACGCGCAACAAGGGGCATATTTTCGACCTGAACGTGCGGAACCTGGGGCAGAGCGGGTTTTAGGTGTTGAATATGGTGGCGACCCGGCCTCGATCGAGGATGTGGTTTCTGGATTGCGCGGCATAGCGATGCATCCTGACACGGCCCGCCACCTTGCACGCAAACTGGTCGTGCATTTCATCGCACCAACCCCTGATGCCAGTTTGGTGAACGCAATGGCGGCGCGGTATCTGGAAAACGGCGGCGTCCTGATGGGAATGTATGAGGTGATGCTCGCACATGAAGCGGCATGGGCGCCTGCGGCGATGAAGGTCAAGCAACCTTTTGAATTTATTGCATCATCGGTTCGGGCATTGGGGGTCTCACGCGATGCAATCATGGCTGCGGACCGCCGGATGATACGTCGATCTGTGCAAAATCCGATGATCGTGATGGGGCAGGCGTGGCAGAGCCCTGTGGGGCCAGATGGTTGGCCGGAAGAAGAAGAAAACTGGATCACGCCGCAGGGCATGGCGGGGCGAATTACATGGTCGATGCAGGCGCCGGAAAATTTTCTGGACCGGCTTCCTGATCCACGTGAATTTGTGTTCACGGCACTCGGCCCGACACCGCCCGAAGCTGTTTTGTTTGCTGCGAATGCGGCTGAAACCGTGAGTGACGGGGTTGGTCTTGTGCTGGCCTCCGCCGCGTTTCAGAGGAGATAGGGGATGGATCGTAGAAAGTTCCTGATTGGCGGCATCGCGTTAGGGTGTTCAGCTGCTGCGTCGCCGTTTGTAACCCCTGTTGCGATGGCTGCGGCACCTTGGGATGCCCGTTTGGTTGTTATCATTTTACGCGGCGCGATGGACGGGATCGACGTGATACAGCCCTATGGTGACCCTGATTTGGTGGGGTTAAGGCCGACCTTGATCACGGGAAAAGCCGCTGATTTAGATGGGTTTTACGCACTACATCCATCGTTTGAACCCCTGCGACCGCTTTGGAATGCGGGTGAGTTTGGTGCGGTGCACGCGGTGTCGACGCCTTACCGCGACAAGCGTAGCCATTTTGATGGACAGGACATTCTAGAAGCTGGGTTGCCGGACCTTTCAGGTGGCGGGCTACGTGATGGGTGGTTGAACCGCATGTTGCAGGTGGTCCCAGGTTTGGAGGCTGAGGTGGCGTTCGCGATTGGCCGCGAGCAGATGTTGGTGCTGTCGGGAGATGCGCCGGCTTCGCGTTGGTCGCCGGATGCGCGGCTGAGGATATCACCGAATGCGCGGGCGCTGTTGAATGTTGTGCATCACGATGATCCGCTGTTTCGGGACGCGTCTGAAGATGCGATCGCCATTGCCGAGCAGATCTCGATTGAGGCGGATTTGGCGGAAGAAACCGAAGCGATGATGGCCGAAAGCCCGATGATGGAAACAGTGTCACGCGGTGGCGAGCATGTGAAGATCGCGGAATTTGCGGCGTCGCGTTTGCGGGCGGACACGCGGATCGCTTCGTTTTCGATCAACGGGTGGGATACCCACGCACGCCAGAACAACGGTATGAAGAACGGCGGGCGGGCGTTGACGGATACGATTTTGACGCTGAAGGCGGGGCTTGGTTCAGCATGGGATAAGACGGCGGTGCTGTGTTTGACAGAATTCGGGCGCACCGCGCGTGAAAATGGTAGTGCCGGGACTGATCACGGCACAGGCGGCGCGATGCTGTTTGCGGGCGGCGCGCTTCGTGGTGGTCAGGTGATCGGGGATTGGCCGGGTTTGGGCGACGGCGACCTATATGCAGGTCGCGATTTACTTCCCACGCGGGATGTGCGCGCGCATGTGGCTTGGGTTATGCGGGGGCTTATCGGGCTTGATCAAGCGGTACTTGAGCAAGCAATTTTTCCAGGTCTCGAACTTGGTCCGAACCCTGGATTGGTGCGTTAGGGCGTTTATACGCCTGTGTTTGGCTCAATCGTTTCGATCACGGTTGTTGTGTCTTCTGCGAGGGACTGTGCCGGCTGACCGACAGCTGCCATAACCGCGGCGCCCAACAAAACGAGGCCAGCGGTCAAAACCATCCAGTCGATCGTTGTGTTACCGTCTTCTTCAGTCCAAAATTTCTTAACAAAGCGTTCCATTTGCTCGAATTCCTCTTGCTGCGTCCACTAATACTCGGGACTGTATGACGGGCAATTGGGGCAACTTTCGGCCCAAGCTGCGGCGAGCGTGAGAGCATTTGGGGGAATTGTAGTGAAGAAAACAAAGCGACCAGTTGGCCCTATCGTCGCGTTTGAGACGGCTGAATTTCCAACGGGGCAAACGTTAACAGGCAGCTATGTTCGGCTGGAAAAGATCGACGTTGAGGTGCATGGCGCTGCGCTTTGGGCGCAAATGGTCGGGGCAGACCATCTGTGGGATTACCTCTATGAAGAAGCGCCGAAAGGCGAAGCGGAGTTCCTTGCAGGGTTGCGCATTTCTGTCGCGCGTACGGACTGGAGCGGGTATGCGGTGTGCCTGCCGGACGGATCGCCCGTGGGGTATGCATTCTACCTGAATATTGTGCCTGCGATGGGCACGATTGAGGTTGGAAATATCAACTTTTCACCCGCTTTGCAGCGCACGCCCGCAGCGACCGAAGCGATGTTTTTGATGATGCAACACGCGTTTGAGATGGGGTATCGGCGGTATGAGTGGAAGTGCAACGCGCTGAATGCACCGTCCCGCCGTGCTGCACAGCGGTTGGGGTTCTCGTGGGAAGGGATTTTCCGGCAGCATTTGATTGTGAAGGGGCGCAATCGCGATACGGCGTGGTTGGCGATGACGGATGGTGAATGGCCAGCACTAAAGGCGGCGTTTCAGGCGTGGTTATCGCCTGACAACTTCGATGAGAACGGCAACCAGCGCCAAACATTGCGTGCGCTGACGGGGCCGTGCCGTGTTGCGACTGATCCGAACCAAGCAGATTAAATGGGGCTAGTGCGCGCGATGCGGTCTTGCACCATAGCTGCGACGCGGGCGACTTGGGATTGCAGGGCCGCGCCGGATGTTTGCAGATTGGCCAAAGCATCCATTTCACGTTCAAGTGGGGCGTCATCAACGCTGCGGGCGATGCCACCTAAAAACTGCGTCAGATAGCGTAAGGATCGATGATCCGTTGCGTCTTCGAGTGCAATTGCAGCCGTCTCAAGGTCGTCACGCAGGGCGACCTCATCCGGAACGATGACCTCATCGGTGAGGGCACGCAGACCTTTGGGCTGGCGGTCGGCGGGGAGGTGTTCAAGAACTTTGGACTGAAAATACCCGATGCTTGAGACAGGTTTTGCCATGAACCCGTCAGCGCCGGCTTTGATCGCGAGGCGTTCACCGTCGGGATCACCGGACGTTCCGAGGACGACTTCGACACGGCTCGCACCTTGGGTGAGGTCGCGAATGAGGTCAACGCCTGATCCATCCGGCAAACCAAGGTCGATAATCACCACCGCGGGGCGATACACGGCGAGGTGGCGCTGCGCGTGATGCAGGCTGTCGGCGCGTCTGATCCGTGCACCAGATCGCAGGCAGAGCAGGCGCATCGCCTCGGACGCGAAACGACTGTCTTCGACGACAAGGACGGTTAGCCCCAACAAAGGCCGTGCCGCAGTTGGCGGGCGGGTCTGCATAAAGTCATCCAAGCTGTCCATGATCGGTCCCCCGTTACGTGTTTCGACTCACTAGACGATATGTTGGTGAATCTTAGGTTAATGGGGCCGCCGAATAGCCCGCGACATGCTGTACGTTGCACGCATGCACGCCATGGCCGATAAGACAGGCAAATTTGTTAGAATGGGTGCAGAAATGATCGGACGTTTGAACCATGTGGCCATCGCGGTGCCAGACCTTGAAGCCGCATGTGCGCAGTATCGCGGCGCGTTGGGCGCTAACGTAGGTGAACCACAGGATGAGCCTGACCATGGTGTGACAGTTGTCTTTATTGAGCTGCCCAACACCAAGATCGAATTCTTGTATCCGCTGGGTGACAACAGCCCGATCAACGGATTTCTGGAAAAGAACCCTGCGGGCGGCATTCACCACATCTGTTACGAGGTCGAAGATATCGAAGTTGCCCGCGACAAGCTGTTGGCAGAAGGTGCCCGCGTGTTGGGGGATATCAAGATCGGGGCGCACAATAAGCCTGTGCTGTTCTTACACCCGAAAGATTTCAACGGCTGCTTAATTGAATTGGAACAGGTCTGATGGGTATTACATCAGCCATCGTTTTGTTTGCCGTGGTATGGTTCATGACACTTTTCGTTGTGTTGCCGTTGCGGATGAAAACCCAAGGTGAGGCAGGGGACGTCGTTCCCGGTACGCATAAGTCCGCACCTGTTGACGCGCAGATCGGACGCAAGGCACGTATCACTACCTATTTCGCAATCCCAATCTGGGCGGTTTTGGTTGCGATCATCCTATCGGGTTGGATTTCCGTACGTGACTTGGATTGGTTTGAGCGCATGGGCCCACCGAGCAGCACTAGCGAGTAACGCTTCGCGCCGCGATGCGGTGATAGAGATGCGTGAAGGTGGCTGCACCCAAGATCGGGATGAACAAGTTCATCAACGGAATAACCAATGGAATTGCCATCAGAACGCCAGCCATCCAAATTTCACCGCGGTGCGCACGGGCCATTTGCTTGGCACGTTTGCGCCCCTCACGGCGCAATGCCGCAACGGTGAAGTATTCGCGACCTAGCAGATAACCGTTCAGTAGAAAGAAGATCGGCACGGCAAAGAACGGCAGAAACCCGTAGGCGATGAAGGCCAATAGGTTTGCGCCGATCAGAACCCCAAAGAATGTAATCGTGTCGATCAAGGCCTCTGAGAACGGAACTTTGGGGGCAGGCATGAGGTCGGGGTAGTGCTTGGCCTCAACCGCGTCGGCCACGTCTTCAAGGAAGAACGAGGTGATCGCGGAGGCGGTGGGTATCATCAGGAATATCGATGCGAGGATGATGACGCCAAGCCCGCCCCAACCAAGCAATGAGCCGATCCAAGTAACCTCACCCACAAAGGGTAGCGTGATTGGGCCAGCGGTGAAGTTGCCAACCAACGCCAGCCATGCGGCGTATACCCCAACAAGCAGCGCAACCGTTAGGCCGAGCCCAAGAAACAGAACCCGACGAAAGGCGCGGTCGTCCATTTGGCCGAGGGCCTTGAGGAAGTCGGTGAATATCATTCTGAGACCCAAACGACCTTTTGCGCAAGGTCAGGGCGTGGGCGTTCAGGTGGAACGCTGGTTTCAGTCCCTAGGTGAATGAGGCCGGCAACGCGTTCATGATCTGCAAGGCCAAGCCCGTCTTTGCAAAATACGGCGTCATGGGATGCCCAGCCGGACAACCAGTTCGCGCCCCAACCGGCAGCAAGGGCTGCATTCAAAAGGGACAGACAGACGGCACCGGATGAATAGGTTTGCTCAATCTGTGGGACCTTTTCGGACGCGACAGGGCTGTCGACAACCACAACCGCGAGGTCCGCATCGCGGTATTGCGAAACGGCTTTTTCAAGCTTGTCATCCGGAATTTCTAGCGCAGCGGCCCGTGCGGGGATCATTGCGGCGAGGCGTGTAAGCGCGGGTTTTTCCAGCACGATAAAACGCCAAGGTTCCAACTTGCCGTGATCGGGCGTGCGCGCAGCAGCCGTAAGCAAAACCTCAAGCGTGGCGCGGTCCGGTACGGGTGCGCGAAGGGTTTTGGCGGGGCGCGAACGGCGGGTTAGCAGAAAGTCGAGGGCGGCTTGGTTACGTGTCGGCATGGGTGTCTCCGGTGATGTGCCAAACAGATAGTTGTTTGGGGTGCGCTCTGCTAGGTCAGGGAGGAACATCAAAGGAAAAAGCCATGATTGAACGAATTGAAACCGGTGAACGCTCAAGCAAGATCGTGAAACATAACGGGGTCGTTTATCTGACGGGGCAGGTGGCCGAAGGCGACACGATCCAAGAGCAGGTACAGACCTGCCTTGATAAGATTGATGCGTTGTTGATTAAGGCGGGGTCGTCGCGCGAACAGATGCTGCGGGTCACGGTCTGGCTTGCAGATATGGACGACTTTGCAGGCCTCAACGAGGTTTGGAATGCTTGGGTTCCAACCGGCCACGCCCCTGCGCGCGCTTGCGTGAATGCGAAACTGGCGCGCGAAGTGCTGAAGGTCGAATTTATGGTCGATGCCGCGTATGAGTGATGCGCCCTAGGGTTGATTTGCTATGGTCGCATTGCAACCTTAATATTTTGCGACTTTAGGAATACGCAAAAAGCATAGACGTTGAGTAAGAGTTAGCATGGACGATTTACCAAAGACACTTGGTGAAAAATTGACGATAGAGGTTGAGAAAGTTCCCGTCGAAAAGGACGGCTGGATGGCCCATGTTGCGCATCTATTCGCCAATGTTTTCGTGCTGAGTGCCCTGACTGTGTTGCCTTTGATATGGATGCAAAATCAAACCCTTGGAGGGTGGCTTGGCCCCGTTTTCTTGGGGCTCATTGCGCTTTGGGCATTCATCGCGTGGGTTGGCCCGCGTGCGCCTGTTCAACGTGCCAAATCTATCAATCCCACCGCGAAACATTTTCTTCTGGCGGGGGACCAGCATGGGTTCATGGGGAAGCTTGACCTTAACGCCAAGACCGTCCTGTTTGACGGCAGCAACCTTTATCACTTCGGGCTGGATAATGGGCTTGGCGCACAACCTGTGCGCCTGCTGGCCAAGCAGTTGCGATCGGAAGGATATCGGATCGTTTGTTTCTTTGATGCCAATATCTTTTACAGATTGATCGAAAACGGAGCCTACCCAGCGGGGCAGATTCACGAACTGAATGGGTTGCTCGCCGTGTTCGGGATTTCCGCAGGAGAAACCTACGTCGTGCCAAGCGGCGTTCAGGCGGACAAATACATCCTGAGCAGTCTCAAACACCTGCCCAAGTCATTCGCTGTCAGCAATGATCAGTTTCGCGACTACGCCAAGACTTACGGCGAACAGATGAAGGGTAGCCTGTGGCGCAAAGGAGTGAGCGTGAAGGGGAATGAAATTATGTTGAAGCAACACAAATTCAAAACACCGCTGCGCCTGAAGCAGGCGGCCTAGCGTTAAAGCGCGGCCAGCATTTCGTCCAACACCCCATCCACAAACCGATCAAACGCGGCGTTCGGTTGGCGCAGTGGAAAAACTTCACCAAACGGGTCGGGCGCGGTGATGTCGCTGCCCGCCATTTCCGCCAAGACGTGATGGCCGCAGAACGGCACGTAAACTTCGGAATATCCGCCCTCATGGGCCATCATCAATTTGCCGCCACAAAGGTCCTGCGCCAGTGCTTTCACCTGCTGTGTCATCACTTGGAACGTTTCTGCCGTGGCGAGCATACGACCGAGCGGGTCAATCGCGGCCGCGTCATAGCCGCAGGCAATGACAATGACATCAGGATTGAACGCACGAATTTGTGGCAACACGATGCGCTCCATCGTGGCGATGTAGCCGATATGGCCAGTGCCGGGGGGCAGCGGCAGGTTGAGGTTGAACCCTTCTCCGGCGCCGCGGCCGCGATCGACAAAATCGCCCGTATCCATAGGGTAATTGCGCTCTTGGTGCATGGAGATTGTCAGCACGTTTGGGTCTTCATAAAAGATCGCCTCGGTTCCGTTGCCGTGGTGAACGTCCCAATCCAGCACGACCATGCGTTCAGCCAAGCCTTTGGTGCGGGCAGACTGGATCGCGAGGGCAAGATTTGCAAACAGGCAAAACCCGTTCGGGTAGTCTGGCAAACAGTGATGCCCCGGCGGGCGTGACAAGGCATAGGCATTGTCCACCTCACCGCGCAACACGGCCTCAAGTGCTGCGATTGATAGGCCCGCAGACAGCGCCGCCATTTCATAGCCACCTGGCCCAAAAGGCGTGCGCCGACCCAATTCACCGCCGCCTGCGTCTGACGTCGCTTTGAACGTGTCCAGGTAGGACGCCGGATGAACGCGCAACAGATCTTCGCGCGTGGCCGCAGGCGCGTGGCGCAGGTCAAGGTCACGCGCCAAGCCCGTCACATCCATCAGGTTCATCAAACGCCGCTTGCTTTCAGGGCTTTCAGGCAAGCCGCCATTGGCCATGGGCTGCACCAGCCCGCCTACTGGCAACATGCCTGCGTAATTCCCGCCACCATGCCAAAAGCACCGCTCGTCCCAGAAAAATCCTGTACTCATGTCCTTTTCCTCTTCCCGCTTCTTTGGCTCTTAAATACTCAAATTCCGAACGTGGCCTATTCGTCCTTGCGCAAACGATAGGCCCCTTCGGGCAAATCAAGTGCATGGGACAGGTCGCGCAATTGTTCCATCGACAGCGTTACGACGACGGGCATGTCTGTGCGTGGGTCGATCTGGGTGACTGTGACGCAATCCGCAAAAGCAGAAATGACGACATCTTCGCGCAGTGGCGCGTCGCCGTCATCCACCAAGGTGACAACCGTTGCGTCAAATTCGTGTTCGATTGTAAACATTTGGCCCCCGTTCTTTACGCTACACTGAGGTCGTGGGCTCGTGGTCGTCAAGGGCGCTTCATCGCTTACATTCTCGTGAAGGGGCTGGCGGGCTGGCGGTTCCCTGTTAGATTACGCGCAACAAGGCGCGAAAAGGGAACGCTGATATGCAGGTATTTAAGGTCTTGGCTGTCGCCGCGTTTGCATTGGCCGGCTGTGATGTCGTGGAGCAACCCACGGAGCGCCCCGTTAGCGTGCCCGCAGCGAATACGCCTATCGCTGTGGCCGCTCCGAACACGCCTTTTGAAATTCCGCGTAGTGAGCGTGGCATTGCGCGCGCCTTTATTGAGGTGGTCGAACGGGTCGAACCCATTGCCGAGCGTGAATGCCGAAATCGGTCTCGTGGGTTGAACTGTGATTTCTTGATTGTTGTCGATGACCGCCCGAACCAGCCAGCCAATGCGTTTCAAACCGTAAACGAAGAGGGGCGTCCTATCATCGCTTTCACGCTCGCGTTGATTGAAGATGCGCGCAACCGCGATGAGATTGCGTTTGTCATGGCCCATGAAGCCGCGCATCATATTGAAGACCATCTCGGCCAACAGCGCCAGATTGCAACATTGGGGGCGGTTGTGTTTGGCCAGCTCGCAGGCGTGACGGGCGGCGGGGATGAGGCGATCCGCACCGCACAAGAACTTGGCGCGGCTGTGGGCGCACGCACCTATTCCAAAGACTTCGAGCTTGAAGCAGACCGCCTGGGGACGATCATTGCGGCACGTGCAGGGTATGATCCTGTGCGCGGTGCCGATTTCTTTTTCCGTGTCCCTGATCCCGGTGACCAGTTCCTTGGCACCCATCCGCCAAACGCCGAACGGGTGCAGGCTGTGTTGCAAACTGTGGCGGGGCTTTAAGCGGGTTCTGCCGAGAGTGCGCCACCCTTTGAGGTGCGAACACGTATGATGATCGCGGCGATCGAAATACCGATCCAGAACAGCTGGATCAAAGCCGATGCGAGATTGAACGAAAATACCATTCCCAGCAGCACCATGATGGCGGCGACCAAATTGATCGCGAAATAGGATTTGCAATGGGACGTGACGCGATGAAATGTGAGCATCGTGTAGTTCAGGACATATAGGCCGAAACCAAATAAGCCGATGACGTCGAATACTGTTGGGGGTATGCGGGCAATCGTTTCAAGCATTGTCTTATCCTCTAAAAATGTGGGGCCGTGCAAAAGTGGTGTCGTGGTCAGGTCGAAAATATTGACCCTGTAAAAGCAGCTAAAAATAAGCTGATCGAAAATATCGATATGGGGAGACTAAGCGCAGGCGTGCCTTACGTCAGGTCAGCAAAACCATACGGTCAGGATTTCCAGACTTTGGCGCCTTAAGTGGCAGGAAAAACGCCAAGTGCGATGGCAATGCAAAAGCAGATTGAGGCGGTTAGGACCAGCCCGTGCCAGATCGCGTTTTGGAAGCGCAGCCCGTCGATGCTGAAGACAATCGCGCCGAGGGAATAGACCAAGCCACCGACAATGATAAAGGAAAGGGTCGCCCCTGACAC
The DNA here is from genome assembly GCA_937969445.1 of uncultured Octadecabacter sp. Classification (GTDB taxonomy): domain Bacteria; phylum Pseudomonadota; class Alphaproteobacteria; order Rhodobacterales; family Rhodobacteraceae; genus Octadecabacter. Next base: position 1,094 of record CALBVZ010000118.1, on the reverse strand, counting down.
AAGGGGAACCAACGAGGTCAGTAGCGCCACGCTCAGCCAACCAAGCCCCAGATATAGCCCAACGCCCCAGCGCGTTGGTCGCCCCCAAAAGAACAATTTGGCGACGGCACCAAAGGTGGCTAACGCCCAAACAATACCGAGGATTCCGTAGGCAAATGCTGAACCAATCAGGACGACAAGCGGTGTGTATGTGCCTGCGATTTTCAGGTAAATCGCTGCGTGGTCGATGCGGCGCAGTAGGTGGCGTGGGCCTTCCCAAGGTGTGAAATGATAGAGCGCCGAGGCCACATATGAGCCGATCAAAGTCGCGCCATAGATGCTTAGCCCGACAACGGTTCCAAGACTTGTTTCACCGCTTGCCCAAAGGATCAAAAGGAGTGTCGCGGTGATCGCAAAGGCGATCCCAACAGCATGCATAATCGCATCCGCGATCCGCTCGGCGCGGGTGAACTGGGGGTATGGGTCAACGGGTGTCATAACGCCAATGTAGGCGGCTATTCGTGCATGACAGGTTGTGCCGTCGCGTCACGGTGCCAAAAGAATAGGCCGTCGCCGATCCACAGCTAGCGATCAAATACCGACCACGCGCCGTCCGTCCAGATATAACTGAGTTCTGACAATGGGTGTGCACCGTCGGCGATGATTTCATCGCGGTATTCTTGCATGACTACAATCGCCTCGCTTGCACCCTGTGGGGTGAACATCAGCAAGTCACGAGCAGGAACGGACATCACAATGTCTTCGCCAAATTGCGCCGCAAAGTTTGACCAAACCGCATCATCAACGACGAGCGAGCTTTCGTAAAATCCGTCACCGACAACCAGTATAATCTCGCCGTGTTGTTGAAATTCTGTCGTGTCGATCTTGCGTGACAGGTTTTGCGCGGCGGCGGTGTGTAGCGCTTCTATTGTCAGGCCATCCTCAAGGTGGTCCTCGGTGACATAGGCGACGTAGGTTGGGTAATCGATGGCGTAGACTTTGACCATGTCGCCAACGAACGGCTCTGCGTACAGGCCCATGCTGCGGTTGTCTTGGATGAAGCTTTCATGCCGAACAACGGGGTAGAGAGCGTCGAGCGGCAACACGCCCTCAAT
>CALBVZ010000117.1 GCA_937969445.1 uncultured Octadecabacter sp. | reverse complement strand
GGCTTTTGCGTCAGCGGAACGATCTCGGCGCTTTCTTTGCCAAGCGTATAGCCTAGCGAAGGCAGGGTTGCTTCAAGCTGTTCTTCAAGTTGCGACAGTTGGGATGCCACAACGCTTTCCTCAAGCTCAACCTGTTGAGACCATTTGCGAATGTCGCGCAGGTTGTGGTGCGCTTCAACGATCAGCTGTTGCTGGCGCTCAGCTTCTTCCTGACGCTGGCGCAGGAATGTTTTGGCGCGGCTGACCTTCTCGTCGTTATAGATTTCGGACAACTCGCGGGACTGTTGCGACATCTGTGCTGCAATTTCCAAGACGGACGGCTCAAGGCTGTCCAAATCGGGGTGATCGCGCAAATAGGCAAGGCGTTCACGCACGGCGTCAAATTCAGACGACATTGTGAAAATTCCAGAACGGTCAGCCGTGTGACACAGGTGATAGGCCCGCGCGACGTCTTCCATGCTGAGCTTGAAGTTCCGGTGCGAACGTTCAAGCGACATGATGCGCCCTGCGCTGGGCATAAAGAAAAACAACGATGCAAGGATGAAGGTCACAACGATCTGGGTGTACATTCCGGCAAGTGGCACGAAAACGTCACCAAACGTGGCGGTGAACGTTAGCCATGGGGCCAAGCCGAATGCGCAAGCCGCAGTATACAGCAGCGCAGCAAGTCCGATCACGAGGATCAAGACCATAGAAATCGAATGCAAAACACGGTGGCCACTTGCCACCAAAGAACGATCAGACACGTTCACCCCCAGGCTGTTATGTCACTACAAAAAAGTTAACGCTATCTTAGGCGGAAAGCTGCCTAGGACCCAAGGGGAAAAACCTGGAAATACCAGCAGGGTCAGGAAAACCGGAACAATAACAGGTGATTGTGGGGATTGTCTTGTGAAACAAGCCGATTCTTCACGGAGACGATCAACTGAGATTCTCATGATGATGTGGGTGCGATCGAATGTGTGTCATATATACAGTGGCGCGCACCCTACTTAGTTGAAACGCCCGGAATGGCGACAATGTTGCGATTCGCGTTTTGGGTGCATCGAACCGCTCGGGGTCGCCCCCGCGAACTAGGGATATCAAACCGTCAAGGTTTCAAAGACCTAGGTTCGTGTTTGAAAGCTCCGTCGCAAAGTAGCCAGCGACCATGATCAGGATGATACCGAGAATTAGCACAAGCCCCGGCCATCCGTACTGCCCGGGTGTCTTTCGGCGATAAGTCCCCACGCCACCGATCAGCAAAAACAATAGCCCCAAAGGGCCACCTAAATAAATCACTCCGATGACAAGTATTAGCTCCAACTAAACCCCTTTCCGAAGGCTTAAAGTGACCAATTCGCTTGGCCCATCGCGTAAACATAAAGGCCGAACGCAACCGCGCCGCAAAGAAGGATGATGGCACAAAGGATCAAACAAATACGCGCCCAGCGTTTGCCACGCGGCCACCCGATGTAAAACAGAATGCCCAAGGGTATGATGACCGCAAGCGTGAGATGGTCCAAGTCCATTAACGCACCGCTTCAATCGGTCCCTCGGCACGGCCATGGATGAACTGGTCAACGTAGGGATCATCAGACGCATCCATGTCATCGACAGGGCCGGTCCAGCGGATTTTACCCGCATGCAGCATCGCGATCTTATCGGCGATGGCGCGCACTGATGTCATGTCATGGGTGATCGTGATGGCTGTCGCCCCCATTTCCGTGACGATCTCACGGATCAAATCGTTGATAACACCTGCCATGATTGGATCAAGGCCGGTTGTCGGTTCGTCAAAGAAGATGATCTCGGGCTCAGCGGCGATAGCACGGGCAAGGCCGACACGTTTTTGCATGCCGCCTGAAAGCTCGGCCGGAAGGCGGTCGGCGACATCAGGTGTCAGTCCAACACGACGGAGTTTTTCAATTGCGATTTCGCGGGCCTCAGCTTTGGGCTTCTTCAACGAACCACGCAAAAGCCGGAAAGCCACGTTTTGCCAAACGGGAAGGCTGTCAAATAAAGCAGCGCCCTGAAACAGCATCCCAAACCGCGCCAAAAACGCGTCGCGGTCGCCTTTATTCACATCCTTACCATCAACAGTGATTGTGCCGGTTTCAGGAGTAACTAAGCCTAGTACCGATTTGATCAGAATGGATTTTCCGGTTCCGGATCCGCCGATCACAACCATGCTCTCGCCCTTAGGCACAGACAGGTTTACACCGCGCAGGACGTTGTTAGACCCAAATGATTTGTGGACGTCAGTAAGTTCTATCATGCGGAGAAAAATGCCTCCGTCAGTAGGAAGTTCGCAGCGAGGATCAGGATTGCGGCGGCAACCACGCTAGATTTGGTTGCCCGTCCAACACCCATCGCGCCACGTTCTGAATTCATACCGTAGTAGCATCCCATCAGGGCGGCGATGAAGCCAAAGACCGCGCCTTTCACAAGGGATGAAATAATGTCGAGTGGCTCAAGGAAATCGGCCGTGTTTTGTAGGTAGGCAGCCGCGTTAAACCCAAGGCGTTCTGTGCCAACGATGAAGCCGCCATAGATGCCAATAATGTCACCAACACCGACCAACAGAGGCATCACCAATGTCGCCGCCAAAACACGGGGCAGGGTGAGGTACTTCATCGGATGGGTCGACAGGGTGACCAACGCATCGATCTGTTCGGTCACTTTCATGGTCGCAATTTCGGCGGCGATTGAGGATGTCACGCGCGCTGCGATCATCAAACCAACCAACACGGGCCCAAGTTCGCGCACCATGCCGATGGCAACGATTTGTGGGACCACGGCCTCGGCACTGAAACGCGCACCGCCGGAATAGATTTGCAAAGCCAACGCGCCGCCTGTGAAGAATGCCGTCAGGCCAACAACAGGGAGAGAGAAATAACCGATCTGCAACAACGCATTACCGAACTCGCGCCCATAAAATGGCGGGCGTACCAAATGGCTTACGGTCTGCCCTGTAAATACGGCCAAACGTCCGATTGCGGCCAAGAACCCCAAAACGGCAGCGCCAATTGAGGCCAGCAGCGTGCTCATCCGCCTGCGTACCGGCGTTGATAGCGCCGACCTAGTGATGTGAGGATTTCATATCCGATGGTTCCTGCACGTTCCGCCAAAGCGTCCACAGTTTGATCTTGACTCAAGACGGACAGGACACCTGGAAGTTCGGGCAAGTCGGTTACATCCGCAGTTATCAAATCCATCGACACGCGGCCAACCAATGGCACCGCTTGATCGCCATGCCACAGGTTCGCGCCACCAGACAGCGCGCGGATTAGACCATCAGCGTAACCACCTGCAACCGTTGCGATTTTTGAAGGCCGTTTCGCCGTCCAAGAGTTTGCATAGCCAACGGTTTCGCCAATTTCGACGTCGCGCACTTGGATCACAGGAAGGTCCAGATAGGCCACGGGCTGCGCATCTGTAAACGGCGCACCACCGTACAAGCCAACACCGGGGCGCGTCATGTCGAAGTGGTATTCAGGGCCAAGCAAAATACCGCCCGTCGCCGCCAAAGAACGCGGGACTTCGATCCCGTCGGTCATGAGGTGGAATTGCTCAAGCTGTTGGCGGTTCATCGCGTGGTCCGGCTCATCCGCGCAGGCGAGGTGCGACATCACCAGACGGCAATTTTGCGACAGGGCGATTTCGGCAACCGACGCCCATTCAGCAATCTCAAGCCCAAGGCGATTCATGCCGGTATCAAGCTGCACGCCAAACGGGTGCTCGGGCAGGGCTTCAAGGTGGCGGGTCAGTTGACCAACGGTATTGACCAGTGGGGTCAACATCATGTCGCCAATCATGTCGGTGTCGCCACGCATGTGTCCTGAGAAAACAAAAATTTCCACATTCGGACCAACGGCTTGGCGCAATTCAGCACCTTCCTCTGCGGCAGCAACAAACAATCGTTTTGCGCCGGCCTTCACCAATGCGCGGCCCACTTTCGCAACGCCCAGACCGTAACCATCTGCCTTTACAACGGCAGCGGTTTCCACGTCTGTCATACCATCAAGGGCGCGCCAGTTGTTGGTCAGCGCATCTAAATCAATTGTTAAAAAACCTGTACTCATAAGCCGTTCATGCCAGCCCACGCGAAGGGGGGCAAGTGGGGTTTAGAATTCCTGATCGCCGTTCTGTTGCCACGGTTTCACAAGGTTGCCAAAGCGGGTGAATTCCGGCGTGAACGATAGTTCAACCGTGCCGATTGGGCCGTGACGCTGTTTGCCGATGATGACTTCGGCCTTACCGTGCAGTTCTTCCATTTTGGCGACCCAACCGGCCATCGCTTCCATGTTGCTGTCTTCGGGCTTTTCACGCTCGGTATAGTATTCGCCACGGTACACGAACATCACCACGTCGGCATCTTGCTCAATCGAGCCAGATTCACGCAAGTCACTGAGTTGTGGTCGTTTATCTTCGCGGTTCTCAACCTGACGCGACAGCTGGGACAGGGCGATAACAGGGATTTGCAGTTCCTTCGCGATGGCTTTTAGGCCCATCGAGATTTCACCGATTTCCTGCACACGGTTTTCAGACGTGCCGCGCACCAGCTGCAGATAGTCCACGATCAGTAAATCCAATCCGTGTGTCCGCTTTAGGCGGCGCGCGCGGGCGGACAATTGGCTGATTGGAATGGCCGCGGTGTCGTCAATATATAGGGGGCAGGATTCCAGCTGCTTGGCGGCGTCCACGAAACGGCGGAACTCGCCCTCGGTCATGTCACCTTGGCGGATTTTGTGGCTGGAAATCTCGGACGCTTCGGCAAGGATACGTCCAGCAAGTTGTTCGGCGGACATCTCGAGCGAGAAGAACCCGACAACGCCGCCATCAACGGCGCCCTCAGACCCATCGGCCAGCTTGCCCTTTTTGTACGCCTTGGCGACGTTGTAGGCGATGTTGGTCGCAAGCGATGTTTTCCCCATAGAGGGGCGACCGGCGAGGATCAGAAGGTCAGACTTGTGTAACCCACCGAGTTTATTGTCCAAATCGATCAGGTCAGTGGCAACACCCGCCAAACCACCATCACGCTGATAGGCGGAGTTGGCGACGTTAACCGCGTCCGTGACAGCCTTCAGAAAGGACTGAAAACCGCCTTCAGTGCTGCCTTGCTCGGCCAGCTTATAAAGCGCTTGTTCGGCTTCAACGATTTGTTCTTTGGGTTCGCTATCAACGTCAACTTTGCCTGCTTTGGCAGCAATGTCTTGGCCAACTGTGATCAGCTCGCGGCGTACGGCAAGGTCGTAGATCATTTGTGCGTAGTCACGGGCCGCAAACGCGGAAATCGCAGCACCCGCGAGACGTGCGAGATAGGCAGGACCACCGAGTTCTTTCAGGCCTTCGTCGTCCTCAAGAAACGCCTTAAGCGTCACAGGGGAGGCGAGATTGTTCTTGGCAATACGTGCCGCAGCTGTTTCGAAAATACGGGCATGAACAGGGTCATAAAAATGGTCCGGTCCAACGATTGCGGACACGCGGTCAAAGATGTCGTTGTTGGTGAGGATCGCACCCAGAAGCTGTTGTTCAGCCTCAATGGAATGGGGGGCGGAATCGACATTCGCCTCAAGCGTGCCAGTCGCGTTAAATGTCGAAATCTCGTTCATATACCTGTCCCCTCGGCCCGCGTCCCACCGCCCGAATGTCATACAAAGCGCGGCCCGTTAGCGCAAATTGTATAAAGCTGTGGATAGGATCTGAATGAAAGAATGGCACAAAATGCAGTCTACGCAAAGCGCAGACCGCAAGATGTAGCGTTAGTCGGCTGAAATTTACAGGTAACTCTTTTCAAGAATTACGCGTGGGCGGCGGACCATGCGGCTGGATCACGCAAGTAGGCTTCAACTTCGGTCAATGTTGCCGCGTCAAAGGAATCGGACGCTTTGGCTTCTGCCAACACATCCCACCACGTGCACAGGTGAAGCAATTGAACGCCGTGATCCCCGAGGGTCTTTTCGACGCCTTCAAAGATACCGTAGTAGAAAATGACGGCCGTTGCGTTACAGGTCGCGCCGGTTTCACGGATCGCATCGACAAACGACAACTTTGAGCCGCCATCGGTGGTCAGGTCTTCAACCAAAAGCACGCGTTGGCCTTCAGTCATAACACCTTCGATACGCGCGTTTCTCCCGTAACCCTTTGGTTTCTTGCGAACATACGTCATCGGCAGCGCCAGACGTTCCGCCATCAATGCGCCAAACGGGATGCCCGCAGTTTCACCACCAGCGACGTTGTCAAAGGCCTCAAATCCGCATTCACGCATGGTTGTGACGGCTAGAAAATCCATCAAGGTGCTGCGAATGCGCGGGAATGAAATCAGCTTACGGCAATCCACATAGGTCGGGGCCTTCTTGCCGTTGGAATGGGTGAACGGTTCGGCAGAATTGAAATCAATCGCGCCAATTTCGATCAACATACGTGCGGTCAGGCGGGCAATTTCGGCTTTGTCGGGAAAGGATGTAGGGATCATGTCAGTCTCTTCAGGTAAGAATTATTCAACGCGCCAATGCAGCGGGAAGCCGGGGTTAAACACGGTGACGGGGCCGTCAGCCGTATCAACGTGATCTGGGTAGTCGACAGGATCGCCCTTAACCAAGGTCACAGTGTCCTCGTTCGGTTCTAGCCCGTAATAGCGCGGACCGGCGAGGGATGTGAAGTTCTCAAGCTTGTCCAATTTTCCAGCCGCATCAAAGACTTCTGCGAGGCAAGACATCGTGTTGATGGCCGTAAAACAACCCGCACAACCGCATGGAAGCAGCTTGTTGGCGTCCGTGTGCGGCGCTGAGTCCGTGCCAAGGAAGAAGCGTTTGTCGCCAGAAATCGCTGCCTGAACCAGAGCGATGCGGTGCTTTTCACGTTTCGCAACAGGCAGGCAATAGTAATGCGGTTTAATCCCACCCGCGAGGATGTGGTTGCGGTTGATGATCAGGTGGTGCGTTGTGATCGTCGCGGCAAGGTTGGATCGGCTGTCACGCACATAATCCACGGCGTCCTGCGTCGTCACGTGCTCCATGATAACCTTAAGGTCGGGCACTTTCTTGCGGATCGGTTTGAGGACCTTGTCAATGAAAACGGCTTCGCGATCAAAGATATCAACGTCCGGGTCCGTCACTTCGCCGTGCACGCACAGGGGCAGTCCCATGTCGGCCATGCGTTCCAGCACGGGGCGCACTTTGTCAAAATCGGACACACCAGAGGCGGAGTTCGTAGTCGCACCCGCGGGGTAAAGCTTCACTGCGGTGATGATGCCATCACGGTGCGCGATTTCCAGATCATCAGCGTCGGTTTCTTCCGTCAGATAACAGGTCATCAACGGGCGAAAGGGCGTGCCTTCGGGCAGGGCAGCCATGATCCGTTCGCGGTAGGCTGCGGCCTGCGCACCTGTCACCACAGGGGGGACAAGGTTTGGCATAATGATCGCACGGCCAAAATGGTTTGCTGTATGGGGCGCGACGGCCTGCATCATGGCACCATCACGAAGGTGGAGGTGCCAGTCGTCAGGGCGCGCAATCGTTAGGCGGTCTGGGCTTTGCTTGGACATACTGCCCATTACACCGCCAAGGGGGAACTGACCAGAGGGTTCCCCTTGCCAAAACCGCACCGGTTTGTAACAGCAGTATCAACACCACGACATAACGGAGATAGAAATGTTCGGTTTTTTGATTGCTGTCATCGGGGGCGCCGTAACGCCAATGATCGAAGCCCCCTTGGCGCGCCCTGTCGCACGCATGATGGGTGAAAGCTTTGATGTGAAAGACACAGAGCTGCGCGCGTTGGCCTTTATGATCGCGATGATCATTGCTGGCGTTCTGTGTTCAGTCTTCAATTCAGGTTCGGCGCTGGGCCTCGCGGTTGGCGGCGCGCTTGGATACTTTGGCATGCGCCTTTTGCGGACTGCTCAGCGTATGATCGAAGACAAGCGTAGCTAAATGCTCACGCCTCGCGCCTCGAGTTCGGCAAGCTTTTTGCTGAACACGGGGCGCCCACCCACTGCATCCATATGGCGGCACAGGCGCATGAGTAATCTCTCGTGTTCCTCGTCTGCATCCAGGCGATGCATAATGGTCCGCAGATAGGGGCCATAGCTTTGCCGCGCGCGCCATAGGGTTGCGAAGCTGGCTTGGTTCAATTCATTTTCCATCGCCAGCTCGATAATTTCGGGCAGTACGTCCATCGCGTTCAATGCGCGATCAGCATTCGGGCCGAGGTAGGGGCAGGAAAGGTGCGTGGTGTTTTCACCCTGAAAGAGCGAGGCGTGCATCGCGTCTTCGATGATAGACGGGTCATGGATGATCGATACGGTTTCCGCTGTTTCCACCATCATCGGCGCGTAGCCAAACCGGGTTTTAAAATCTAAGCGACGTGCTTCGATATAGCGCTGGTCCCAACGGGCAAGCGATGGATCAAGTGTGGCTTGCGGCTGAATGGCCAGAACACGTGCATCAGGTGCAGCAACGGAATAGGCGGCGGCCGCATAGCCAGCTGCGCCAGATCCATAAAACAAGATCTGATCAAAATCATCAAAGAAGCCATCGTCGATCATGCGGTCAAAATAGCCAAATACAGCTGGGTGGCGGAACCAATCGGGCCCGGCGTCGGCGAGCAATGTAAGGCTAGACCAACCGTGGCTTTGCACGAAGCTCCACCCAAGTGGGGCGCTGTCATCGTTGTGTTTACGCACACTTGCGACCGTTTCAAACGTTACCAGCAAGGTGCGGCCTGCATCGATCAAAACGGCGGTATGGTTTGGTCCAACAGATTCCACATGGCCGAATTCATCGGCGACGGCCTCAAGCTGTACGGTCCATTTTGAGCGGTCCAATTTGCTGAGGTTATAGTCAAATGCTGTAGTTATATCTTTCATTCAGGCAACTCGATCAAAGGGTGATCCCACTCACATCTTTGGCTGCTAAAGGCGCAATGCGGCGCAATTGGGAAAGGTGTGAGGCGAATATACGAAGCCATTAGAAAAACGCCTGTAGGCCGGTTTGGGCACGTCCAAGGATCAGTGCATGGACGTCGTGGGTGCCTTCATAGGTGTTCACTGTTTCAAGGTTCACCATATGACGCATGATGTGGAATTCGTCTGAAATTCCGTTGCCGCCGTGCATGTCGCGCGATGCGCGGGCCACGTCCAATGCTTTACCGCAGTTGTTGCGTTTCATCAGGCTGATCATTTCTGGCGCGGCCTTGCCTGCATCCATTAAACGACCAAGCTGCAAGGCTGATTGAATCCCGAGTGTGATCTCGGTCTGCATATCCGCGAGCTTTTTCTGGAACAGTTGGGTTTGCGCCAAGGGCTTGTTGAACTGCTTGCGATCCAGCCCGTAGGTGCGCGCTGCTTGCCAGCAGAATTCAGCCGCCCCCATCACGCCCCACGCGATGCCGTAGCGGGCGCGGTTTAGGCAGCCAAACGGACCTTTCAGGCCCTGCACATTTGGTAACAACGCATCGTCGCCAACCTCGACACCGTCCATCACGATCTCGCCTGTTACAGACGCGCGAAGCGACAGCTTACCCGCGATCTTTGGCGCACTCAGACCAGTCATGCCTTTTTCAAGGACAAAACCACGGATTTTGCCGTCGTGTTCTTCCGATTTGGCCCAGACCACAAAGACGTCCGCGATGGGGGCGTTTGAAATCCACATTTTGGACCCGGTGATCTTGTAACCATTCGCTGTTTTCACAGCGCGGGTTTTCATACCTGCGGGGTCGCTCCCCGCGTCAGGTTCTGTCAAGCCAAAGCAACCGATTAGCTCACCAGATGCCAAGCCTGGAAGATACTTTTTACGTTGCTCTTCTGAGCCATAGGCGTGGATCGGATACATCACGAGGGACGACTGAACCGACATCATGGACCGGTAACCACTGTCCACGCGCTCAATCTCACGTGCGACCAGACCGTAGGTGACATAGCCCGCGCCCAAGCCGCCGTATTCTTCGGGGATCGTTAGGCCAAGTAGCCCAGCGTCACCCATTTCGCGGAAAATTCCAGCGTCGACAGCTTCTTCG
>CALBVZ010000116.1 GCA_937969445.1 uncultured Octadecabacter sp. | reverse complement strand
CCCGCGATCCGCGTACGACCACCGGATTTCACGTTGATCATCGACTGACCGATCATCGCACAGCCGCCCATTCCACCAAAGAAACCGGTGACTGTGTTCGCGACACCTTGGGCAATACATTCTTGGGATGCACCACCGCGTTTGCCAACGATCTCACCAACCAAGTTCAACGTCAGCAGGCTTTCGATCAGGCCAATCGCCGCAAGGATGAAAGCAAAAGGGGCGATAATATAAAGCGTTTCCATTGTCAGCGGGACAGAAGGAATATGGAATGGTGGCAACCCGCCTTGAATATCGGCCAGGTTTTCAACCACCAAGATACGTGTTCCGAAATCGATGGAGTCGAGGAAAATCGCGATCAAGGCGACAATACCAATACCTGCAAGCGGAGCTGGGATAAGCGAGGTTATCTTGGGCCAGACCCAGATGATCGCCATCGTCAGGGCTGTCAGCGCCAGCATCATATAAAGCTCAGCGCCGTGCAGCCATTCGCCAGACGCCATACCATGGCCATCGCCACCGCTTGCCGATCCGGGCTCTTGAAACTGCCCGAGTTGTGCGAGGAAAATCACGATCGCAAGGCCATTCACAAAGCCCAGCATAACCGGATGCGGCACAAGGCGGATGAATTTTCCCCAATGCATAAAGCCGACGACAAGTTGTATCAGGCCCATCAGGACCACTGTGGCGAACAGGTATTCAACGCCGTGCAGCGCAACGAGCGAGACCATGACAACCGCCAAAGCACCCGTCGCCCCCGAAATCATTCCGGGCCGGCCGCCAATTAGTGCGGTAATAAGACCAACGATGAATGCGGCATAAAGACCAACCAGCGGATCAACACCGGCGACAAAGGCGAAGGCCACGGCTTCGGGGACCAGTGCAAGCGCAACAGTTAAGCCTGACAGGATTTCGATCCTCAGACGATCCGGCGTCAGATTTCGACCAGATGGTTTCAGATCGGCTTCTTCAAGACGATTAACAAAGCTCGCAAGCATGGATTGGCGCACAGGTTCACCTGAATAATTGGGGAGTGTTGCGCGCCGTTTAGAGCAAGGGGGCTGTGCTGTCACCCCCGCAGCACTCGATGGTTCTGCATTTGTGGCCTTCACAAGCAGAAGTTTGCACGGCAAAGTTGAGGGGTTGCGGAAGGGTTTTGAAATGAAAACGAAAATCGGGATCATTGGCGGGTCTGGGCTGTATGACATTGACGGTCTGCAAGGCGCGATTTGGGTCGACGTGGACAGCCCATGGGGGGCACCGTCGGATGCGATCCTGACGGGCACGTTGGACGGAACCGAAATGGCGTTCCTACCGCGGCACGGGCGTGGGCATGTTCATTCGCCCAGCACCGTGCCATATCGCGCCAATATTGATGCGCTCAAACGGCTGGGCTGTACGGATGTGATTTCGGTGTCTGCTTGCGGATCATTCCGCGAGGACATGGCCCCGGGTGATTTTGTGATCGTCAGCGACTTCATTGATCGCACCTTCGCGCGCGAAAAGTCGTTCTTCGGAACGGGCTGTGTGGCGCACGTTAGCGTTGCCCATCCTGTGTGTCCGCGCCTTGGTGATGCATGCGAAACAGCGGGCAAAGCGGCAGGCGTGACGGTTCATCGCGGTGGCACATACTTGGCGATGGAAGGACCGCAGTTTTCATCCCTTGCCGAAAGCAAGCTGTACCGTGATGTTTGGGGCTGTGATGTGATCGGTATGACCAACATGCCTGAAGCAAAGCTCGCCCGCGAAGCCGAACTTTGTTACGCATCCGTGGCGATGATTACCGATTATGACAGCTGGCATCCTGATCACGGCAGCGTCGAAATTTCTGACATAATCAAAACGTTAGGGGCAAATTCTAATGCGGCTAAAGCGATGGTTGCTGGTCTTCCCGCGCTGCTGGGTGCCGTGCGCGAGGACTGCCCACATGGATGCGATCGCGCCTTGGAACACGCGATTATGACCGCACCCGATGCGCGAGACCCTGCGCTTTTGGCAAAGCTTGATGCGGTTGCGGGTCGGGTATTGTGATCCGTTGTTTGCTGGCACTTATGCTGGCCGCGCCTTTGGCTGCGCAGGAATACATTGTCACAGACGGCCCGCTGACGGACAGCGAATTTTATGGCGTCGTGTCCTGCGCCGCGCGGCCGGGGCAAGGATGTAACGAACCCATCGTTCGATGGGACCAACCGGTTGTCACAGTGGCGTTCGAACCCATGGTGCCGTCCTACCCGACTGATTTGGCACGCGAGTTTGACCGCGTTTTGGATACCTCAGTTTCGCAGATCAATTCCGCAGCACCTGGGCTGAACCTAAGACGTGTCGCCAAGTCAGAATCCGCGCATGTGCGGTTGTTCTTGCAACCGATCCGATCCGGCGATGCCGTTCGCGGAACCGGTTACGCCGAACTTGACGGAACCCCGATTGGCGCTGCGATTGTGCAGGTCTATTGGGATGATGATAGGAATCTAACCGAAGCGCTGATCGCCTTCGCCCGTGATATCCCGATCAATCAAGCAGGACCCATCATGCTTGAGGAATTGGCCCAAGCGATGGGTCTGATGACGGATATCCGTAATCCATATTACGAAACCCGCTCGGTTTTTTCCGAAGACAGCAATTCAGTCGCGAAACTGGGTGTACAAGACCGTGCTGCCCTGCGACTTCACTATCCAGCCCAATGACTTACCCATAGGATCGACCATGAAAGCCCCAAAGAAAGACGTTCGCGATTACATCCGCACAATTCCCGATTTCCCACACGAGGGGATCATGTTTCGCGATGTGACAACGCTATTTTCCCACCCGCGCGGGTTTCGCATGGCGATTGACCAACTGCTACACCCCTATGCGGGCGAAGACATCGACGTGGTCGTCGGGCTTGAAGCACGCGGGTTCATTTTGGGCGGCGCAATTGCGCACCAGCTTGGCAAGGGCTTCGTGCCGATCCGCAAGGAAGGTAAATTGCCGGGAAAGACGATCAAGCAACCCTACACGCTGGAATACGGCGAGGCGGTCATGGAAATTCATGACGATGCGATTGAGGCGGGTTCCAAGGTTTTGGTCGTTGATGATTTACTGGCTACTGGCGGCACCGCCGAAGCTGGGATCAAACTGCTAGAACAGTTGGGTGGCGAAGTTGTGGGATGTGCCTTTGTGATAGACCTGCCTGAACTGGGTGGCCGCGCCAAGCTAGAAGCGCTGGGTATGGACGTTCACATTCTGTGTGAATTTGAAGGTGAATAGCGACTAGTTTGTTTTGCGTTTCGGAACGAAGGGCAACGGCATCACGGGTACGCCGTCGTCGATAAGTTTCTTAGCGTCATCAAGTTTCGTCTCGCCCCAAATCGCACGTTCGGGTGCATCGCCGAGGTGCATCTTGCGGGCTTCATCTGCAAAGTTTTTGCCGACATAGTCGCTCTTGTCTTCGACCTCTTTACGCAACTTAGTCATGGATTCTTCTGCGTCCGACATCGGTGCGCTTAAGTCGGTTTTGTTGCCCTTTGCGGGAACAGACGGTGCCATCAATGCGCGTGACACCGTGGTCGATGCACAAACCGCGCAGGCCAGATGTCCAGCCTTTGCCAAGGCATCAAATGCCTCCGACGACTGGAACCAGCTTTCAAACTGGTGATCTTGATCACAGATGAGCGTGTAACGGATCAAAGGAGCCTCATGGTTTGGTTCACGTGAGCTTACGCAGTCTCAGGTCGAAAGCTAAGGATGATATCGCCCAATTCAACGTCATTGACCATCGCCGCCGCCTTTTTGCGTGAAACCCACTTACGATTACGTTCTTTTTTCTCGGGCCAGGTGCGCAGAACCTTTTTAACACGAAGCGGATAGACGACCGCAATGCAGGGTAAATCGTCTTCGGGTCGCGTCTTGCTGTAGCTGAAAACCCCAATCGGACGAGAACGGATTTTTCCGCGTACGCCCGCCTCCTCATAGGCTTCGGTTGCGGCGGCATCCATTGGAGTTTGCCCGTCCATCGGCCAGCCTTTGGGTACGATCCAACGCCCAGAGCGGCGCGATGTGATTAGGCAAAACTGCAGTTTGTCGTTTTTGATGCGATAGCATAGGGCTGCGAATTGGGTGCGCAGGTCTGTTTTGGACGCGTCCCCCAGCTCAATTTCCTGTTGTTGCAAACCTGTCATGTTTGCTGATCCGCCTGTTGCCCTTCGTGCGCGTTAGTGCGCACAATTATCTAATGAAGATGCTAAACCACATATCGAACCTATTGCAAAGATTTGAAGGCATTAAGGGGCGCCATCTGGCCGTTTGCGCCGCGATCTGGGCGTCGAGCGCGCAAATTGTGCAGGCTGAAACGCTCACGGTCTTCGCGGCCTCAAGCCTGCGTGACGCATTGGGCGAGATTGCCACGGACTATGAGGCGCAAACAGGCGACGACGTTGTCCTCGTTTTTGCGGCGTCCTCAGCGGTGGCGCGGCAGGTGGCCCAAGGCGCACCGGCAGATGCGGTGTTGTTGGCGGATAAAGATTGGGCCGATTGGTTGCTGGCAGAGGGCGCCGTCACGGAGATTTCACCGTTTGGGACCAACCGCTTGGTTGTCGTTGGGCGCGAAGATACGCCCATCATTGGCATGGCAGACCTAATCGCGAACTTGGGAGACAGCAGAATTGCTATGGCGCAAGTCGAGGCCGTTCCGGCGGGGCGCTATGGCAAAGCAGCACTGATCACCCTTGACGTTTGGCGGACGTTGGAACCGCAGGTCGTGCAGGCGGCCAACGTGCGCGCCGCGTTGCGATTTGTTGAGCGAGGTGATGCGCGTTTCGGGATTGGATATGCCAGTGATCTTGTCGCGCTACCGAACCTGTCAGAGCTCTATTCATTTGCACCTGACACCCATCCAAAAATCGTTTATTCGGGGGCGCTAGTAACCCCAGAAGGCGCGCGTTTTATGTCATATATTCAATCTGTTGAAGCGCAGAATACGTTGGCTCTTTGGGGTTTTGAAGCTTTGGAAATTCAACAATGACGGACTGGCTTGGCCCTGCGGAATGGACGGCTCTTTGGCTGTCGTTGAAGGTCGCGTTTTGGGCGACGTTGCTAAGTCTGCCGTTCGGGTTTGCTGCCGCCTATGCATTGGCGCGCGGCAATTTCTTTGGGCGGCAGGCGCTGAACGTCTTGGTGCATTTACCGCTGGTGATGCCGCCGGTTGTGACGGGATATTTATTGCTTTTAGGGTTTGGGCGTTCGGGGCCGCTGGGTGAACTGTTCGAGAACCTGTTTGGCGTCATCTTCGCCTTTCGTTGGACGGGCGCCGCATTGGCGGCCGCGATCATGGGCTTTCCCTTGATGGTGCGGGCAATCCGATTGTCGCTTGAGGCGATCGATACCGGTATTGAAGAAGCCGCCGCGACACTTGGTTCATCGAAGTGGAAGGTTTTGCGCACCATTACGTTGCCCCTCGCGTGGCCAGGGATTTTGGCAGGGGCCATCTTGGGCTTCGCCAAGGGCATGGGTGAATTCGGAGCAACCATTACGTTCGTGTCCAACATTCCCGGGCAAACCCAAACGCTTGCCCTGTCCATCGACACATTGCTGGAAATTCCGGGTGGTGAACCATTGGCGCTGCGCCTTGCGTTCGTGTCCATTGCTATCGCCGCATGCGCGTTGATCGTATCAGAAGTCCTTGCGCAACGGGTTATCAAGCGGAGGGCTTTGTGATGTTAAAGGTCTCGGTTGCCAAATCCTTCGAAGGGTTTTCGCTCGATGCCGCTTTTGAGGCGCCCGCAGGTGTCACAGCGATTTTTGGGCCGTCTGGGTCCGGTAAAACCAGTATCATTCGCGCCGTTGCGGGGCTGCTGGATTGTGATCGGGCGGAAATCTCGCTGGATGGGTACGTGTTGTCAGCTCTGCCGCCGCACAAACGCAACATGGGCTATGTCTTTCAAGACGCACGCCTTTTCCCGCATATGACGGTCCTAAAAAACCTACGGTACGGCGGAACGCATGACGAAGAAGCTGTCATTGCGGTGCTGGGCCTTGGTGCATTGTTGGAACGCTACCCCGCGTCCCTATCGGGGGGGGAAAAACAACGGGTCGCACTTGGCCGTGCGTTGATGTCGGCGCCGAAAGTTTTGCTGCTGGATGAGCCTCTTTCAGCGCTTGACGGGCCGCGAAAAACCGAGGTTTTACCATACCTCGAAGCACTGCGTGACCAAACGTCCATCCCGATCCTGTATGTCAGTCACGACATGGGCGAGGTCGCGCGGATGGCCAGCCGGATCGTTGTGATCGACCAAGGGAAGGTCGCGCTTTCTGGCGAAGTGCAGGACGTGTTGGCGGATCCTGCTGCGGTGCCTTTCGTGGGCCTTGGTGCTGCTGGTGCGGTTTTGACGGGGCGTGTCGTTGGGCTTGCCGATGATGGTTTGACCAAGATCGAAACGGGTGCAGGCGCGCTTTGGGTTCCGGGCGCAGTCGGCCGTACAGGTAGCCACGCGCGGGTTCGAATTCCCGCGCAAGACGTGATCCTGTCGCGGTCAGCCCCGAAAGATATGAGCGCCCTAAATGTGCTGTCCGCGAAAATTACGGCGCTTGAGCACGGTAAAGGGCCCGGTGTGGCGGTTGCATTACAAGCGGGCGACGCAAGGTTACTAGCCCGCATCACAAAGCGATCCTGCGAGACGATGAAGTTGAAGGACGGCGACCAAGTCTTTGCAATCCTTAAAGCAACTGCAATTGCGCCCTCAGACATCAGTTAGCAAGCCGCGCCAAAAGGGGCCGTTTCATTGAATGACTACATGCAATGCTTATCTTCATGCGTGCCACTGTGACGGTTTGGCGGTAGAAACACGTTTCAGCGACTGATACGTAGGCTTCAAATAAGTTAAGACGAGGACGCAACATGAGTGCTACAGCCAAGAAAAGCGCACCGATGGCCGACGATATTCGTGCCGCAAAAGGTGGTACGCCCCTTGTCAGCCTAACGGCTTACACAACGCCGATGGCACAGATGATGGACGCCCATTGCGATTTCGTACTCGTTGGCGACAGCGTTGGCATGGTGCTGCATGGGTTGCCGTCCACCTTGGGCGTGACGATGGAAATGATGATCATGCATGGTCAGGCCGTCGCACGCGGGTTGAAAAGCGCGATGATGGTGATCGACATGCCGTTTGGTAGTTACGAGGAAAGCCCACAGCAAGCCTTCGCGAATGCGGCGCAATTGATGGCCGAAACCAGTGCTGGGGCCGTTAAGTTAGAGGGTGGCGTCGCGATGGCTGAGACGATTGCGTTCTTGGTTGCCCGTGGCATTCCAGTGATGGCGCATGTCGGGCTAACGCCGCAGTCGATCAACACGCTTGGGGGCTATAAGGTGCAGGGTCGCGGTGATGCGCGCGCAATGCTGATGGCTGATGCGCAGGCAGTATCAGATGCAGGTGCCTTTGCTGTTGTACTTGAAAAGGTTCCGGCTGGGTTGGCCGACGAAGTTACCGCTCAGATCGAGATCCCAACGATTGGTATTGGCGCGAGTGCAGGTTGTGACGGCCAAATCTTGGTCGTGGACGATATGCTAGGTCTTTTCACAGCATTCAAAGCGAAGTTCGTGAAACGGTATGCGCATCTGGCCGATGACGGGGAGGCCGCGATTGCCACCTACGCAGAAGAAGTTCGCGCGCGCACATTCCCAGCGCAAGAACACACGTTTGCAGACGAGGTCCCTGCAAAATGACGGCCCCGATTGTACGGACGTTGGCCGAGCTTCGCGCGTATACGACCGCGTGGCACAAAGCAGATGAAGTAATCGGTGCCGTGCCGACGATGGGCGCGTTGCATCAGGGACATTTGTCACTGGTTCGCGCCGCAAAAGAACAGTGCGATCGCGTGATCGTCACGATTTTTGTGAACCCGAAGCAGTTCGATAATCCTGACGATCTGAAGAATTACCCACGCACCGAACATGAGGATGCCAAGAAGCTGGCGTCGCTTAAGGTCGATGTGATTTACGTGCCAAACCCCGAAGAAATTTACCCCGAGGGCTTTGCGACTACGGTTTCTGTAGGTGGTTTGACGGACATGCTGTGCGGTGCTGCACGTCCAGGGCATTTTGATGGCGTTGCCACTGTCGTGAGCAAGCTGTTCATGCAGACCCAAGCCGATAAAGCCTTCTTCGGTGAGAAAGACTATCAGCAATTACAGATCGTTACGCGGCTTGCTGCAGATTTGAACATTCCAATTGAAGTGGTGGGCTGCCCAACGATCCGCGAAGAAGACGGGCTTGCGATGTCGTCACGCAACCTGCTGCTGTCTGACCGCAGCCGCATCTTTGCACCGCTCTTGGCCGAAGTGATGGGTGACATTGCTGATGCGCTGAACAAGGGCGAGGCGATGGGCGATATCGTTCCTGATGCGACCGCGCGCTTACTTGCCGCGGGCTTCAATGAAGTCGACTATCTGGAACTTCGCGATGGGTCTGACTTATCTTTGCTGAATACCATGAAACCAGGGGCGCGCTTGTTCGCCGCTGCATGGCTCGCCGGTGTAAGATTGATCGACAACATCGCCGTTTAGGCGCTGGGCGGGTATTAATTCAAGCTAAGCGGTCAGAGGCGTGCGAACATCAACACAAGAAATTCCATGTGGAGTTGATCTGCAATTGCCAATCCCATTTTTGTCGCGCTTTTGGCGGACAGACACATTCCTGAAAAACTATATCGACTGGTTGTCGTGATGCCCGAGGCATCGGGTGAAACGTATTTTCCGTAAAATGGCTGTGCTATGTGCCGACGACGAGGTTCGATGTCATTTGCTGAAATAGGGCGATAACGCTTTGTGCGGTTATGCGACCTGTCGCGGGGTTTTCGTCACTCGGGCGGTTCTGGATAGAAACCGTGAAATCCGAACTGTCCGATGTCACGCTGACAGTGTGTAGGTTATGGCTAAGGGACGGGTCGGCCCAAATTTCCATTTTTGTGCGATCTGGTCCTAGCCCTGCAAGGCTGAGGGCGGCGGCGACGTTGACGTTTGCGGGAAACTCTTTCGCGATCTCGCTCACGCTTCCGGCCATAAGGCGGTAGGGTTCCTTGATTTTCTTCAGATCGACGTCGACTTTCGCAAGGTAGGGGGCGTTCAATAGGCCCGCGACAGGTTTAGACGTTTTAATGGTAACGGACTTTAGCTCGCCGACGGCGGCGGCCTTAAGTGCGTCGATACCAAGCATCGCGCCGGACGGAACGATGATCCGCGCACCGGTTTGTTTTGCCCGTTCAATTAAATCGGCGCGACCAAGAAGTTGGCTTGCCGACAGCACGACGAGGGTCTTTCCAGCTTCAATCACCGGATCCGCGATCTCCGCGAACTTTGTTGGGGGAAGGCATTCAACAACAATGTCACAATGATCTGCAATACTATCCATGTCATAGATCGGCACAGGTGTGGTGAGCGCCTTGTTTAACTCGGCACCCCGGCTGTCAGAACTTGCGCAGAAGCCCGCAAGCTCCAACCCCGGTAATGTCCCACGATCCAACGCCTTAGCCACGCTTAGGCCCACGGCGCCCATTCCTGCGATTCCGATTTTCATGCGCGATACCTGTCAACCATTTCGACAATCCGGTGCGCCGCTGCGACCGCTGCCTTGTGATCCTGCGAGAAGTTTAGCCGGATACAATTGGCCGTGTGTGGGCTAAATTCGGCACCCGGTGTCACTGTCACATTAGCCTGACTGCGTAATAGCCGTGTGAAAACCTCGGGCTCATGAACCAGTGGGGGCAACTTTGGGAAAATGTAGCTTCCGCCTTGCGGTGCCGCTGTTTCCAAGCCTGCATCGCGAAAGATTTTTAGTAGGTCATCACGGATCGCTTGGTGTTGGGCTATCCGGTTCGCCAACCAACCGTCGGGTTCATTGAACCAGGTCGACAACGCCGCTTGATTGTAGCCAGCTGCGCGCAAGGACACGATGGCCTGCAGCTTTTCCATGCGTTCGATCAGCTTGGCTGATCCAAACGCTACGCCAAGGCGGAACCCACTTAGCGATTCAGTTTTGGACGGTCCCATGATCGTGATGATGTTTTCAGGGCAAGCCGCGCTGGCGCGTAGGTGGCAATATGTTTCGCCTTCATAAAGTAGCCGCGAGTACAGCTGGTCCACGATGACCGTAACATCATAGCGCGATGCCAGTTCCGCGATCTGGTCAATCGCTGACTTGGAATAGATCAAACCGGTCGGGTTGTTCGGTGTCGAAAATACCATGACCCGCGTACCAGCTTTGAACGCCGTTTCGAGAACGTTTAAGTCTGGTCCGTTGCTATCTGAATTCGCGCCGTAGGTGAGGGGGATTGGCACGACCTCACCATTGAAAAAACGAACCAATTTGCGATTGGCAAAGTAGTCAGGTTCGACAACAGCAACCTTGGTTCCAGCTTCAACAACCGATCCAAGCGCAAGGAACAGTGCGCCCTGCGTGCCGGGTGTGATAATCAGTTCCTGATCTGCCGTAAGTGGCGCGCCCGTGAACGCCGCGATACGCGCGGCAACGTCATTGCGGATGTCCGCGTCGCCCCGATATTCGGTATATGCTTGCTGACCACCGCGATCATAGCCGTCCTGCCACGTTTCACGTGCACCAGGGGTCGGCGCAAAAGCATCCACATCACCGTGCGAAAAATCTACAGGAACGCCGTCCAGATTTTCGCCACGGGTTAAAGCGGCCAATGCACTGTTGTCCTGCCGAACCTCTTGCCCCGGAGCGCTATCCGCGCCCAGTTCCATAAATTTCTTATCCAGCGCGTCCATAGGTTCACTCTCATTTTGCCGGGGGTGTTCGTGTCTGCATTCAGCATTTGCGACTTTTCGAGCGAGCGCAAGGCGGGCAGTTCCGCCATTCACTGTATTACGGAGGCAAACGCATATCCGGCAAATTACTTGGTTCGTTCAATCATGTGTGTACCGGATGATAGGAAAGGCGGAAGCGGTAAGTTATAATCGCGTTTGGCTGTTAGCTGCACCGAGCTGGGTGGCCGCGTGTTGGGTGGGGTAACGGAGGACTAATAGATTGATTCTACCGGCGATCATATCAAATGATGGCGGCGTCCAGTGTTTGCCCGTAATTTATCACGACAGATGAGATTTTAATAAATCGACATTGATTGGTTATGGACGGTGGGGGGCAACATTTTGCGCTGCGGCCGCGGGTAAGCATATGTTTTGCGAAAACCCGTTTTCCCTGAATGGCGGCTTGAAACAAGAATGCGCGCCCTGCCAAAGATGGTGAAATCCGGTGCGCTAAGAAAAACCAAACATACGGAAGTGGCGTTCAGCGCAATGCGTTCAATACAGTCACCAAACGGGGCAGGGGAAAGTTTTGTTCCTCCTGTCGTTGAAAAGTTGGTTTCACAAATGAAATTTCAGAGGACGAGCTGGACACTTTCCTTCAGTTGATCCACCGTTTCGAACAATTCGTTCAAACCCCACTTCCCTCAACAATCGAAAATAGGCGCACGCAATGACCGACACCCCCAACGTTTTGTGGATCATGGCTGATCAGCTCCGTTTCGACTATCTAAGCTGCTACGGCCATCCGCATCTTCATACGCCGCACATCGACGCTTTGGCGGCGCGAGGTGTGCGTTTTGATAGCGCCTATGTGCAATCGCCCGTTTGCGGTCCGTCGCGTATGTCGGCCTATACGGGCCGTTATGTGCGCAGCCATGGGTCAACGTGGAATGGGATGCCGCTCAGGGTTGGGGAGCCGACGCTGGGTGATCACCTGCGCGAGGTCGGAGCCCGCGCAGTTCTGGTTGGAAAAACCCATATGGTGGCCGACATGGAAGGCATGGCCTGGCTGGGGATTGACCCCAAAAGCGAGATTGGCGTGAACCGGTCGGAATGCGGGTTTGATCCGTTTGAGCGCGATGATGGCCTACATCCTGACAGCCCTCGCCAGAAATGGTCCGCCTATGACGACTATCTCGTGGCGCACGGCTATGACAGCGAGAACCCTTGGGAAGACTTTGCCAACTCGGGCTTGGACGAGAACGGCGATCTTATGTCTGCGTGGTTGCTCAAGAATTCGCGCCTGCCTGCGAACGTCCCCGAGGAGCATTCCGAAACCGCCTATATGACAGACCGCGCCATGGCGTTCATGGAGGACGCCATGCAGGACGGCCGCCCGTGGATGTGCCACCTGAGCTATATCAAACCGCACTGGCCCTATATCGTGCCCGCGCCTTACCATGACATGTATAATGAGGGTCACATCGTCGATCCCATCCGCGCGGATTATGAACGTGAAACAGATCACCCGCTGATGTCTGCCTATTTGGATGCCCGAGTTTGCCAAAGCTTCTCGCGTGATACTGTGCGCGAACATGTGATTCCGGCCTATATGGGCCTTATCAAACAGCTTGATGACAATCTGGGTCGGCTCTTTGCGTGGATGGATGAAAAGGGCCTCAGCGAGAATACGATCATCGCATTCACCTCTGATCACGGCGATTACATGGGCGACCATTGGATGGGCGACAAAGATTTTTATCATGATATGGCGGTTAAAGTGCCGCTGATTATCGCAGACCCAAGACCAAAGGCGGATGCGACACGTGGCTCAGTTTCGGACGCGCTGGTCGAGATGATCGACCTCGCGCCGACCTTCATGAATGCCCTTGGATGCGCAGCAAAGCCCCATGTAGTTGAGGGGCGCGACCTTACCCCCATTTTGCACGACACTGACGGGTTTGCCCGCCAATACGTGATCAGTGAACACGACTATCATTGGTCTGAAATGGCCGCATCGCTCGAGGTGCCACAAGAAGACGCCCACACCCAAATGATCTTTGACGGACGCTGGAAATACATTTCTTGCGAAACGTTCGATCCAATTTTGTTTGACCTCAAGAATGACCCAAAAGAGCTCACGGATCTTGGGCGTTCAGATGTGCCGGAATGTGTCGAGGTGCGCGCACGGATGCAGGCTGCATTGCTCAAATGGGCGACGCGCCACCACACAAGAATTACAGCCACTAAAAAAGTTCTCGCCGGACAGAAAAAAGCCGCAGAAGAGGGCATTCTCATCGGGTTCTGGGATGAGGCCGAATTCCAAAGCGCCACCGGAAAAGCCTTTAGCGACCTCAAGCCGATCGGAAAAAACTAAAGCGGCGACTTTGAGGGACGACCATATATAACGCTGGTCGTTACATCGGTTGGACCTGACCATGATAAGAACGCGGAAAGACTGGGCTTCGATCACCCTGACATGTTTGCGTTGCGCATAGACGCTTGCGAGCGTTAGTGATGAACTGTCCGTGGTCAGCAGGAAATTGTTTTGTGACCAAAGCAATATGGAGGCGAGTACCGGAATCGAACCGGTGTACACGGATTTGCAAT
>CALBVZ010000115.1 GCA_937969445.1 uncultured Octadecabacter sp. | reverse complement strand
ATCATCACAACTGATGAATATGGCCGATATAGCGTTCCATGTGCAGCCTTGCCTGGTGCCACTGGTGAAAACTTCACGCTGAAGCTGGACACACGATCGTTGCCAAGCGGCTATCAGGTTACCACGGAAAACCCACGGGTTATCCGCGTAACTGCTGGCACCTTGGCGCGCCTGAACTTCGGCGCAACGATCGCAACTGTTGTAGACATCGATCTCATGGACAGTGCCTTCGCTCCTGGTTCGGCAGAAATGACACCCGCGTTGCGCCAGGGTGTCGATCAATTAGTTTCGGCCTTGCAAGAAGATCCATCAGTGCTTCGCTTGACCTACTATCGCGGTAACGAGAGCCAGCAACTGGCGCGTGATCGTATGGATAGTTTAGAAGCCTTGATACGTGACCGTTGGCGCGGCACAGGTGCAGGGCGACTGCCCATTGAACGCACGATCAACCGGTTGCAGTAGAAAGACGAGTGAGAGTGATAATGATGACGAACCGCAAATCCACCCTTGCTGCCCTTCTTGGGGCGACTGCCTTGATGCTGCCTGCTCAGGTTGCGATCTCTGACGGGGATAGCCCGCCGTTGGTCGTGGAAATGCCACGTCAGGAAAACACCAGCCCAGGCGTGCCGCCTGTTTCGGCGCCGCAGGGCTTTGTCATTTCCATAGACGGAGATGCGATTGCCGGTGATGTCGGTGTGCGTGATGTTATCCGTCGCACAGATGTACAACTTGCCCAAGCGGATGTGCAGGTGGTCTATGACGGTCTCGGTGGGACACCGCGACTTGATCTTCAATTGTTGGGCGGGCCCCGTATGTATCGGGCTGGTGATAGCCTGACCGTGCAATCCGAATTGAACTATCCAGCGTATGTCGAACGTGGAGAAATCCGTATTGTTGACCTTGCCGCGCGGGGCGGCCCACAAGTGATTGGTATTGTTCCGATTTCGCCGAATGGGCAGATGACGCTCACTGTGCCAGAGGGCGACGACATCGCGTTGATCCACCGCGTCTATGACGCGGACGGTCGGTTTGATGCGACTGCACCAATTCCTGTGACCCGTGTCGATCGACGTGCTAATACCGACGGTGTTGAAGAGGGAACTGACCAAACGGCATTGCGCCGCATTCCCGTCTATGGCGGTGCTGTTACTGTGTCAGGTGACAATGTTCCGGCAGGCGCAACTGTTTCAGCTCTTGGTGAGCAAATTCGACCTGACTCTTCGGGTGGTTTCGTGCTGCAACGTATCCTTCCGGCAGGGGACTATCCTGTTAATGTGCAGGTAAGCGGCGCAGGTCAAAACGTTGACCTTACGCGTGACGTGGATATCCCCGCATCTGAGTGGTTCTATGTTGCCGTTGCGGATCTGACCCTTGGTCGCCGCACAGATGGTGCCACCGGAATTTCCGAAATCTATCAAGAAGGCCGCCTATCTGCCTACGTTGATGGACGTACCGAAAATGGCGTCGAGATCACCGCAAGCGTAGACACCGGAAATGGCGATTTGGAAGACATTTTCTCGCGTCTTCAGGAAAAAGATCCACGTCAGCTATCCCTTCGGCTTGACCCAGATTCACTTTACCCGACGTATGGCGATGACAGCACATCATTTGACAACACGCCGACCTCGGGCCGTGTTTATCTGCGCATCGAACGCGAAGGTAACTTCGTTCAGTTCGGCGACTTCGAAGCGGACCTTGACGGCGGAACCCTCGTTCAAAACGACCGCGCACTTTACGGCCTGCAGGGCGCTTATTCGACCGCTGAAACCACCGACGAAGGCGAGGCGCGCGCACGCGTAATGTTATATGCTGCGCAACCTGACCAACTCCCACAACGGGACGTGTTCCTTGGAACAGGCGGATCGGTCTATTTCCTCGAACGTCAGGACATCTTAAGCGGCACCGCAACCCTGACTGCCCAAATCCGTGACCCCGATACAGGCCGCGTTCTTGATACTGTCGAGTTGCAACCCGGCATCGACTATGACGTAAACTACATTCAAGGCATCGTCACTCTCGCACGGCCACTGGCCAGCACACTGGACAGCGGATTGATCATTAGCGGCAGCGACCCTGATCTCGTGCTTGTCGCGCAGTATGAATATACGCCCACGCTGGCCGACGTTGATGGCTATGCATATGGCGGGCGTGGCGAAGTTTGGGTGACGGATCAATTCCGACTTGGTGTGAACGCCATGGTCGATGAGAGCGGTGCTGTTGATCACACGGCCGTCGGCGTAGACGCACTCTGGCGCCTAAATGACGACACCTACGTGGCGGCGGAATTTGCACGCACCGAGGGAACTGGATTTGGCAGCACATACTCTAGTGACGGTGGTTTGGTCTTTGATACGGATGATCTGGCCACTGGTGCAGGCGAAGCCGTCAAACTCGACGCTCGGGTAGGTTTGGCCGATCTCGGTCTAGAAACTGAAGGGTCGATCGGCGCGTACTTTGAGCGCCGTTCCGAAGGGTTCTCTAGCCTAGATTACCAAGTTCTTGCAGCTACGGGTGATGAAACACTTTGGGGCCTCTACGCGGATGTCGCACCAAGCGATGCGTTCCGCTATACGGTCTATGCTGACAGCTATGAGAACGATGC
>CALBVZ010000114.1 GCA_937969445.1 uncultured Octadecabacter sp. | reverse complement strand
TGCGATTGTTGGATCGTCGGGTTCGGGGAAATCCACGATTGGGCGGTTGTTGTTCCGCTTTTACGATGTCGGCGACGGCGCGATCCGTATTGACGGACAAGACATCCGTGATGTGACGCAAGTCAGCCTGCATGAACAGATCGGCGTTGTGCCGCAAGACACCGTCCTGTTCAATGACACGATCCGCTACAACATCGCCTACGGGCGCGAAGGCGCGAGCTTTGAAGAGATTCAAGCAGCAGCAAAGGCGGCCAAAATCCACGACTTCATCGAAAGCCTGCCGGATGGGTATGAAACCACCGTAGGTGAGCGTGGGCTAAAGCTGTCAGGTGGCGAAAAGCAACGCGTTGGCATCGCGCGCACATTGCTGAAAGACCCGCCAATCCTGATTTTGGATGAAGCGACCAGTGCGCTTGATACGGAAACCGAGATGGAAATTCAGAACGAACTTAAGGCGATGGGGCAGGGGCGCACTGTTTTGACCATTGCCCACCGCCTGTCCACCATCGCGGACGCAGACCGAATTGTCGTGCTTGAGGACGGCGTCGTTGTTGAACAGGGGACCCATGACGCGCTGCTTGCCACCGATGGACGATATGCGCACCTGTGGAACCGTCAACAGCAGGATGAAGACGCGGCTTAACGGTCGTTGGGTTCGTTCAATGGTGCCACATAGGTTTTCGTGAATGCGACGTAACCGTCACTGACGTTTTGCAAGTGCGATGCGCTGATTTTGTGTGCATCGGGTAGTCTGTAAAACGGCACATTTGGATAGGCGTGGTGTTCAGCATGATAGGGCATGTTCCACGCGATCAGTTTGACCAAACGATTGGTTAATGTCGTGCGAGTGTTTTCAAACATGTTTGCCACCGTTGGGCAGCGCCCATGTTCGGCCAACAAGTAGAGACGTAAAACGGGAAATCCCAACAGAAGCGGAATGGCCCAAATCCAGATCAGGATTGGGCTAACAGTGAGGGTGAAAACAAGCACCGTCACGTAAATGGCAATGAGGACGAGGGCTTCAACCTGAAGGCGCGACTTTGCACGTTCCGCGACATAGCTGTTATCAAACCGCCCGAGCGCATTGCTGGCAAGGGTTTGTAATTTGTCGCACCAATAGCCGATGCACGAGAGATGCGAGGCAAACTCGACCCAGGTTTCGGGTTTTGCATCGCCTTGAAGCTCTGGGTCTTTCACGGGGTCGTTGGTGTGGCGATGGTGGGCCATGTGGAAGGCACGAAACCACACAAACGGCTGCACAATGATGAGGGCGCAGAGATGGCCGATAACATCATTCAATACACCTGTTTTGAACGGGGTTTTGTGGGTGCACTCGTGCTGCAAGGTGAACAGGAACACGAGGGCCACGCCAAGGGGCAGCATCGCGGCCCACCAAAACGGAAAGCCAGAAGCTACATACCTCATCAGCATGACAATGATGCCAGTGTGAACCGCCAGATGGGTCAGCCCTGCGCGGTCGCTGCGTTCAGTCAGTGCTTCGCGTGCGCTGGGCGATAGCTCTGCCAAGATCTGCGCGGGGGTCGCCATTATTCCGCGGCGCGAAGCGGCGTGCTTGGTGTATCTGTGGATTCCGGTTTCTCTGCCGTTTTCACAGGGGCAGGCGCCGGTGCATCCGGATCATCCCAAATGATTTCCGGTGCTTTAACCCGTTTGGCTTCGCGTGACAGCGCCCAGTCTTGCGCAGCACGGCTTTGGCGCCCCATTGAAAGTTTGGAAAAAAGCTGTGCACCCCAACGTGCGTAAGTCGTGATCCAAACCCGAAGCGCCAACATGGAGGGCGTGAACACCAGCGTCAGAACAGTCGCGATGCCAAGACCGAACACAACGGCCGTGGCCAATTGTTTCCACCAAAGCGACGTCGGGCTGTCGATGGAAAAGCCACCACCGATAAAGTCCAAGGAAAGGCCAAACATCATCGGCGCAAGGCCCGCCATTGTGGTGATTGTCGTTAACAACACGGGGCGAATGCGGTCTTCGGCAGTGCGCGTAATTGCTTCGGTGCGGGGCATGTAGCGTTCGTATTCTTGGTAGGTGTCGATGAGAACGATGTTGTTGTTCACCACGATACCCGCCAAGGCGACGATGCCTGTACCCGTCATAATGATCGAGAACGCCTGATCCATGACCAACATCCCGATCAACACGCCCGTGGTGGACAAGATCACCGCCAACAGCACCAGAACCGAATTATAGACCGAGTTAAACTGCGCCAACAGGATGATGAACATCAAACCCAGCGCACCGGCAAAGGCTTTCATCAAGAAGGCACCGGATTCAGCTTGGTCTTCTTGATCGCCCGTCCATTCATAGTTCACGGTCGCGGGGAGAGGATTTGTTTCGAGCCATTCGGTCAGGAGTTCGATACGTTCGTTGCCGTTCACGGCGACAGGTGTCGCATCGCCATCGGAAATCGCGGATTGGACCTCTGCGATATTGGCCGCCTCGTGCAGTTCAACCAGCTCGAAAATCGTACCGTCGGCGGCTTCAACCGTTAATGCTGCATCAACGATGGCTTCACCGTCCTGCACTTCGTGAAACAGGCCAAGCACAGATAAGGTTTCGTCTTCGCCAACTGTAAATTTGGTTAGGTCCGCTTGCACATCCGCCTTCACATCAAAGTAGCGGTTTTGGTCGATCCGGTCGATCTGGGCCAGTTCCGGCACAGGTGTTCGCGTGATGAAATTGGACAGCGGGACAAGGCCGGAGGTGGTGCGCACGCGCAGGGAGTCAAGCGTGGATAGCACGCGGTCCGATTCTGGCAGGCGGACGCGGATTTCGATTTCCTCATCAGAGGTATCTACCCGCATTGTGTCGAGCAGAATGCCGCGCGTCACAAGTTGCACCATACCACCAACGGTGGCGACGTCGGCGCCATACCGCCCCGCCTTTTCAACATCGACGGTGATTTCCCAATCAATGCCGGGCAAGGGGCGGCTGTCCTCGATGAGGGTCAGGCCCGTCGTTTCGTCAAACTGCGCACGCACAGTGGCTGCCGCCGCCTGAAGGTCTTCCCAGTTGCCACTTGTAAGGCGCAGGTGAACGGGTTTTGCCGCACCTGGACCACGGGACAGGTTGAGGATTTCGGTGCGAATGCCTGGCAGGGCTTCAAGATCTGCCTGTAGGCGCGCCATAATGATATCGCCGTCCATGGTGGCCAAATCGATGTCATTGGCGCGGGCAAATGCGGGGCGGTCATCCCAAGGAATAAGCTCGATTTGCAACTGGCCGATGGTGTCTTTCGGGCCGCTTGACCCGCCTGTGTTCTGGTTCAACCCACCAGCGCCCGCGAAGGCAAAAACGGATTGCACACCTGGTTCGGCAAGTGCGATTGCTTCGGCCTGTGCCACAAGGATGTCTTTTTCAGCGACGGAAAGGTTACCGCGGGCTTGGACATAAACGATTGCTTGCTCAGGCTCGCTATCGGTAAAGAATTCAACGCCGTTGTTATTGGCACCAAAGTAGCCGAACACGGACATGACGATGAAAATGATCCCCGCAATCGACACGATCGGCATGATCGGATTGCCTGCGATGAAGTGGATCACATGACCAAAGATGCTACGGCGGTAACCCGCTTTGATGTTTTTGGCAGGACGTTCGATCTTGGAGGCACCAACAGTGATGGACACAGCAACAGCGCCAAGCAGGAACAAGATCATTCCGGGGAGCGACGCAAAGAAACCGCCATCATTAACCTGCGCACCTGATAAATACCCAGGGTTCAGCGTCAGCATCGCGCCGATAAATACCATCATGATCGCAGGGAAGATGAGGGCGACATTCACCAGCCACGGCAGGCGGGCCTTAAGGACATCAGCAGTGTTGCCGAACAGCCGGCTCATTCGGCCCGTGACGCCACCCAGAACGGGCAGATAGATCAGCGCCACGATAAGGGACGCCGATAGAACGAAGATAATCGTCACAGGCAGCATGCCCATGAATTGTCCCGGAATGCCGGGCCAGAACAGCATCGGTAGGAAGGCACATAGCGTGGTGGCTGTGGACGACACGATGGGCCAGAACATGCGCTTGGCAGCGTCGGTGTAAGCTTCCATCGGGCCTGCGCCCTCGGTCATGCGTTTGTCTGCGTATTCCACCACAACAATCGCGCCATCCACCAGCATCCCCACAGCCAAAATTAGGCCAAACATCACGATGTTGGAAATGGTGATTTCCATCACCGCTAGGAAGGCGAAACACAGCAGGAACGAGGTCGGGATTGCAAAACCAACCAACAGCGCTGGGCGTGTGCCAAGGGCGGCAAGCACGACGATCATTACCAGCGCGATCGCCGTCAGAACGGACCCTTCCAGCTGGCGCACCATGGAATCTACGTTGCGTGATTGGTCGTTGGACACGCCAACCTGAACTGAATCGCGCAGGTCTTGTGGCCATGAGGCAAGTTCTGCGTCAATCACATCACGGACTTCTTGTGCGGTATCGATCAGGTTGAAACCACGGCGTTTCACGACCTGAAGCGCCACTGTGGTGGTACCGTTAAACCGCGCGGTGCTGGTGCGGTCCTCAAACGTCAGGCGGATTTCGGCAAGATCGCCAAGGGTGATCACACTGTCGCCGTTGGTTTTGACGGGCAGGGTGTAGATGTCGCGCGGCTCATCAAAGCTGGACGGGATTTTGACAGCGAAGGCGCCTTGCTCGGTCTCGACTTCACCGGCTGCGATCAAAAGGTTGTTCTGGGTTACAACGTTGATCAACTCGCCCGCGGTGACGTTGTAGGCTTCAAGTTTTAAGGGGTCGATGATCACTTCGATCATCTCATCGCGCTGGCCGGTGAGGGATGCCTCAAGCACGCCGTCGATACCCTCGACTACTTCTTGCAAGTCTTCGGCCACGCGCACAAGCGTGCGTTCTGGGACGTTGCCCGTCAGGTTGACGATAACAATCGGGAATTCGGAAAAGTTAATCTCATTGACCGAATAGTTGTCCGCACCGTTCGGGAATTGCCCTTCGGCGGCGTTCATCGCATCGCGGATGTCAGCCATCGTGTCGGTCTTGTTCCAACCGAAATCAAATTCTAGCGCCACGCCTGCGTAGCCTTCGGATGCGGTTGCCGTCATGTTTTCAAGGCCATCTAGGTCTTGCAGCTGGGCTTCCATTGGTTTGACAAGCAGCGTCTCGGAATCCTCGGCGGAAATGCCGGGGAAGGGAACTGAAACGAAGACAATTGGAATTTCAATGTCCGGTTCGCCCTCTTTGGGCAGACCAAAATAGGCAAGGCCACCTGCCAATAGCGACAGGATGATAAAGGCAATGACCATCCGCGCACGCGCGGCGGCGACGTCGATGATTTGTATCATCCGTCAGCCTCCTGCAATGTCGGGTCAACGGGAACACCGTCGGTTACGTATTCTTGGCCAACGACGATGACATCAACCGTTTCGGGCAGACCCGTGACCCAGATGCCATCAATTGTGTCGCGCATGACGCTAATTTGAAGGAAACGGGCGATGTTGCCTTCCCCCACGACGCGCACGCCAATGTTACCGTCGTTATCCAACGTCAATGCGGAGCCAGGAAGAAGGTGCGCTTTGCGCCCATCGGACGCCACAAGGATTTCAGCCGTCTGTCCGTCGCTGATATGAAGATCGGCGTTGGGAACGCGGACTTCAACACGGAAAGTGCGGGTCAACTCATCTGCTGAGCGCGACAGGAACGTCACTTCGCCGACAACTTCTTCGCCTGTCGCAAGGCGTGCGCCGGCCATCGCACCAACGGTGATCTGGCCAACGTTGGTTTCTGGTACGAACCCAACCAGTTTGATCGGGTCGAGTTGGATGATCGTCGCGCATGGCGCACCGGGCTGCATAAGCGAGCCGATTTCAGTCGTGTCGCTTTCCAGCAATCCAGCAAACGGGGCGGAAATGTTCAAACGCTCGATCTCGCGCTCGGCGGCGGCGACACCGGCTTGCGCGGCCTCAATCCCAGCCTGCGCGGAGGTGACGGATGTAGATGCCCGTTGAACGCCTGCGTTTGCGGCTTCGAGTGCGGCTTCGGCAGAAATAAGGCGGGTCTCGGATGCGAATCCGTCTTCGCTAAGCTGGCGGGCGACGTTGACGTTGATCTCGGCTTCGCGAACACGCGCGTTTGCTTCGATAACGGTGGCCTGCGCCTCGGGCACGCGGCCTTGTGCTTCTGCCAGACGTGCGCGTGCTTCGGCAAGGGATGCAGCACGCGTGCCAGGGTCGAGCTGGCAAAGCAGCGCCCCTTCTTCAACGAATGCGCCTTTGCGGATCGGTTCGGAAATCACAAGGCCGGAGGTTTCAGACGCGACGGTTACTTGACGCGCGGCTTCGGTGCGGCCCCGTAAGATAACGGCGCTATCCACTGTTTCGGCAACGGACGTCATGGTGACGACGGAGATGCGATTAACCACGTCTTCTTTGGTTTCAATGTCAGTTGCATTTGGGTCGACTTGGGCAAAGACCATCAATGCTTCGCGTTCAAAAACGAGAGCATAAAGCGCGACCGAAACGACGGTCGCTGTAATCAGGGGCATGAAACGCATTGGACTCTCTCGTGGTGTTGGGTGACTCGCAGTATGAGAATTATGGTCTGAACTGTCTGAACTGACCAGTTCAGATTAGTGAAAGATTGACGCACCGACAAGCCCGAAATGTTAAGGGTCGTTACTTTTGCGTGCAACCTTCTGAATAGTCCGTATTTCCGCGTGATTAGGGCGAGGTTTGCGCGGGCCTCTTGTCCCCGCTTAGCCCTTCGCGATAAGAGGGGCGGGAAACTGCGTGAGGGCACTATGAGCAATTCTGAAAGCTTCATCGAAGAAGTCACCGAAGAGGTCCGTAAGGATCAACTGTTTGGCTACATGCGCAAGTACGGTTGGATCGCGGTATTGGTCGTTTTGCTGATCGTTGGCGGCACGGCATATTCCGAATTCCGCAAGGCGCAGGTTACGAATGCGGCTGAGGCTGCTGGTGATGAAATCCTTGCCGCATTGGAAATTGACGACGACGCAGAACGCGCCGCTGCCTTGCAAGCGATAGAGACAAGTGGCCCAGCTGCGGCAGTGACGGGCCTATTGGTTGCGTCTAATCTGACAGAAACGGGTGACGTCGCAGGGGCTGCTGCTGCCCTCGAAGCGGTTGCTTTGGATGAAGAGGCTCCGCAGGTTTACCGTGACCTCGCCGCGCTGAAATCTGCAATGGTACAAAGCGGCACGCTTTCGACCGAAGAACGTCGTGCGATGCTGTCTGGATTGG
This sequence comes from uncultured Octadecabacter sp., assembly GCA_937969445.1. GTDB lineage: Bacteria > Pseudomonadota > Alphaproteobacteria > Rhodobacterales > Rhodobacteraceae > Octadecabacter. The sequence goes on along the minus strand of CALBVZ010000114.1, from coordinate 7,316 downwards.
CCGTCGCGGGCGCGCCGTTCCGTCTGGTTGCCCAAGAACAACTGGCATTGCTCAGCGTAGAAGAAGGCGACATCGAAGCTGCGACGACGCAATTCCTTGCGATTGCGCAAGACGCTGAAACCACACGGGGCTTGCGTGAACGCGCGTTCAGTATGATTGTAGCGATGGGCGGTGACATTGATGCGCTTCTCGGCGATAGTGCGGCAAGCGACGCGCAAGACAATTAAGAACCCTCCAAAGGGCCCGAAAAGGGGAACGATGTGACAGGCAAGATTGTAACCGGTTTCAATGTAAAGACGCTTATGGCGTTGGTCCTGACGACGTCCCTGGTCGCCTGTGGCGAGAAAGACGTGATTTTACCGGGCGAACGGCTAGATATTCGTGGTGAAGCGGCCGGAGCGATTGCTTTTGTAAACGAAACGCGCCCGATCTCATTGCCTGCTGCATCGTTGAACACATCTTGGACGCACCGGAACGGCACCCCTACACACCGTATCGCACACCCGACATTGGGCACGGCCCTGTCGCCAGTTTTTGCCGCGAACATCGGAGCAGGCGACAGCCGCCGTCTTCGCATCACTGCTGATCCAGTTGTGACGTCAAACGCGATTTATACGCTGGATGCACAAAGCCAAGTTGTTGCGACATCCCCTGCGGGCGCAACCCTTTGGTCGCGCAGTGTCATTCCGGCATCCGACAATTCACGTGATGCATCTGGTGGTGGTTTGGCCGTTGCTGGAACTGTTTTGCTGGCAACCACTGGTTTTGGTGAAGTCGTCGCGCTTGATGCGGCCTCTGGTGGTGAACTCTGGCGTCAGGATCTTGATGCACCGGGTACGTCTGCGCCGACCATTCAGGGCGATCTGGCCTATGTCGTGGCCCGTGATGGCCGCGCTTGGGCGCTTGAGCTGACCTCAGGTCGTATTCGTTGGACGCAAAACAGCACACCGCCAACGTCTAACTTTGCCGGTGGCGCTGGCGCTGCCGTGAACAGCGAGTTTGCGATTTTCCCATTCCCAACAGGCGAAGTCCTCGCGGCGTTCCCTGAGGGCGGCCTGCGCCGTTGGTCGACTGTCGTGACGGGCCAACGTCCGGGGCAGGCGGCGTCAAACATATCTGACATCGCTGGTGACCCTGTGATTGATGGTAGCCGTGTTTACGTCGGTAACTTCTCTGGCCGTGTTGTGGCGCTGGAAATCGCCAACGGGGACCGCATCTGGACCGCGACAGAAGGGGCCGTTGGCCCTGTTTGGCCTGCTGGTGATTCTGTCTTTATGGTCAATGACCTTGGTGAATTGCTGCGTCTGGATGCAGATGATGGCACCGCGATCTGGCGTGTTGAACTTCCCGGCTTTGAAGAAAACCGCGAGCGCCGTCAGAAAACCCGTTTCGCACACTACGGCCCAATCCTTGCGGGGGGACGCTTGATCGTGGCTTCCTCGGATGGGCTTATCCGCCAGTTTGACCCAACGTCGGGTGCGCTGGTTGGCACCATTGAAATCCGTGGTGGGGCTGCGTCTAACCCTGTTGTCGTGAATGGTACGCTTTACGTTGTATCCAAGCGCGGTGAATTGCTGGCTTTCCGTTAAGCCACAAACGGTGTAGTGCGCGTCTCTAACCTTATAGAGTCGTATTCTCATGTCTTTCACACTCGCCATTGTCGGCCGCCCGAATGTTGGCAAATCCACGTTGTTCAACCGCCTTGTCGGTAAGAAGCTCGCGCTGGTCGATGACCAACCCGGCGTCACACGCGATTTGCGCGAAGGGCCTGCACGCCTTGGCGATCTGCGCTTTACGGTGATTGATACCGCTGGCCTAGAAGAGGCAACGGACGAATCCCTACAAGGCCGTATGCGCCGCCTGACAGAACGCGCAGTTGAAATGGCAGACGTCTGCCTGTTCATGTACGACGCACGCACTGGCATTATGCCTGCGGACGAAGTGTTCGCGGATATTCTGCGTAAAAAGAACGCCAATGTTATCCTCGCCGCGAATAAATCCGAAGGCAAAGCCGCTGATGCAGGGGTAATCGAGGGGTTCAACCTTGGCCTAGGCGAACCCATCCGCCTGTCTGCTGAGCACGGCGAAGGTCTGGGCGAGATGTATGATGTGCTGATGCCGCTGTCAGATGCGTTTGAAGAACGCGCTGCCGCTGATGCACCAGAAACTGACGTTGATGTAGATGACGATGATCCAGACGCGCCACGCATCCCGACCAAGGCCAAGCCTTTGCAAATCGCTGTGGTTGGTCGCCCGAACGCGGGTAAGTCTACGTTGATTAACCAAATCCTTGGTGAAGATCGTTTGCTAACTGGGCCAGAGGCAGGCATCACCCGCGATGCGATTTCTGTGCAAATGGACTGGGCTGCTGGCGAGACCAGTGTTCCTGTTCGTATCTTCGACACAGCCGGTATGCGTAAACGCGCTAAGGTTCAGGAAAAGCTAGAGAAACTGTCGGTAAGCGATGGTCTTCGTGCCGTTAAGTTCGCTGAGGTTGTCGTTGTTTTGCTCGACGTGGAAATCCCGTTTGAACAACAAGATCTGCGCATCGCCGACCTTGCCGAACGTGAAGGCCGTGCCGTTGTTCTTGCCGTGAATAAATGGGACGTTGAGCCGGAAAAACAGGCCAAGCTAAAAGAGCTGAAAGAAGAATTCACGCGCTTGCTGCCGCAGCTAAAGGGCGCTCCATTGATTACGGTTTCGGCTAAAACTGGCCGTGGTATCGACCGCCTTCAAGAGGCGGTTTTACGCGCCCATGAAGTTTGGAACCGTCGTGTTACGACGGCCAACCTGAACCGTTGGTTGATGGGTATGACTGAAGCGCATCCACCCCCTGCACCGGGTGGTCGTCGCATCAAGATGCGCTATGCGACGCAGGTCAAAACGCGCCCTCCGGGGTTTGTTGTGATGTGTTCACACCCAGACATGCTGCCCGAAAGCTATTCGCGCTATCTGGTGAACGGGTTGCGCCTTGATTTCGATATGCCAGGGACACCGATCCGACTGCATTTCAGGTCACAGGCGGATAAGAACCCGTATAAAAACAACACGAAATCAACGCCGTCGCGCTTGCGTAAGCATTTGGGTAAGGCGCCAGCTGATCAGAAAAAGCGGTTCCGCGGGAATTCTTAAAGTCAGGTTTAGCTGACTTGACGTAAGGGTAAGTGCACTTCAGCCTAAGACTAAGCTGAAGAGGGCAGGCCGATGAAACGCATCGCAATTTTTATTGATGGAACATGGAACAGACCGGACGCAGAGCATCCGACGAATGTTGTGCGCCTGTCGCGCTGCGTTGCGTCCCATGCCGTTGGTGGGATGCCGCAGGTGGTTTTGTATTCCCCCGGTGTTGGATCTGGTCGCGGCAACAATTGGGCCGCGCGGCGGATGGATCGGCTGCTGGGCGGGGCGCTTGGCTGGGGGCTGACGGATATCATCGAGGAGGCGTATCGCAACCTCGTGTTTTTGTATGAACCCGGTGACGAGATCATGGTCTTCGGCTTTTCGCGTGGTGCCTTTGCGGCACGGTCCTTGGTCGGGCTGATCCGGTCGTGCGGCATTCCTGCGCGTGATAAGCTGGCCGAAATCCCTGACGCCATGCGGCGATATCGCAGCCGTGCGCCTGAAACGCACCCTGACCATCCTGAAAGTCTTGCGTTTCGCGCCGCCTTCGCACCGCGCGTTTACGTGAACGAGACCGAGGCCAAATGGCGGCGCAAGAATGGCGCGCCGATCAATGATGCGGTGCGTTTGGGTATTGCTTATTTGGGCGTTTGGGACACTGTCAGCGCGCTTGGGCTACCTGCGTTTTTGCCCTTAGCTGCGCGTTTCAATGCACAGTACCGGTTTCATGATACTGCGCTTACCAGCATGGTTCTGGCGGCACGTCATGCGATTTCAATTGATGAACGCCGCAAGACATTCCCCAGTTACCCGTGGTCCAACATGTTGGATTTGAACGTTAAATATGAAAGCGAATTGATCCCGACCCACATGCAACAATGGTTTCCGGGTAATCACGGCTCGGTTGGGGGCGGCGGTTCGCGCGTGGGCCTAAGCTCGATTTCGTTGAACTGGGTGGCCTTGGGCGCGCAGGCGGCAGGATTGCGGTTGGATTGGTCTGAGATGGATCGCGTCGCGCCGCGTTTTGATGTGACCGAACGGCTGGATAACAAGTTTGGACCGGTTGGTTTGTCTGGCGCGTTGATGAGTGCGATCTCAAAAGACAGGGACGGGCCGTCTGGCTTGGATGAGCTTTCAATGGCCGCGCTAGATCGCTGCGATGCTGAACCAGAGTATCAACGCAACGCAACATTGCGTCAGGTTTATCATGAAGTTCATGGTGTTGATGACGCGCAGCGCGACGCGATCCGCAATGCGCGAAAGTGGGCAGACGGGGGCTATACCCATCTGCCCGACGAAATTTTGCGCCCACATCAGTGGCTTAGCTAAGTGAACCGTCCGCGTTGATGGTGGTTTTGCCGCCCATATAACCGTGCAAGGCCTTGGGGAGCGTGACCGAGCCGTCTTCTTGCTGGCCGTTCTCCAGAACCGCAATCAAGCAACGCCCCACGGCAAGGCCGGAACCGTTCAACGTATGAACGAATTGCGGCTTGCCACCATCGGCTGGTTTGAAACGCGCGTTCATGCGACGGGCTTGGAATTCGCCCGTCGTAGAAACCGAGCTGATCTCGCGGTAAGCATTCTGCCCTGGAAGCCATGCTTCAATGTCAAAGGTACGGCGTGCGCCAAAGCCCATGTCACCGGTGCAAAGCAGAACGGTTCTGTAAGGAATTTCAAGACGTTCCAGCAGGTCTTCCGCGCAACGCAGCATGCGTTTTTGCTCGGCGTCGGATTCATTGGGGTGGGTCACAGACACCATTTCGACCTTTTCAAACTGGTGCTGACGCAGCATGCCAGATGTATCACGACCCGCGCTGCCCGCCTCAGAGCGGAAGCAAAGCGAATGTGCGGTGTAGCGGCGCGGAAGGTAGGATTCATCGATCACATGGTTCGCCGCGATATAGGTGAGTGGGATTTCAGATGTGGAAATCAGCCACATGCCCTCAGTCGTTTGGTAGCTGTCTTCGGCGAACTTCGGCAGCTTGTCGGTGCCATACATCGCGTCATCACGCACAAGGACGGGCGGGTTTACTTCGGTCAACCCGTTCTCAAGTGTATGAATATCAAGCATAAACTGCGCGAGCGCACGGTGAACACGTGCGACAGCACCCGACATCAGCACAAAGCGACTACCAGAAATCTTTGCGGCGGTTTCGAAATCCATGCTGGGTTTGACGCCTGCAATTTCGAAATGCTCAACGGGCTTGAAATCAAATTCGCGTGGGGTGCCCCAAGTCGAGATTTCTTCGTTGTCGTTTTCATCCGCACCCATTGGTACATCATCGGCTGGCAAGTTGGGGATCACGGCAAGGCGCTCGGTCAACGCGGCATCTTGCGCTTTGGCTTCGTCGTTCAGTGCGGAAATTTCCGCTTTCTTTTCAGATACAAGCGCACGGAGGCGTTCGAATTCAGCTTCATCACCGCGTCCCTTGGCTGCACCAACCTCTTTGGCGGCTTTGTTGGCTTCGGCTTGCGCGGCTTCGGCTGCACCGATCTTTGCACGGCGTGCTTCGTCCATCGCCAACAGCTCAGCAGACAGGGGCGCATCGCCACGGCGGGACAGGGCCGCATCAAAAGCTGCGGGGTTCTCTCGGATGGCGCGAATGTCGTGCATGGGATCGGTCCTTGATTACGGTTTAAGAAGGGTCATATGGCGTACAGAATGCGTACACAACCTGTACACAGTGCGTATGTATGTTTCATCGCCCTGTTCGCGCGGGATCACGTTGCGAATCTTACGGCACAAACGTAGTGTGCGGCAAATTGCGAGGGGGGTGCCTTCGCGTGCAATTAAGGAAACGACGCCATGGAAGCTTTTGGACAATTTATCCCACTCATTCTGATTTTCGGTATCATGTATTTCTTGCTGATCCGTCCACAGCAACAAAAGCTGAAACAGCATCAGGCGATGGTCGAAGCGCTACGCCGTGGTGACCAAGTTGTGACGGCGGGTGGCCTGATCGGTAAAGTGTCCAAGGTGAAGGACGACGGCGAAGTTGAAGTAGAACTGGCGGCGGACGTGAAAGTGCGCGTTGTGAAGTCCACGATCGCACAGGTTCTGAACAAAACAGAGCCAGCCGACAAGTGATCCGTTCAGCGCTCATTGCTTTTGGGCTGAGCGCGGGCGCTGCTGGCGCCCAAGGAATGGTGCCAACGGCGCCTGTTGTGGACTCCTGTGGCGGTAACCGTTTGGTGCTTGCTGCAAGCTCAGACGCGAATGTCGATGAATTGGAACACGCAGCCGACGTTATAAGTGCGCGAATTGGCGGGCTTTACGGCGGCGTGTTCGATTTCACTGAGATTGTGGACGACAAGATCACCATTTCAATCCCATCGGTCATGCCGGTGGATCGCGGCGCGCTTGAACCGCTCTTGGAAAAGGTCGATTTTGGGTTTTTCACCGTGACACAGGCGGTCTCACAGGGCGAAACGTTCGCGGTTCCGGACGGGCATTCGGTCTTGCCGCTTAAGAATGACCCATACCTTTCCTATGTCATCAATGACGAACCCGTATTGAACGGAGCCGGTATTCTATCCGCCGAGCCTTCGTTTGATTATAGCGGTGCACCTGCTGTCATGTTTCGGTTTTCCGAATCAAGTAGCCGAACGTTTGGTGAATACACGGCTGAACATATCGGCGAACCTTTCGCGATTGTACTGCGTGGTGAAGTTATTTCTGCCCCAACGATCCAATCGGCGATTTGGGGTGGCAGCGGTATAATCAATGGACTTTTCACCGTTGAAGAGGCTGAGCAGCTTGCGGCGTTGATGCAGTCGGGTGTGTTACCGTTTGGCTTGGATATCCTGTCCGAGGACAGTATTGACGGGTCCGACCCGAGTGCTGATTTCTGCCCCTAGGCAGCACGCACATTTGAATTTCACGCCTGAATTTCAGCGCGTAACCCCATAATATTATGAATAAAACGCCGCAACGCGGTTGAGACAAAAGACAGGACGCCCTCATGTTGAAGATTGACCTTTGGAAACGCACCGCGATTTGGCTGGTGGTTGCATTTGGTATCATCGTGGCCTTGCCCAACGGTTTTTATGGCAAGGTTGAAACCTCAAACGATGCTGAGGCGATTTTGGCGGTTGAAGGGGCGACATCCACGCCTGAACTTGAGGCGGACGCGGCTTTGTGGCCGTCGTTCCTGCCAGATGGTTTGGTGAACTTGGGCCTCGATCTGCGCGGTGGT
>CALBVZ010000113.1 GCA_937969445.1 uncultured Octadecabacter sp. | reverse complement strand
CGCGCAACAGAACAACAACGCCGCGCCCTTCTTCTTCGACACGCTTCATCGCTTCGCCAAATTCGGATGTGCGCCCTTTGGGGCCGATGCCAACAACGTCCAGCATCGGGTCCATCGCATGCATGCGCACCAAAACAGGCGTATCACCTGAGATATCGCCTTTGGTCAGCACAATGTGTTCGTCACCGTGGGTTTCATCAGCATAAATCTTCATGTCCCATTCACCGCCGAACTCGGATGTGATGGTTTCTTCCGTCCGCACGCGCACAAGATTGTCGTGGCGGCGACGGTAGGCGATCAGGTCGGAAATTGTGCCGATCTTCAGCCCGTGCGTTTGCGCGAATGCAACCAGATCAGGCAAACGGGCCATTTCGCCGTCGTCTTTCATGATCTCACAGATTACACCGGACGGGTTCAGACCAGCAAGCCGCGAGATATCAACAGCCGCTTCAGTATGGCCGGCACGCACCAACACGCCACCCGCACGCGCGCGCAGCGGGAACACATGTCCCGGCGTTGCAATATCTTGCGCGCCTTTGGTCGGATCAATCGCAACAGCCACTGTTTTGGCGCGGTCTGCGGCGGAAATACCGGTTGTCACACCTTCGCGGGCCTCAATGGACACGGTGAAAGCTGTCTCATGGCGGCTAGAGTTATGCGTGGACATCAATTGCAGGCCCAGCGCATCAAGGCGGTCAGCAGGCAACGTCAAGCAGATCAACCCGCGCCCGTGTGTCGCCATGAAATTGATCGCATCCGGCGTTGCCATCTGTGCGGGGATCACCAAATCGCCCTCGTTCTCACGATCCTCGTGATCGACCAAAACAAACATGCGGCCATTGCGAGCATCATCAATGATATCTTCGATGCTGGAAATAACGTCTTTCCAGTCAGTCTCAACAGGGCCGGGTTTTTCAAACGATTGGTTCATGGGAATCCTCTCAACGTCTTAAGGCGCAATAGCCTGTGGGCTGTAATTTGGAAAGGGCTAGGCCGTGCGACGTAGCGCCTTTCGGGTGTGTCAGTCCATCAACCATTCAACGTTACGCGTCGCAGCAGTATAGGCCGCAAATTGGGTTTTGTAGGTCTTTGCAGCGTCGTCTTCGACCAGCTGCCAATCGTCTTCTTCGCCCTCACCACGGTGATATTCGGCGTAGCTGAAATGGCCCTCACTGTGACTAAGGATATCTACGATACGCAATCCTTCATCGTCCTCAAGGGAGGTGACGACTTCGGGTTCGGTTTGCTCTGTCATTGGGTAACCTCGAAAAATGTCTGTGCGGGAAGCGCACCGGCCATGCGGCCCGCTTCAACCCATTCGCGCTCCATTGCGGTGTCGCAAATCAGGATGAAACGGCTAGATGGGCGGCCGATGTGCGCGAAAACTTCGCGCAGGTGCTCGCGTTTTTCCACCCAAGGTGCCAGCGGCATTGGTGCCCTGTGCGTTGTTTGAAGTGGTGGCGTTAGTTGGTCCGGCGTGGTCGGTAGCTGTGCCAGACCGATGGTGCGTGCGTCTTTCAGTGCCGTGATCTTGGCCGCCTTGACTGCCGGAACCTTGTCCGTGCGACGCAGCACATCCAGTGCATTGTTGGAAAACATGAAGCCGATCAAATCGTCACCTGACGATGCGCGAAGCCCCGCGTAGGTTTTGTAAGGCAACCCCAATTCTTTGGCGCGCGCAACGCGGCGGCGCACGACCTCAATCGGAAGGGTTGGCATCAGCTGTCGCCGCGCCTTCGCCCAAACATGGGTGCGCCAGCTTTTGCCCGGCTCATCCACACGGCCAGAGTTATGCCCAATCCCTGCCATTAGCTATAGTCCTGCAGGCGCGCGACATAGCGGGCCATTGTGTCGACTTCGAGATTTACAGGATCGCCAACTTTTGCGTCCCCCCATGTCGTCACGGATTTGGTGTGCGGGATGAAATTGATCCCGAACTTCGCACCATTAACCTCATTCACAGTTAGGGAGGTGCCGTTCAATGCAACCGACCCTTTGGGCGCGATAAAACGTCCCAAATCATCAGGTGCCTCAAGCGTGACGCGTGTACTGTCGCCCTCATCGACCATCTCAACGATGGTGGCGACACCGTCCACATGACCCGACACGATATGCCCGCCCAGTTCATCCCCAACTTTCAACGCACGTTCTAGGTTAACACGTTTGCCAACTGCCCAAGCACCTAGCGCGGTCTTACTGACGGTTTCGGCTGAAATATCAACGTCATACCAACCCCGTGGATCCGTACCCTTGGCGACAACCGTTAAGCAAATCCCGTCAGAGGCAATCGACGCCCCGATATCGATGCCCGAAATGTCGTAATCGGTGCCGATACGCGCCCGCAAATCACCGCGATTTTCTAGCGCGAGAATTTCACCTACGTCTGTGATGATACCTGTGAACATTGCGTATCCTTCTCATATTTCCACGTCTTACCCTTGGCCTAGCCCCTTGATCGCAGGGGGGCAAGGTGGCTAGGTGGTTGCGGGCACGGCACATGCCATATTTCGGCCAAATTACTTGGTTAACTTCGCCGAAACCCGCACCGATTTATGATGGGACCAACGTGAGCGCAGTTTCGACCAGATCATTTCTATTTCTACAGGGGCCACATGGGCCTTTCTTTCACCGCTTGGGCAAAATGCTCCGCGCGGCGGGTGTGGATGTGTGGCGCGTTGGCTTTAATGCGGGTGACCGTGCGTTCTGGTTTGGCGCCAAAGGCTATATTCCCTACCGTGACGGTCCTGATGAATGGGTTGAAACATTTCGCGCCATCGTTGCGGAGAAATCGATCACTGACATCGTTTTATATGGCGACACCCGCCCGATCCACGCAGATGCAATTACCGCCGCTAAGGAAATGGGCCTGACGGTTCATGTCTATGAAGAAGGTTATATGCGACCGTTTTGGGTGACGTATGAGCGCGGCGGTGCCAACGGGCATTCCAAGCTGATGGACACCTCTGTGCAAGATATGCGTGACGCGTTGGCGAAGTCCGAACTCGACGTGCCTGAGGCGCCAGCCCATTGGGGAGACATGCGCCACCACGTGTTTTATGGCGCACTTTACCATTGGTTCGTGATGTTCCGGAACGGCGAATACCGCAAATTCAAACGCCACCGAGAATTGCCATTGGTTGCTGAAACCGCCCTTTATACACGTCGTTTGTTGCTGATGCCGTTTATCGCACTCGACCGGATTATTTCGACATCCCGCATCAAACACGGCGGTTACCCTTACCACATCGCGCTGTTGCAGCTCGAACATGACTCAAGCTTTCAGATGCATTCGCCATTCAACCGGATGGAAGAATTCCTTGCCGTCGTAATCGAAGGCTTTGCCAAAGGCGCACCCAAGCACCATCACTTGGTCTTTAAGGCGCATCCGCTCGAAAATGGCCGTAGCCCATTGCGCAATATCATCCGCCGCTTGGCGAAAGAAAACGACGTCTTTGATCGTGTTCATTACGTTCGCGGTGGTAAGCTAGCGCAGGTATTGGACCCTGCACGAACTGCCGTGACCGTAAATTCAACCGCAGCACAACAGGTTTTGCACCGTGGCATCCCGCTAAAGGTCTTTGGTGATGCGGTTTACGCGAAACCTGAGTTTGTGTCCGACCTGCCGGTTGACAAATTCTTTGCCAAACCCGCACGCCCAGACAACCGCGCCTTTAAGGACTATCGCCGGTACCTTCTTGAAACATCACAGGTTCCAGGTGGCTTTTACTCCGCTCGTGGGCGTCGCCAATTGATGCGTCAAGTCGTAGATATGATGCTCGATAACAACGATCCCTATGACGCACTCGCATCGGGCCAAGCCCCACCACGCCAGCAGTTGCGTGTGGTAAAGTAGCAAACACTAGACCTTGTGGGCGCGGTGGCACCTCTGCCACACCCAAACCGCCCGACAACCTTATACTAGATTTTGCACACGGATTCCCGTAGGTTACAGTCAAAAGGTGAGGTGAATCTAAATTCGCCCGCATGAAGACCGAGGCAGTTTTTAATAGGTCGAGGAGACCGGAGCAGTGAAATCCTTAAGATTGCGCCTTACAAAAGGCGTGGCCCTACTCGCCACAGTGGCAGTTGTTGCATCGTGTGGTTTGCCCCGTTCGGGTCCAACCAAAAATGAAATCTTCGCAGGTTCCGTTATGGAAGACGGCGATGCGTTCGTGCTTCTCGTTGATGATCGCGTGAATTTGGTGGCGGGTGTAACGCCTGCCCTCGGGTTTGCCGCTGGTTTTCGCGATGCAAGCAACCTTGGTAGCGACACGATCCGCCCCGGTGACGTGCTTGGCCTGACAATTTGGGAAAACGTACGTGATCCGCTTCTTGTTCCTCCGGGGCAAAACGCAACTGTGCTTGAAGAAGTACAGGTTGATGGGTCCGGCTTTATCTTTATGCCTTATGCAGGTCGCATCCGCGCAGCTGGCAACACACCAGAAGCTGTGCGCCGCATCATCACGGCCAAGCTTGAAGAGCAAACGCCTGATCCACAAGTTCAGGTGCGCCGCCTTGCTGGTGACGGATCTACTGTTTCCGTCGTTGGCGCTGTTGGTGCCCAAGGTGTTTACGCAATCGAGCGCCCGACCCGTACGTTGGCGTCAATGCTGGCACGTGCTGGTGGTGTTACCGTTCAGCCCGAAATTGCACAGGTTACTGTGGTTCGCGGCAGCCATTCCGGTCAGATTTGGTTCGAAGACCTCTATGATCATCCGGGCCACGACATCGCACTGCGTGCAGGTGACCGTATTTTCGTAGAACAAGACACACGGACGTTTACGGCGCTTGGCGCGACAGGATCGCAGTCTCGCGTGACGTTCGAATCCCAGACGATTTCAGCAATCGAAGCCATCGCGCAGGTTGGCGGCCTTTCCACCAACCTCGCCGATCCAACAGGCGTGTTTATCTTCCGCAATGAGCCGGAAGAAATCGCCAACCAATTGGTCGGACGTTCGGATCTTGTTGGCACACAGCGCGTTATCTATGTGCTTGATTTGACTGAGCCAAATGGCATGTTCATGGCCCGCGACTTTGCGATCCGTGACGATGACACCGTCTATGTCACTGAAGCACCGTTCAGCCAGTTCAACAAAACTATTTCGGCTGTGTTCGGCACGTTAAACAGCGCCAACTCGCTCGCAACTCTCGGGCAGTAATGGCCTTTGAAGACATTTCAGCCGCCGCAGGGGAAACTCCGCGGCGGCTTTACGTTTATAACGGCGGATTTCTGACCCAGAAACGCGTGCGCCGTATTTTGACCCTTTCCGGTTATGATATTTCACTTGGAAAACCCTCCGCCAACGATCTAATCGGTGTTTGGGGGCAATCTCCGACATCTTGGCGTGGCGAAGCCGTTTCTGATCGAACGACCGCACCCGTTTTACGGGTTGAGGATGCGTTCTTGCGGTCGGTTCTTCCGGGCCGCGACGGGGAACCCCCACTTGGCCTGCATCTGGACAGCCGCGGCGTGCATTTTGACCCATCCAAGCCATCAGACCTTGAGGTCATCCTGCGCGAAGAGCCACTGGACGATACCGTTCTGTTGAACCGCGCACGGGACTGCATGGAAGCAATCCAGCGCAGTCATCTTAGCAAATATAACGCCTACGATCCTAAGACCCCTGCACCTGATCCGGGCTATGTATTGGTTATTGATCAGACTTCTGGCGATGCATCGGTCACTGCATCGCGTGCTGACAGAAACACATTTCTTGAGATGCTGTTCGTGGCACGTGAAGAACACCCCGCCGCGCGGATCTTGGTTAAAACCCATCCGGAAACCGTACAAGGCCACCGCGACGGGCACTTCAGGGATAGTGATCTATCCGAAAACGTTGAATTTTTCAGTGACGCCGTTTCACCGCACCACCTGCTGGAAGGCGCGATTGGCGTTTACACCGTGTCCTCGCAATTCGGGTTCGAAGCGATTTTGGCAGGGCACAAGCCTGTCGTATTCGGACAACCGTTCTATATCGGCTGGGGGCTATCGGACGACCGGATGCCTCTTGATCGACGCCAGCGTAAGCTAACCCGTGCGCAACTGTTTGCGGGCGCGATGATCCTTTATCCGCGCTGGTATGACCCTTACCGCGACACCCTGTGCGAGCTTGAAACCGCGATCCAAACCTTAGATGCGCACACCCGTGCGTGGCGGGATGATGGCGACGGTTGGGTCGCCTCAGGTATGCGGCTTTGGAAACGTGGGCCGCTACAAAACGTGTTCGGCCAGCATCGCAAAATGATGTTTGAAGACGACCCAGACAAGGCTGATGCCCTCGCTGCGAAAACGGAACGTGGCCGCATGGTTTGGGCAGGCAAAGCAGACGGACACGATAGTGCCCTTCGTGTTGAAGACGGCTTTTTGCGGTCTCGCGGCCTTGGTGCTGACCTTATCGCGCCGCTGTCTTTGGTTCTGGATGACCTTGGGATCTATTATGATCCTACGGCCCCCAGCCAATTGGAAGAGCTAATCAATTCAGCAACTTCATTACCAGATGCCGCAACCGGACGTGCCGAAAAACTAATGAAACAGATCATCGGGTCGGGGCTTAGTAAATACAACCTCGCAGCCGACGATCTGCCAGCGGACCTCCCCAAAGGCCGCCGTATTCTTGTGCCAGGTCAGGTGGAAGACGATGCCTCTATTCGCCTTGGCACGTTTGAGGTTTCTACAAACCGCGACCTCCTTACCGCGACACGCGCCGCAAACCCCGCCGCTGTAATCCTGTATAAACCCCATCCTGATGTCGAAGCCGGACTGCGGACGGGTGCAGTTCCGGACGCAGAAGACTTCGCGGACGTTGTGTTGACGAAGACCTCCCCGATCGCTGCGATGGACGCTGTTGATGCGGTCTGGACGATGACGTCCACCCTTGGCTTTGAAGCGCTGTTGCGCGGCAAAGACGTGACTTGCCTTGGGTCGCCGTTTTATTCTGGTTGGGGTCTGACCGATGATCGCGCGATGCCAATCGAACGCCGGGCCTCGCGGCCTACAATGGCCCAGTTCGCCCATGCTGTGCTGATTGATTACCCAAGGTACTTCGACCCTATGACCAATCTACCCTGCCCTGTTGAAGTCGTCGTGGAACGTTTGGAAAATGGTTCAATTCCGCGCCCATCTCGTAAAAATCGGCTATTGGCCAAGCTCCAAGGCGCGTTTGCAAGCTACGCACATTTGTGGCGCTAGCCGTTTAGGGACGGGCCCAGCGGTGCATCATGTCCGCACCAACACGTTGGATACTTGCCAATTCAAATCGCGGAGCATCTGCTAACTGATCCAGACCCATCGCACCAATCGACGGTGTGCCTTCCGCCCCCAGAATGGTGCCTGCGGTAAACCCGATAACCTCATCCACCAGACCAGCGCTCAGAAGAGACGCCGCAAGGCTGCCCCCACCTTCACAAAACACGCGGGTTAGCCCGTTGTTGGCAAGGTTGTGCATCAAATCAACGGGATCCATCTGACGACCCTGCACAGCGCATTCAAAGGTTTGCGCGCCTAAGCCAGCCCATTTTTGGACATCAACGTTCGGCCCGTGGCAAAGCCAAAGCGGGGCTTGGGGGATCGTGGCCACAAGATGGGTTGCGTCGATCTCTAATCGCCCGGATGCCACGATCCGCACAGGTTGGCGTGAAACCCCAAGGTCACGCACTGTCAGGGTCGGGTCGTCCGCACGAACAGTTCCTGCCCCGACAAGTACCGCATCATGTTGTGCGCGCATGGCGTGAACCATGCGGCGTGCGTCTGGTCCAGTGATCCATTTGCTTTCGCCCGTGGCCGTCGCAATCCGCCCGTCAAACGAACTGGCGAGTTTTAGCGTCACAAAGGGGCGGTTTTGGGTAATCCGTAACAAGAAGCCTGCCAAATCGGCGCGGGCTTCGGCCTCGCGCACGCCTGTTTGCACATCTATGCCCGCCTCGCGCAACATCGCGATCCCCTTGCCCGCAACGCGCGGATCAGGGTCGCCGGTCGCGATGACCACACGCGCTACTTTCGCAGCGATCAGGGCGTCGGAACAGGGTGGTGTTTTTCCGTGATGGGCGCAGGGTTCAAGCGTGACATAAGCCGTGGCATCCGTCGCATCGATTCCATGCAATGCCTGGGTTTCCGCATGGGGACGTCCACCATCCGCTGTCCAACCGCGCCCAATGACACGGCCATCGCGCACGATGACACAGCCCACATTCGGGTTCGGCCAGACACGACCAAGGCCCCGCCGCCCAAGCGACAGGGCCATGCCCATGAATTTATGGTCTAATTCGCTGCTCAATCGTCCGATTTTTCAGGTGGGCGAAGCTCGCTCACAAACTTGTCGAAGTCATCAGCCGCTTGGAAGTTCTTGTAAACACTCGCAAAACGCACATAAGCGACGGTATCGATGCGGGCCAAGGCCTCCATCACGATCTCACCTATTTGCTTTGATCCGACGTCCGTTTCACCCATGCTTTCAAGGCGTCGCACGATGCCAGAAATCATCTGATCCACGCGTTCCGGTTCAACCGGGCGCTTTTGCATCGAAATGCGAACTGAACGCTCTAGCTTAGGGCGATCGAAATCTTCACGTCGACCATTTGACTTGATGACGACCAAATCGCGCAATTGCACGCGTTCATAGGTGGTGAAGCGACCGCCGCATGCAGGGCAAAACCGGCGGCGCCGAATGGCGACGTGATCTTCCGCTGGGCGGGAGTCTTTAACTTGTGTGTCGACGTTTCCACAAAATGGGCAACGCATATCCTGTCCTCGTCTTCTGCCTGTGGGGTCTAACGCCCCATTTATCCACAGTCACTATAGGGAACGGGATAAGTTTTGGGTAGTGGGCAAATGAAGGCACAAGATCATGAGTCGGATTAGCCACAGTTTAGCGCTAAATGTTGGAAATTGCTGACCGACTAATGTTGGAATATGCCCGTCCTGACCACGGAGTGTTTGCACATATTCAGGCCATTTGAACCCATGAGCAGATCGGTAATCACACAGCGGTGCCATCGGGTCGATCGTTTGCGCCACGGCGCCAAGTGCATTCATAGCCCACGCCGGATTTAGCCCGCCCTTTAGCGCAGGACATGCGATGTAGAACCATGCGGTCGGCGTGCACCACGTCATGTCGGTGTAATCGTCCGACGTGGAATTGCGTTGGTTCGGTGGCAGGCTTTCACGCAAAATCGCCTCGCATCTTGCGGTGAAATCAAGGTTTCGCAGGCGGGTGAGATCGGGTCATCATCTGGTGTTACCCCGCAGTTCTCCTGCACCTGCGGCATCAACGTCTTTGCTTCTTCATCCCAAACAGGCGCGCCAACCTGTTGAATTTGCTATCAAACCATGCTCGCCAGACCGTCATAATAACCCTGCGCCGCATGGATCGGTTTGGTGCCACGCACCTTTTCCGCAGGCTCACCCGTAAAGCGCAACCCAACTTTGATGTCGTGCCGTTCCATCGCAGCCTTGGTTGCGAGCAATCCTCCCAAACCATTGATCCCCAACATAGAATGCGGGTCCGTGTGGTCAGCTGCATGGGCGCTTAACCCGTTACGGGGCGCTTCGTGTGTGGTTCAGGCTTGGCAGTTTCCAGGCACCGCATCCTATTCGACGTACAGGCCCACGACGGGACCTGCCCCGTTCGACCATTCCGTACAAAAGGCTGTTTGCAGATCCCTGCTGCCCTCCTCAACGGTAAACCTTTCGGCACGTAAGCGTTCAACCTACTATTCCGCAAAACGGTATTTGCACCATGCGGGTTCACCATAAGAAAAGACACGCGCGCACTCCTCAGGCAGGCCATCGCGGGCGCTTTCAACCCACGTAAGGGTGATTATTTGTGCTGCAGAAACCGTCATCGCAACATCCCCACAACGCACCGCGAGTGCGGCACGGTTCTATGTTCGAAAATGTAAATTCCTTGCCATGTTCCAAGCTGCATAACCCCGTCAATCACAGGAATCTGCAAGCTGGTTGGCAGCATAGATGCCTTAATATGCGCAGGCATATCGTCCGGACCTTCATAGGTATGACGTAGATAGGACATAGACGGATGGTTAGCGTCTGGCACCAGACGATCGAAGAACTCGGTCAGGTCCGTCTTGACCTCAGCATCCGCGTTTTCTTGGATCAAAAGCGAACAGGACGTGTGCTGCACAAACAGCGTAAGCACGCCTGTTCCCGCGATAGCCCCTGCAACATCACGGGTGAATTCGTATAGCCCGGAGCCATTGGTTTGAATGTGAAATTCCATAGGGCAAGTGTCCTCGCCCTATGGGAATTGCGCAAGTGCTTACTGATCGAGGAAGCTACGCAAACGGCGAGATCGGCTTGGGTGCTTGAGCTTGCGCAGCGCCTTCGCTTCGATCTGACGGATACGTTCGCGGGTAACGCTGAACTGCTGGCCAACTTCTTCCAACGTGTGGTCGGTGTTCATGCCGATACCAAAACGCATGCGCAGCACACGTTCTTCACGTGGTGTAAGGGACGCCAGAACCCGTGTCGTGGTTTCCTTCAGGTTTTCCTGAATTGCGGAATCCAACGGCAGAACAGCGTTTTTATCTTCAATGAAATCACCGAGTTGGCTGTCTTCCTCGTCACCGATTGGTGTTTCGAGAGAGATTGGTTCCTTGGCGATTTTCATGACCTTGCGAACCTTCTCAAGCGGCATTTGCAGCTTAGCGGCCAATTCTTCTGGCGTAGGTTCGCGGCCAATTTCGTGTAACATCTGACGACCTGTCCGCACCAGCTTGTTGATCGTTTCGATCATGTGCACTGGAATACGGATTGTACGGGCTTGGTCGGCGATCGAACGGGTGATCGCCTGACGGATCCACCACGTCGCATAGGTCGAGAATTTGTAGCCACGGCGGTATTCGAATTTATCAACGGCCTTCATCAGGCCGATGTTGCCTTCTTGAATAAGATCAAGGAATTGCAGGCCGCGGTTCGTGTATTTCTTCGCGATGGAGATAACCAAACGAAGGTTCGCTTCGACCATTTCTTTCTTGGCCTGACGCGCTTCTTTTTCGCCCTTCTGAACCTGCTGCACGATGCGGCGGAATTCAGGGATGTCGACACCAACGTATTGGCCAACTTGCGCCATTTCAGCGCGCAGTTCTTCGATTTTACCAGTGGAGCGTTCGATCAGCGCTTGCCAACCACGGCCAGACTTTTCGCCCATTTCTTCAAGCCACGTTGGATCAAGTTCACGACCCTTGTACGCATCTACGAATTCACGACGGTTGATGCGGGCTTGGTCAGCCAGCTTCACCATGTTGGAATCGATCTGCATGATGCGGCGGTTGATGCCGTAAAGCTGGTCAATCAACGCTTCAATACGGTTGTTGTGAAGGTGAAGCGAATTCACCATTTCAACGACTTCGGACCGCAGCTTTTGGTACTTCTTTTCTTCTTTCCCTGAGAAACTGTCGTCTTCGTTCAACGTCGCGGACATCCGGGCGTCTTGCATGTCTGACAGCTTGCTAAAGCCCTTGGCGATCACGGCGAGCGTTTCCAAAACCTGCGGTTTCAGTTGCGCTTCCATCGCGGCGAGGGACAGGTTCGCTGCCTCGTCCTCATCATCGTCGTCATCTTTGATGATAGGGTTACCATCGGCATCAAGCTCTGGCTTTTCTTCTTTTTCGCCACCGTTCGCGGCGGATACAACGGCCGCCTGTTCTGTTTCCTCGGCTAGCTGATCACCAAACGTTGTCTCAAGGTCGATAACATCGCGCAGCAAAATGTCCTCAGACAGCAATTCGTCGCGCCAGATCGTGATCGCCTGGAAGGTCAGAGGGCTTTCACACAGCCCGAGGATCATCGTGTTGCGGCCGGCCTCAATGCGTTTCGCAATCGCGATTTCGCCTTCACGCGACAGCAGCTCAACCGAGCCCATTTCGCGCAGGTACATGCGGACAGGGTCATCCGTGCGGTCCAGCTTTTCAGCTTCTGCACCGCCAAGAACAACGTCACGGCCAGCAACGGTCGCAACTTCTTTGGATGTGCCGTCGTCGACTTCTTCGGACTCTTCTTCTTCCGTAACCTGAATGCCCATTTCGTTGAGCATGCTCATCACGTCTTCGATCTGGTCGCTGGACACTTGGTCAGGCGGCAGAACGGCGTTGAGCTGATCATAAGTGATCGTGCCGCGCTCACGCGCTTCCGCGATCATCTTTTTAACGGCGGCTTGGCTCATGTCCAAGGAGTGGTCCGAGTCGTCGCGCTGCTCGTTGGTGTCTTTGGCGGCCATAGTCGTGTCCCTTTCGATATCGAGCGGCTTATTCGCACCGCTGATTCGGGTGATTCGGTTTGGAACGAATCAACCAACCCTTCGGCTGATTCGCAATGCCTCGAATGGCTTAATCTTAACGTTGTTGCAAAGGCACTTAGTTGTCTTTGCTGCCTTTGGCAAAGTCGATCTTGTCTAAAAGTGCATCAAATGCGCTTCTTTCGTCTTTATTGATTCGCGCTCCGTTGTCGGAGGTGTCGTATTGGGCGCTGTCGTCCCCGTCTTGACGGCCTGCGTTGTTCATCGCCGCGATCGATTGTGCCAAGCGCGCCGTCAGGCGTTCATCGGCAACATCTGAGTTCATTTCATCGATTGCGTCTTGAACCTCATGCGCGTGGCCACGACGGGACGTAAGTTTTGCGAGTTCTTCTGCAAGGCACATCCGTGCGAGTTCCCCATTGTCGGGTCGCCGCACGGCGGGCGTAATGGCCACGTGGGCTTGCGCGAACAGCTTTGCAAGGGGCGCATCGCCTAAATCGTTGTTGAGCAACGCTTCAACATTGTCTTCGGGTTCAACCTTCAACAGTGCATCCCGCAGCATGGCAATATCCGGACCCGAGCACAGCATCCGTTCAAGCGCGCCGTAAAAATCGTTCAATATCTTAGGGTTGCGGATCAACACAGCCAAAATCACCGCCTCACGCAAGTGGTCTTCTGACGACGCCCCCCCCCCGAGAAGCGATGCTTTCGTACTCATCTGCGCGGGCAGTTTTGCACCCTTAGGTGTCCATGTATTGCGCTGTTGTCCACCACGGGATGGCTTACGATTGTTGCTAAACAGCTCCCAGCGCATGTCCTTGATCGCCTGCCCGTAATGGCTGCGAATGCTTGGGTCTTTGATCAACATGATCTTTTCACGCAGCGCCTTATCCAACGCGGCCTTGCGTTCGGGGCTGTCGAAAACCTTACCTTCAATCTCGCGCTGCCATAGCAACTGAACCATCGGCAATGCGCCCTCGACCTTTTCGCGCATGGCACCGGCACCCGCCGACTTCAGCAGATCATCAGGGTCTTGGCCCTCAGGCATCATTGCAAAACGCACCGATTGCCCAGCCTCAAGCAACGGCAGCGCCAGATCAATCACTCGCATCGCAGCGCGTTGGCCCGCCGTATCACCGTCCAGCGTGATCACCGGTTCTGGCGCGATCCGCCACATCATCTGTAACTGCGTTTCAGTAACGGCCGTGCCCAGCGGGGCCACGGCCGCGCCAAAACCCGCCTCGCTCAGCGCGATAACATCCATGTAGCCTTCGGCCACAAGCAACGGCTGCCCCTTGCCCGCCGCCTCACGCGCTGGGGCGTAATTGAATAGGCTGCGGCCCTTGTCGAACAGCTCAGTCTCGGGGGAATTTAAATACTTGGCGTTGTCATTGGGATCAATCGCGCGACCACCAAACGCAATACAGCGCCCGCGTGCATCACGGATCGGGAACATAATGCGATGGCGGAACGTATCGTAGGGCTTCTTGCCTTGGTTGCTTGGTTTGCCCAAGCCCGCCCCAAGGATCAAATCCTCAGCCACACCTTTGCTGGTCAGATGGTCCCACAGGTTTTGCCACCCTTGCGGTGCCAAACCGATTTCCCAACGCTCAAGCGCCGCGTCATTCAACCC
Organism: uncultured Octadecabacter sp.; assembly: GCA_937969445.1. GTDB lineage: Bacteria > Pseudomonadota > Alphaproteobacteria > Rhodobacterales > Rhodobacteraceae > Octadecabacter. Next base: position 460 of record CALBVZ010000113.1, on the reverse strand, counting down.
GCGTCCCGCAAGGTAATCCCGCGCCTCAGCCCCGGCCCCTGTTTTCAGCTGCAATCGATAATACTGCACTGCATGCTCCATGACCTCAGCCAAAAGCGTACGACGGTCCGACTTAGCCTGCGCTTGCGGATCGCGTTTGGGCATGGTCATCCCAGCTTCGCCCGCCAAGATTTCTACGGCCTCCATGAAGCCGACATTCTCGGTCTCGCGCACAAACGAAATGGCATCGCCCTTCGCGTGGCAGCCAAAGCAATAGTAATAGCCCTTGCGATCATCCACATGGAACGACGCCGACTTTTCCTGATGGAACGGGCACGGTGCCCACAAATCGCCCTTACCTTGGTTGGACTTGCGCTGATCCCACATGACCTTACGCCCAACGACCTGCCCAATGGACAGCCGCGTGCGAAGCTCATCAAGAAATCCCGGTGGTAATGACATGTCCGTTATATTGGGTCTG
>CALBVZ010000112.1 GCA_937969445.1 uncultured Octadecabacter sp. | reverse complement strand
ACGGGTTTGCCATAAACACAGGCCCGACGCGCGGAAATGCTAGGATGGCGCCGGCGCAGACCAAGCCAATCACGACCAGCATCGAAATGATCTGGCGCCAAGGTTGGGAAAACTGCGGCTCGGCCTTTTGGTCCCCTGTTGCCATGGGATCAGGCACCTCTTTGTTGTTTGTTAAGCGCCACTTTAGGGGCTAGCGCGCCATTTCCCAAACAAATTTATGCGAGTTCGCGCACGCGTTGTACCAGCCAAGCCATATCAGGGTCGTTAATGCCCATCTTGACCAAATGATCCGCGGTGTTGAACAGATATTCAGGGTTAGGACCACGCCCACCAGCAGAGCGCGCAATCATTTGTGCTTGGCGTTCGAGGTCGAACTGGCAGTACTGCTCATGGGTTCGGTTGATGACGTAGGCCAAGGCTTGAACATCACGCCCATCCTTTAGCGCAAGCGGTACGTGAACCTCCTCATAAGCGGACGAAATCAGCTCTCGTTCGCGCAGGTCAGCCAACACGCGGATTTCGTCCGCTTCAGCCACACGGAACGCGACCCCAACACAGGTGCTGTCGCCCTCATCCAGCGCCAACACCAAGCCCGGTTCTTCAACTGTGCCGCGGTGATGGATCGACAACATACAAAAGCTGCGGTGATAGCCCGACAACGTCGCCGTCACGGCCTCGGCTGGTTCGAAACCGGGGTTCCAAAGCAATGATCCGTATCCAAACACCCACATTGTCATCTTTTATGGCCCTTCTGCTTGGGGTCCTCTAAACACCAATCAACACGCCCTTGAAAGACCGAAAACATGCGTAAACTCATTGCCCTCGTCGTTGTCGCCGCCACGCTTTATGGTGGTTACTGGTTTGTTGGCCGTTCTCAAATCCAATCGAAGCTTTCTGAGGCCTTGGTCGACATTGACGCCGGTGACTACGACCTGACCTATGACACGTTGCATACCAAGGGATTTCCGTCGCGGTTCGACACGACGATTACCAATTTGGAATTCAATGACCCACTGACCGCAACCAGCTGGGTCGCGCCCATTTTTCAACTGTTCGCGCTGTCCTATCGCCCCAATGAAGTCATCGCGGTTTTCCCGAACGAGCAGACCCTGACTGTGAACGGTGAGGTTTTCACCCTGCTCACCAATGACATGCGCGCCTCTGGTAAGGTGCGCGCGAATGCGACCCTCGCGTTCCAGACGGCAACGATCGAGATGGACTACCCGCGCATCCAAACTGAGGAAGGCGCGGAGCTTGCGATGGCGAGTGTCCTTGCCGCGATGCGTCTGACACCTGAAACGACCCAGACTTATGATCTGTTTCTTGAAGCGCGCTCGATTGAACTTCCAGAAGACATTCGCCGCATTATCGACCCGCAAAATCTGCAGCCGGCAATCATCCAAAGCCTTCGTTTTGACAGCGACATCGATCTGTCGACCCCGATTGAGTTGAACGGCGCCAACACGGACCCAATTGGACTTGAGGCGATTAGCATCAAAGAGTTCGCGCTTGCGTGGGGGGAAATGTCTTTGTCAGCCATTGGCGATGTAACGCCTGACGACTCAGGGCTGCTGAACGGATCCTTCAGTATTTCCGCGCGTAATTGGCAGCAGCTTTTAGACCTTGCCGTTGCGACGGGTTCGATCCCAGAGGAACGCCGATTGTTGATCGTCGGAATGGCGGCAAATATTGATGAGACGCCGCATGTGCCTGATACGCTAACAGCCACGCTTACGATCACCGATGGTCAGATGGCGCTTGGCCCGATCCCGCTGGGTGCGGCACCTTTGCTACGCTGATTTAGCGGCAATAGCTGCCGGACCTGTAGTCGGCGGTATCAAAATGGAAATGATCACGGTGATGGCGGTCCGCTTCTGGGCCTAAAACCGTTCCGAAAGGGCCGCAGGCCGCTTGCCACATCTGGCGCAGTTGGCTGGCGTATTGCCCGTTCCAATGGGTCAAAACTGTCATTTCAGAACCATCAGCTAGCCCAATACCCGCGATATCAATCGCGTTGCCAAAGCTGTGTTCGGACAAGCGCGCGCCGGGTTGGTTGTTACGGCTACGACAGGAATAATGCGCTACAACGCGCAAGGATTCCACACCGCCACCCGTATCCCCAACGGCGGGACGTACGCCATTCGCGACCCATGTTTTCAACGCGGTTGCTGTTTGGCAGTTGATCGTAGCGGGCGTTGAAAGTGTGACACCAGAAACGGCGGTCAGACGTACTGCACCATCAACACCACACGCGCCAGAACCCTCAACGGTACCGATGGCTTCGCCGAACAACGCCGGATCGCCGCACACATTGCCGGGGCCGATCTGCGCATCGGTTTCAGGTTTGTCGCGCGAACATGCGCTGAGAACCACTGCGACGCTTAAGACCGTTGCGAGGAGCTTCATGGTTTCGGGTTACGGCCAAAGTTTGGCGCGTCCGTATCTTGGCCCGCTTCGATAATGCCGCGGCGAATGCTGCGGGTACGGGTGAAATAATCATGCAGATGTTCGCCGTCACCTTGACGGATCGCACGTTGCAGCGCGAAGAGTTCCTCGGTGAAGCGCCCGAGGATTTCAAGCGTGGCTTCTTTGTTGTTCAAAAACACATCGCGCCACATCGTCGGATCAGATGCGGCGATACGTGTGAAATCGCGGAAACCAGCGGCAGAAAACTTGACGACTTCGGTGTCAGTCACGCGGCTCAGGTCATCAGCGACACCAACCATTGTGTAAGCAATCAAATGCGGCGTGTGGGACGTTACGGCGAGGACCAGATCGTGGTGATCTGCATCCATCTCATCCACGTTTGATCCCAACGCTTCCCAGTAGCTGCGCAATTTGGCAGTCGCATCTGCGTCTGCGCCTTCGGGTGTCAGAACACACCAACGGTTGTCGAACAGTTCAGCAAAACCGGATCGCGGGCCGGATTGTTCCGTACCTGCAAGCGGGTGCCCTGGGACGAAATGCACGCCCTCGGGGATATGCGGCCCAACGGCATCAATTACTGCGCGCTTCACGGAACCAACGTCGGTTACGACAGCGCCTTTTTTCAACACGCCCGAAATTTCGAGAGCGACAGCGTCCATCGCGCCAATCGGCACGCACAGCACGATCAGGTCCGCGCCTTCGCAGGCCTCAGCGGCACTGTCGCAAATGCGATCACACAGCCCGATTTCGCGGGCCACATCACGCGTTTCATCGGAACGTGCATAGCCAGTCACTTCGCCAGCAATGCCGGCGCGTTTCATCGCCCAGAACATGGAAGACGCAATCAAACCAAGCCCGATAAGCGCCACGCGGTCATACATTACAGTCATGCGTCTTCGTCCTTATCAGGGTTCATAAATTGCCCGATGGCATGAACAACGCGGCGGCAGGATGCCTCGTCTCCGACGGTGATACGAATGCCCTCGGGGAAGCCGTAACCGCCGACATAACGCACCAGAATGCCTTGTGCAGTCAGATGTTCATTGCATGCCTTAGCCGCGTCTTCAGACCCAAAACGCACAAGGATA
>CALBVZ010000111.1 GCA_937969445.1 uncultured Octadecabacter sp. | reverse complement strand
TCGTATACGCACGCTGTTTGACGACCTTGAACGTAAACGTGATATCGCCGATTTCCTCGAATTGACTGACACTGGAGAAGGCGTTCGCATTTTCATTGGATCTGAAAACAAACTTTTCTCACTTTCGGGTTCCTCTTTGGTGGTTTCTCCCTATATGAACGCTGATCGTAAGATTGTGGGCGCGGTCGGGGTCATTGGACCCACGCGCCTGAACTACGGGCGCATTGTGCCCATCGTGGATTACACCGCGCAGCTGGTCGGGAAACTGATCTCAGATCGCGGATAAGGAACGTAAGTAATGGCTGAGAACGACAACGAAAACCAATTCCTCGACGACATCATGGCGGATCCGCTTGGTGGACCCGAAGATGAAATGACATTGGATGAAATGGCTGAGGAAGACGATAATATCGTCGCCCTGAAGTCCGAGATTTCAGAGCTGAAGGACGCCTATATGCGCGCCCTCGCCGATGTTGAAAATTCACGCAAACGGGCTGATCGTGATCGTCGCGAAGCCGAGAACTATGGCGGCTCTCGTTTGGCGCGTGATCTGCTTCCTGTGTACGATAATCTCGAACGTGCGCTTCAAATGGCGAAGGAAGACGGCAAAGAGGGCGACAAAGCCCTTCTTGAAGGTGTTGAGCTGACAATGCGGGCTTTGATCGGCGTGTTCAAAAAGCACGGAATCGACCCTATCGTAGCAGAAGTTGGCGAAAAATTCGATGCCCACATCCATGAGGCAATGTTCGAAGCACCCCTGCCCGGTACCCAAGCTGGTGACATTATTCAGGTCGCTTCAACGGGCTTCATGCTGCACGATCGTCTACTGCGACCGGCACAGGTTGGCGTGTCTTCTACTCCGAAGTCTTAACCAACCCGCGCAGCTCATAGATCAGATCAAGCGCTTCTTTCGGCGACAGATCATCGGGCAAAACATCTTTTAACCGCGCCTCCACCTCGGACGGCGCGGTTTTTTGTTGAGTGGGCGCCGGTGTTGCACTGAACAGCGGCAGATCGTCAATCACTGCTTTTTGCTTTCCTTCGCGCTCACCTTTTTCCAAAGCCTCCAGAACAACTTTGGCCCGTTCAACGACCTTGGAAGGCAACCCGGCAAGACGTGCAACCTGAACCCCGTAAGAACGATCTGCAGTTCCACGCTTTACCTCGTGAAGGAAAATCACGTCCCCCTCCCACTCTTTCACGGCCACCGTGGCGTTTGCCACGGAATCCAATTTATCAGACAGGCTCGTCATTTCGTGATAATGGGTCGCGAACAACGCGCGGCAACGGTTCACGTCATGTAAATGTTCCAGCGTGGCCCAGGCAATTGAAAGGCCATCGTAAGTCGCAGTTCCACGCCCAATTTCATCCAAAATGACCAGCGCACGGTCATCCGCTTGATTTAAGATCGCAGCGGTCTCGACCATTTCAACCATAAATGTCGATTGACCTTTACTCAGATCATCGGAGGCACCCACGCGGCTAAAAATCTGGCTCACGACACCAATAGTCGCCTTCTTCGCCGGCACAAATCCACCCATCTGCGACAGCACAGCGATCAAAGCATTCTGTCTTAGGTAGGTCGATTTACCAGCCATGTTAGGACCCGTCAAAAGCCAGATCGGCTCATTGCTTAGATCACAGTCGTTCGCGACGAATTGCGTTCCGTTTGGCTTCAGCGCCGTTTCGACAACCGGGTGGCGCCCACCTGTGATGACAAACTCACGATCGGTCGTCATCTGCGGGCGTACCCAGCCTTCCTCACGTGCTAAACGTGCCAATGCTGCATTCAAATCAAATTCTGCAAGCGCGCGCGCCAATACAAACAGTGCAGGTGCTTGGTTAAGAATTGCATCACTTAGGCTGGAATAGAGCCGTTTTTCGATCTCAAGGCACCGCCCACCAGCATTCAGAATGCGCGTCTCTAGCTCAGAAAGTTCAACGGTTGTGAAGCGAACTTGATTCGCGGTCGTTTGGCGGTGAATGAATGTTTCTGACAGCGGTGCGGCAAGCATTTTTGCCGAATGGGTCGCTGTGACCTCAATGAAATAGCCCAGTACGTTGTTGTGCTTAATCTTCAGTCCAGAAACGCCCGTCTGCTCAGCGTAACGGCGTTGCAACGCGGCGATTACAGAACGCCCTTCATCTCGCAATGCGCGGAATTCATCCAATTCAGCGTCATATCCAGTTGCAATGAACCCGCCGTCACGTGCCAACAAAGGTGGCTCTGCAATCAACGCTTCATCCAACAGCTTTAACAATTTATCCTGTCCAACCAAATCCTGTGCTGCCGTCGTCAGAACGTCCGGCATGTTTTTCGGCAAGGCTTCGGCAATTACCTTCGCCTGCGAAATCGCACTTCTGATCGCCGTCATGTCACGCGGACCGCCACGTTCCATTGAAAGCCGCGACAAAGCGCGGTCCAAATCGGGAACTTCGCGCAAACAGTCTTCAAGCAACGCCGCGATGTCACCCTTTTCCAAACAAAACGCGACAGCATCTTGCCGTGCGGTGATTTCGTACAAATCACGTGACGGCGAAGATAGTCGACGTTCCAATAGCCGCGCACCGCCCGCAGTCTGTGTTCGATCAATCACCGACAAAAGCGACCCGGCACGCCCGCCATTCATCCCGTGCGTCAACTCAAGTGATTTTCGGGTCGACGCATCAATTTGCATGGCCGCTTCACGCTTTTCACGCACCGGCGGACGCAACAGCGGCAGTTTACCTTTTTGCGTGATGTCCAAATACTCAACCACTGCAGCCATCGCTGCAACTTCAGCCCGATCAAAGGCGCCGAACCCGTCCAAAGACTTGACTGAGTAGAGACTATTCAAGCGCTTTTCGCCATTTGTGCTGTCGAACGCTGCGTTGCCTAAAACAGTCACTGCGGCTCCAGCATCTTCAATGACCGATGTGAAACCGGCTTCATTCGCCTCTGAAACTAGCACTTCTTTTGGGCTTAATCGCGCCAGTTCTGGTCCCAACTTAGCGCCTTCACACGTCAATACCGAAAACGCTCCGGTTGATATGTCGACCCACGCCAACGCCCCTGCCTCACGCACATTCGCATATGCTGCGAGGAAATTGTGACGTCTCGCATCAAGCAAAGAATCTTCAGTCAGCGTCCCCGGCGTAACAACCCGCGTCACGCCACGTTTAACGACGGCCTTATATCCGCGTTTCTTCGCCTCGGCAGGACTTTCGAGCTGTTCACAAACGGCTACCCGATGCCCTTTACGAATAAGTGTAAGAAAATACCCCTCAGCCGCGTGGTGCGGAACACCGCACATGGCAATATCTTCCCCGAGATGCTTTCCGCGTTTCGTCAGCGCAATATCCAGCGCACCTGCCGCGACAACAGCGTCGTCAAAGAACAGTTCATAGAAATCGCCCATTCTATAGAACAGCAACGCGTCCGGATGGTCCGCTTTAATCTCTAGAAACTGCGCCATCATTGGCGTGACTGTGCCGCTCATAAATCCCCCCGGATCTGCTTTGTGCAACTTACTGGTCCAATGTTAGCGACGAAAGTGCTAAAACGGACCATTGCTTGGCCAATGCCCCACCCTTATCAAGACCTGACTTAAGGGAGAGCATCATGGCAGACAATCGGATCACGCGCGAAGACGCGTTGGCATTTCATTTGGACCCAACTCCGGGGAAATGGGAAATTCAGGCTACGGTGCCGATGACAACGCAGCGCGACTTGTCTCTTGCCTATTCGCCTGGCGTTGCCGTGCCATGCGAAGAAATCGCAGAGAACCCTGAGCTTGCTTATGACTACACCAACAAGGGTAATCTCGTCGCTGTCATTTCAAACGGTACAGCGGTCCTTGGCCTTGGCAATCTAGGAGCATTGGGTTCCAAGCCGGTGATGGAAGGAAAGGCTGTTCTGTTCAAACGTTTTGCCGACGTGAACTCCATCGACATCGAACTTGATACCGAAGACCCAGATGCGTTCTGCAACGCGGTCAAACTGATGGGCCCAACCTTTGGCGGCATCAACCTCGAAGACATCAAAGCGCCCGAATGCTTCATCATCGAACAGCGCCTCAAGGAAGAAATGGACATTCCAGTCTTTCATGATGACCAGCACGGGACTGCCGTTATCTGTGCCGCTGGCTTGATCAACGCGTTGCATATCTCAGGTAAGAAAATTGAGGACGTGAAAATCGTCCTAAATGGGGCAGGGGCAGCGGGCATTGCGTGTATTGAACTACTAAAGTCGATGGGTGCGAAACACGAACATTGCATCGTATGCGACACAAAGGGCGTCATTTACCAGGGTCGTTCGGATGGAATGAACCAATGGAAGTCCGCACACGCAATCAAAACAAAACTGCGCAGTCTCGAAGAAGCCATGAAGGGCGCTGACGTATTCTTAGGTGTTTCTGCGAAGGGAGCGGTTACTCCAGAAATGGTTGCAGACATGGCCGACAATCCTGTGATCTTCGCCATGGCGAACCCCGATCCGGAAATCACGCCAGAGGAAGCACATGCTGTGCGAGTTGATGCCATCGTTGCAACGGGCCGTAGTGACTATCCAAACCAAGTGAACAACGTCCTTGGTTTCCCTTACTTGTTCCGTGGTGCACTCGACATTCATGCGCGTGCCATCAATGACGAAATGAAAATCGCTTGTGCGCATGCGCTCGCGCAGCTCGCACGCGAAGATGTACCTGATGAGGTTGCCGTCGCCTATGGTCGCAAGCTTACGTTCGGACGTGATTATATTATTCCAACACCATTTGACCCGCGTCTTATCCATGTCATTCCACCCGCCGTTGCGCGTGCCGGCATGGACACGGGCGTTGCCCGTCG
>CALBVZ010000110.1 GCA_937969445.1 uncultured Octadecabacter sp. | reverse complement strand
ATAAAGGTTCCGCCCCATGTGAGGCCGAGGATTGCGACCATAAGCCAACTGAGCGGAGTTATCTGGGGCGATGTATTCATGCGCTCAGATAGGAGTAAATGCGGGGGTGGGGCAAGGGCGCATCAGGGATGGGCGCGAGGTGCGAAAAAATAGGACGGAACGATTGGTGAGGTCATACGTTTAGTTATGTTGAACCTGCACAGGAGACAGATCATGGACAGCTCACTTTTCATCGGCGTATTGGCATTTACCACAACACTGGCTGCAACAGCCTTTGCTTATTACTCGAAGGTAAAAATAGACGAGAAGGTCGAAAGTGCGAACAAGCGTGAGGCGGTCCCGGCGATGGGGCGAGGTGATTAAACAAAGTCTGCAAGAGTTTAATCAGTAACCCAAACGCAAAAAGGCCCGAGAGTTCTCGGGCCTTTCGCATGTCTTGGGTCGGGTTTAGTTCTTTGCTTTGTCGACCATTTTGCCAGCGGAGATCCATGGCATCATGTCGCGCAGCTTACCGCCGACGATTTCGATCTGGTGCTCGTCGTTGGCGCGACGGGACGCTTTCAGCGTTGGCTGGCCAACAGCGTTTTCGAGCATGAAGTCACGCACGAATTTACCAGATTGGATGTCGGACAGAACGTCTTTCATCGCTTTCTTGGTTGCTTCGTATGGCAGGATGCGTGGGCCGGAAACGTACTGGCCGTATTCAGCAGTGTTGGAGATGGAGTAATCCATGTTCGCAATGCCGCCTTCATAGATCAGGTCAACGATCAGCTTTGTTTCGTGCAGGCACTCGAAGTACGCCATTTCAGGCTCGTAGCCAGCTTCCACGAGTGTCTCAAAACCCATGCGGATCAGTTCAACGATACCGCCACACAGAACAGCCTGTTCGCCGAAGAGGTCAGTTTCACATTCCTGACGGAAGTTGGTTTCGATGATGCCGGAACGACCGCCACCGATTGCGGAACAATAGGACAGGCCAATTTCGTGGGCTTTACCGGATGCGTCTGTGTCAACAGCGATAAGGCACGGAACACCGCCACCTTTTGTGTATTCGCCGCGCACTGTGTGACCTGGGCCTTTTGGCGCCATCATGATCACGTCTACGCCTTCTTTAGGCTCGATCAGGCCGAAGTGAACGTTCAAACCGTGTGCGAATGCAATTGCAGCACCTGGCTTGATGTTGTCGTGGACGTATTTCTTGTATGTTTCTGCCTGAAGTTCGTCGGGCATTGTGAACATGATCACATCACACCAAGCCGCAGCTTCAGCGATGCCCATAACCTTGAGGCCTTCGCCTTCGGCTTTGGCTTGGGACGGGGAACCTTCGCGAAGTGCGACGACGAGGTTCTTAGCGCCAGAGTCGCGCAGGTTCAAAGCGTGGGCGTGGCCCTGTGAACCGTAGCCGAGGATGGCGACTTTTTTGTCTTTGATGAGGTTAACGTCGCAGTCACGGTCATAATAAACGCGCATGGGGATATTCCTTTGGTTGCGGTTGCATTGATGTGCTTATGAACTGGAATGAAGGTCGATGCGAGAGTATCGAGGTTATGTTTTCCGATAACGGTGAAGTTGTTATGCGTAAAAATTTAGTTTACTGATATTTTCATGCTTGATGATGTAGATAAGAGATTGCTGCGCCAGTTGCAGGCCGAACCAAGCCTAACAGCCGCCGAACTTGCGGGGCGGGCGGGCGTATCTGCATTGAAGGCAACGCGACGATTGGGACGTTTGCAAGAAAACGGTATCCTAAAAGGCCAGCATGCAGTCATCAATTGGGCCGCGTTGGGGTATGTCGTTGGGGTGTCGCTGCGCATCACACTGGATAAAACGCAAAGCCGTGCCTTTGATGAATTCATGGAGGGCGCGCGAACCATTCCGGAAGTCACCGAGATCCAGACGTTCTTGGGACGCGTTGATGTGCGCCTCAGCGTGATCGCGCTCGACATGGCGCATTACCAGACGGTCTACCGCGAACAAATATTGGCGCTGCCCCATATGGCCGATATCGAGGCACTGATGACGGTCGCAACGCTGCACAACGACGAAAGCTTGCCGCTATGATCGAATTGGATGAGCAGGACCGCGCTATCCTTGCCGCACTTTCACGCGATGCCACGCAGACCGCCGCGGCCCTAGGGGGGCGCATCGGGTTAAGCCAGCCCGCGACTTGGCGGCGTATTAAACGTCTGCGCGAAAGTGGGGTTCTGGCAGGGCAGCGCGTGGCCTTGGATGCGCAGGCACTGGGGTTCGGCGTAACGGTGTTCCTTGGCGTGAAACTGGCGACCAAGGGGCGCGTTTCATTGGAAGATTTTGAACGCGCGGTGGCCGCGATCCCTGAAGTGCAGTTGGTTGAACATGTATTAGGGCTTTATGATTACCGCCTACGGGTCGTCGCGCGGGACTTGGCAGATTTTGAACGGGTCTTGCGACGCCGTGTCATGACACTGCCCGGTGTCGGCGATGTTGAGGCCAATGTGCTGCTCAGCGAAGAGCGCAGGCCAGGGCCGATTTAGGTATACAAAGATAGACTTTGCCGTGCTGTTGATCACGCTTTAGAACGGCGGAAGAGATGCAAAGGATGATCAGATGACCACCAATCCAAACCCGAGCGCCGTTGACCCCGATGGTTTGATGGAATTTTCTGTGGTCTTCACCGATCGCTCTCTTAACAGCATGTCCAAGGCGTTTCAGGGCGTAATGCGCGACCTGCACGGGATGTTGTGTGACGTCTACAAAGCGGATGGTATGGCGATTGTTCCGGGTGGCGGGACATACGGAATGGAAGCCGTAGCGCGCCAGTTTGGGAGCAACGCCCACGCCCTGATCGTGCGCAATGGTTGGTTCTCTTATCGTTGGAGCCAGATTTTTGATGCTGGTGAATTCACGGCCAAGACAACGGTGCATAAGGCACGCCAAACCGGCAATGACAGCCGCGCACCGTTTGCGCCTGCACCAATTGCTGAAGTGACGGCAGCCATTCGGGACGCAAAGCCCGACGTGGTTTTCGCGCCCCATGTTGAAACCAGTGCGGGCATCATTTTACCCGATGACTATGTCAAAGCCTTGACTGAAGCCGCCCATGAGGTTGGTGCGCTGATGGTTCTGGATTGTATCGCGTCTGGCTGCGCTTGGGTTGATATGAAAGCGACAGGTGTGGATGTGTTGATTTCCGCGCCGCAAAAGGGCTGGTCGTCTAGCCCGTCTGCGGGCCTCGTGATGATGTCGGCCCGTGCGCTTGAGCGTTTGGAGGCGACTGCGTCCAACAGCTTTGCAATTGATCTCAAGAAATGGCGTCAGATCATGGAAGCCTATTTGAATGGTGGTCATGCCTATCACGCGACAATGCCCACAGACGCGCTGCGCGATTTCCGCGACACGATGGTTGAAACCAAAGAGATGGGTTTTGATGCATTGCGTGATGCACAGTGGGAACTGGGCAACGGTGTTCGGGCATATATGGCTGTTAAGGGGTTAAAACCTGTCGCGGCCGAGGGGTTTGGCGCACCGGGAGTAGTCGTGTGTTACACGGATGACGGCGATGTCCAGAACGGATCCAAATTCGCGGCAGCGGGCATGCAGATCGCTGCGGGTGTTCCACTGGCTGTAGACGAGCCGGCCGATTTCAAGACGTTCCGGATCGGGCTGTTTGGCATCGACAAGTTGCGTGATGTGGATGCGACGTTGAAGGCATTCACGGATGTCGCAGATCAAGTTCTGTAACGAATTGCGCTTGCAACGGATCGTTTTACGCTTGCAGCGGGCGGGGGCCAAAATTCAGAGAATTTTGGCCGTCATACCGTGAATGTCAGCTAAAGCGTTGGTGTTTCTGCCACACCGATCAGCATGTCAGACAAAGGCCAAAGGTCCGTGAATGCCGCATCAAGATCTGCTACCAGATCACCTGTAAGGGGCGGGGTTCCGGTGACAACCAGCCCCTTTTGGCGTAGCAAATCGCCATGCGCGTGGTCCTTGTCGAAGGGTGAGGGCACGCGTTTAAGTTTGGGCTCCCATGGCGTATAGCCCTTGTCGGTGACCAGACTAAGTTTTTGCGTGATATAGGCACCATCAAGATCAACCATCTTACGCCAATCGGCCAGCACTTCTTTTGAAAACTCCATCATGCCTGTGCCGACTGTTACGCTGTCGGGGTCAATTCCAAAAAACATAACGGGGTTCTGGCGGGTGCCGGTTTCAATCGTCCACATCATATGCAGGTGCGTTTTGTAAGGGGTTTTGTCCTTGGAAAACCGTACGTCGCGGTTGGCGCGAAACAGTTTGGGCACCACAGGACAGCCAGATAGTTCGACCAATTTAGGCGTCAGCGCATCAAGTAAGGCTAGCGCTGGCGCACGCAGTTTCGCATCGTAATCCGCTTTGTGCGCAAGAAACCAGTCGCGGGTGTTGTCGCGGGCAAGGGCGCGCACGAAGGTCTGGGCGTCAGGGATTAAAGTGTCAAACATCGGTGGTCTCCTTCGGTGCGGTCTAAGACTATAGACCCATACCAAGATTGGGCATATGCCAGTCGGATGTCCACTCAGATGTCATATCGCACCCATACGGGCCGTTTGCTCAAACTTGGTTTGCCACTTGTCGGCGCCAATGTTGCAGGCTTTTCGATCCATATGACGGATACGATCATGCTGGGGTGGTATTCGGTGACGTCGCTGGCGGCGGCGACGGTCGCAACGGGGCTGTGGTTCATTATTTTCATCGTTGGGGCAGGGTTTGGGCGTGCCGTCACGCCGATGGTCGCTGAAGCGGTCGAGATGGGCGATGAAACCCGAGCACGTCGCGTGACCCGCATGGCACTGTGGTTGTCAGCGATCTATGCGGCCCTGCTGATTGTCCCGTTCATGTATGGTGAACGCGTGTTGCTTGCGATGGGACAAGAACCAGCGGTGGCGGCGCAGGGTGGTTTATATCTGCGGATCGCCGTGTTGGGGATGTTTCCCGCGATGGGGGCGCAGGTTATGCGGTCTTACCTTGGGGCGTTAGAGCTTACGGCGGTCCAGCTGTGGATCACGCTTGTGGCGTTGGCAGCGAACGCGCTGGTGAATTATGCGCTGATTTTCGGCAACTTTGGTGCGCCGGAGTTGGGGATCGAAGGTGCGGCGATCGCGTCTGTGGTCATTCAGATTTTGCAGATGGTCGCGTTGATGGCCTATGTGCAACGCAAAAAACCCGAAGCCGAATTGTTCCGCCGCATCTGGAAAAGCGACAACGAGGCGATGGGGCAAGTGTTCCGCCTTGGGATGCCGATTGGCCTGACGTCTTTTG
>CALBVZ010000109.1 GCA_937969445.1 uncultured Octadecabacter sp. | reverse complement strand
TTTGTGATGCTGATCTTCTCTCTCGTTCCCGCGCTTGCGCCAACATTGGGGGCCGGCATTATCGCGTTGGCCAACTGGCGTGTCCTGTTCTTGGCGTTCGCCATGTTCATGAGCGCCATGACCCTCTGGATGATGTTACGCCAACCTGAAACCCTTGCCCCAGAAAACCGCCGCCCCCTTAGCATAGCAAATTTGATGGCCGCAGTCATTGAGGTGTTTTCACATCCGACAGTACGCCTTGCGACGTTCGTACAAACACTGAGCTTGGGAATGCTGTTCTCAATGCTGAGCTCAACCCAACAGGTGTTTGACCAGACCTACGGGCAAGGTCACACTTTCCATTTCTGGTTCGGCGGCATCGCCGTGCTCGCGTCTACCGCGTCCATCGTAAACGCGCGTTTTGTGCGTCGCTTAGGGATGCGCCCAATCATCAAGACAATGTTTATCGCGCAAATCTTCATCTCGCTTGGAATGCTCGCTGTGATGATGCTCGGACTGCCAAACCGGATTGAATTGTTGTTCTACGCGCTCTGGAATGTGTCCGTGTTCTTTCAAGCGGGCCTAACTTTGGGCAACTTGAACGCCCTCGCTCTTGAACCGATGGGCCATATCGCAGGTTCTGCAGCGTCCATCGTCACCGCCACGGCCACCGTCGGGGCGGTCATCATCGCCATACCAATCGGCCTCAGCTTTGACGGCACCCCCCTGCGTCTTGCTATTGGAATACTGGTTTGCGCGTTTTTAGCGTTCTTGCTGACATCAATGATCCGCAGAGACAGCGACTAAGACGCCTTCTTAGCCGCCTTCACCTTCGCGGCCAGATCACGGGCGATGTTGAACGCGCCTTGAATCTTGTCGCGATCCGTTCCCCAATCGCGTTGCAGGACGATCTTGTTGTCTTTGACCTTGGCTGTTCCACGTTCGTCCTCAATGAATTCGACCAACCCCACCGGTGAGGCGAACTTGTCATTGTGGAACCGCAGCACCGCGCCCTTTGGCCCGGCATCCAGATGACTGATCCCTGCCCGCTTACACATTGCCTTGATCCGCACGACCAGCATCAATGTGTTCACTTCTTTCGGCAACTTGCCGAAACGGTCGATCAGTTCAGCGGCAAAGCCTTCCAATTCTACCTTCGTCGTCAGTTCAGACAGGCGGCGATATAGGCCAAGGCGCACATCCAGATCAGGCACGTAATCCTCGGGGATAAGAACGGGCACGCCAAGGTTGATCTGCGGCGCCCATTGGCCGTCTTCAACCAGCGTGACCTCGCCCGATTTAATCTTGGCGATCTGTTCTTCCAGCATGGACTGGTACAATTCATAGCCGACTTCGCGCATCTGGCCGGACTGTTCTTCACCAAGCAGATTACCCGCCCCGCGAATATCCAAATCCTGCGACGCCAGTGTGAACCCGGCCCCAAGACTGTCGATTGATCCCAGAACCCGCAGTCGTTTTTCGGCCTGCGGGGTCAACTTTTGACGTGGTTTGTAGGTCAGGTACGCATAGGCGCGGGTTTTGGACCGCCCGACCCGCCCGCGAATTTGATAGAGCTGCGCAAGGCCAAACATATCGGCGCGGTGCACAATCATCGTGTTCGCCGTCGGAATATCGAGACCGGATTCCACAATCGTTGTCGCCAAAAGCACATCGAACTTACCGTCATAAAACGCGTTCATACGATCATCGAGCTCACCCGCGGCCATCTGTCCACTTGCCGTGACAAAGGATACTTCGGGCACTTCGCGTTTGAGGAAATCTTCAATCTCTTCCAGATCAGAAATGCGCGGGACGACGAAGAACGACTGACCGCCGCGATAATGTTCGCGCAACAGGGCCTCGCGGATGGTGACCGTGTCGAATTCTGACACATAGGTGCGGATCGCCAGTCGATCGACGGGCGGTGTTCCGATAATGCTCAGCTCACGCACGCCGGATAGCGACAATTGCAGCGTCCGTGGGATCGGCGTAGCCGTCAGCGTTAGCACGTGAATATCCGTGCGCATCTGCTTTAGACGCTCTTTGTGCTGCACCCCAAAGTGTTGTTCTTCGTCGATCACCAGCAATCCGAGGTTCTTGAACCGGATGGATTTCGCCAGCAACGCGTGGGTACCGATCACGATATCAACGGTTCCTTTGGTGATCCCGTCGCGCGTCAATGCTGCTTCTTTTGCACTAACAAAGCGAGACAACGACCTGACATTAATAGGAAAACCACGAAAACGCTCTGCGAAACCTTTGTAGTGCTGGCGCGCCAACAAGGTTGTCGGCGCAACTATCGCCACCTGTACCCCGGACATCGCTGCAACAAACGCGGCGCGGATCGCGACCTCGGTTTTACCAAAGCCGACGTCGCCACAAACAAGACGGTCCATCGGCAGTCCAGACCCAAGGTCCTCTAGAACATCCTCAATCGCCTGCATCTGGTCGTCGGTTTCCGAATACGGGAAACGTGCAAGGAACTGATCCCACATGCCATCGGGCGGCGTTAGTGCGGGGGCTGTGCGCAACGCACGTTCAGCCGCCACGCGTATAAGACGCTCCGCCATCTCGCGGATGCGCTCTTTCAGCTTGGCTTTCTTAGCCTGCCACGCACCGCCGCCCAATTTGTCGAGCAACCCAACCTCATGGCCGTAGCGCGACAGCAGTTCTATGTTTTCAACGGGCAAGTAAAGCTTTGAATTTTCGGCGTATTCCAACAGGAGGCATTCGTGTGCCGCACCAGCAGCCGTGACAACCTCAAGCCCCAAATAGCGCCCGACACCGTGGTCCACATGAACGACCAAATCGCTCGGGCTGAGGCTTTGTGTTTCCGTGAGGAAATTCGCCGCGCGGCGTTTCTTTTTGGTTTGGCGGATCAGACGGTCACCAAGCACGTCCTGTTCTGAGACAACTGTCAGATCCTTGGTTTCAAACCCATGTTCCAGCGCCCAGACGGCCAAATGCAGACCCGTTTTCCCAACGCGTGAGAAATCCGTCACCGGGATCGTTTCCGCGACCCCTTCGTCCTCAATCAGGCCCATCAGACGTTCGCGCGCACCTTCAGAATAAGATGCAATAACGACAGGTCCATCTTCCATTTTCGCTTTAAGGTGATTCGCCAAGGCACCGAAAAGGCTCACACTTTCCTGCTGACGCTCTGGCGAAAAATTTCGACCAATGCGCCCGCCTGCATCAATAACGTTCGGGCCGGACGGCAAAGGCAGTGCACCAAACTGTAGCACACGAAACCCCGCAAGTGCTGCATCCCATGCAGCGCCATCCAAATATAACCCTTCAGGCTTGGCGGGTTTATAAACGGAATCCATCCGCCCCTTGGCCACCATCGCTTCGCGTCGCGCGTCGTATTGATCGTCAATAGACACCCAACGGGCCTCACGCATGGCGCCGTTCTGTTCGTCCAGCGTGATGGTTGCGCCTTTTACGTAATCAAATAGCGTGTCTAGCTTTTCGTGAAAGAACCCCATCCAATGTTCGACACCCGCGTGTTTTTTGCCTGCAGACACGGCTTCATACAGCGGATCATCTGATCCAGCCGCACCAAATTCCAAACGATAGGTTTGGCGGAACCGCGTGATCGCGGCGTCGTCCAGAATAACCTCAGAGACAGGGGCAAGTTCAACCACATCCAGTTTTTCAGTCGTGCGCTGTGTGGCCGGATCAAAGCGGCGTGCGCCGTCTAGGTCATCGCCGAATAGATCAAGGCGCACAGGGCCGACCTGTCCCGGTGGGTAAATATCAATGATGCCACCGCGAACCGCATAGTCACCAGGTTCCATCACTGTGGGGCTTTGCACAAACCCCATGCGCACCAAGAACGCACGCAATGCAGGTTCATCAATGCGTGACCCAACGCGTGCGGTAAACGCGGCCTCACGCAGAACGGATCGCGCCGGCACCTTTTGCGTCGCAGCATTCAGCGTCGTCAACAGAACAAAGCGTTCCGGCATCCCATGGGCCAGCCCTGCCAAAACTGCCATCCGCGCTGCCGACACATCCGCGTTGGGCGACACACGATCATAGGGCAAACAATCCCATCCCGGGAACACAATCACGGGCATATCGGGCGCGAAGAACGCCAAAGCCGCGCGTGTCGCCTCAAGACGTTTGTCATCGCGGCAAACGTGTACCACCGCGCCCTTTTCGGCCTCAGCCAAGATCAAGCGGGCGTCAAAGCCTTCGGGCGCGCCAGAAACGGTGATGTGTGATGATTTCGTCATAACGTCCGACCTACTGCGCGGGCTGCCCAAGTCAACCGCTAGAAACCCATTTTAGAATCCGGGGCCGACTGCCAAATTCTGATACATGCCAAACATCGCAGTGATGAAAATAGAAATCATGCCAATGAACTGCGTAATCACCCGGTGTTTCGAAAGCCGTGCATAAAGCGCCTCACCTTCGGGCTGCTGCGCTGCAATAACTTTGGCCGTGGACAGGCTAAGCGCGCCCACAATCATCATCGGGAACCCAAGAAGAAAGACCGCCTGAGCAAATTCCACGTCATAGACAAAGGCCAAAATGCCCATAGATGTCAGGAAAAACGATAAGAACGCCAACAACACAAGGCCCGAAACTTGGCCGATATACAGCAAACGGTTCACGTTGATCCGCACCATGTCGTGTAGATCGACTTCTGCCTGCCCACCCATTTTGCGCGCTCTTTGGATCATGTCGAACGGCACGCCCAAAACCCAATGGCTTACGGACGACCAGAACACAGCCAGCGCGATCCAGAACCAAAGGTTACTGAACGAGCGCATGTCGATTACTTCAAAAAGGGTATTGGTCCAGTTCACGGGGTTTGGCAGCCTCTCAATTTCGTCGCAACCTAGCTGCGTGATGCGACAATGCCTAGCCTTGTGATGAGGTGAATTCCATGGCACCCAATGGGTGTGACCAGAAAGGCCCTGTTATGACGCAACCACCCTTCCCCAACACCCGTCTGCGCCGCCTGCGTGCGACCCCTGCTTTGCGTGCAATGGTGCGTGAAAGTACGCTGTCGCCGAGTGATTTCATTTGGCCTGTGTTTGTGATGGATGGAACGGACGCAAGCGAACCCGTGGCGTCCATGCCCGGTGTGATGCGTCATACGGTAGATCGTATCGGCGCCGCTGCGCGTGAGGCCTACGAGCTTGGCATCCCCGCGATCTGTGTGTTTCCCTATACGGGGATGGAACAGCGCACCGAGGATTGTGCGCTTGCCTGGTCACCAGACAACGTCGCAAACCGCGCCATTCGTGCGATCAAAGATGCTGCGCCAGACATGGCCGTGATGACGGACATCGCGCTTGATCCCTATAACATCAACGGGCATGACGGGTTCGTGGAAAACGGTCAGATCGTGAATGACCGCACTGTTGAAGCACTGGTTAAGATGGCGCTGGCACAGGCAGAGTGCGGTGCAGACATTCTTGGGCCGTCCGATATGATGGACGGGCGCGTTGGCGCAATTCGCGCAGCGCTCGAATCAGCCAAGCATCAGAACGTCACCATCCTCAGCTACACAGCGAAATATGCGTCTGCGTTTTATGGCCCGTTTCGCGACGCGGTTGGCGCATCCGCTGCATTAACGGGTGATAAGAACACGTACCAAATGGACCCTGCCAATTCGGATGAGGCCATGCGCCTTGTCGCGCGTGACCTATCTGAAGGCGCTGACATGATCATGGTTAAACCGGGCATGCCCTACCTTGATATTGTGCGCCGTGTGAAAACCGAATTCGGCGTGCCAACGTTTGCATACCAAGTGTCAGGTGAATACGCGATGATCCAAGCGGCCGCGCAAAACGGCTGGCTGGACCACGACGCGGTCATGATGGAATCGCTGATGGGCTTCAAACGCGCGGGCTGTGACGGCGTTTTGACCTACTTTGCCCCCGCTGCGGCCAAGCTGCTAAACGGCTAAAACCTGCCACGCGAAATCTAGCTGCTGACAGGACGCGAAATACCGCCTATAGTTTGCGCCATAACGGGGACAAACCCCGATCTAATAGGCACGAGGCAGTTATGACCCTAATCACACGACGCAATTTTGCGCTTTCCGCGCTTGCGACCACTGGATTGTCCGCATGTGGCAATGGCATTGGCGGCAATGGCAGCGCCGTTATCGACAGCCGCGTCGATAGCACGCTGCAATTTATGTACAACAATTACTCTGGAACCCGCGATCTCGCCAATAAGGCAAGCGGCATGTTAGTGATGCCCGTCGTCACCGAAGCCGGACTTGGGCTTGGCGGCTCATTCGGGCGCGGTGCGTTGCGCATCGGCAATTCCACTGTCGATTATTATTCCGCAGCCTCTGCGAGCGCAGGGCTACAAATTGGCGGACAGCAGTTCTCGACTGTGCTGTTTTTCATGACGCAAGACGCATTGATAGATTTCCGCCGTGCAAACGGCTGGGCGGCGGGTGCAGACATCGAATACGCATTGCAAGATACGGGCGAGTCCATTCGGGCTGAAACCACGACGTCCCTTGCCCCTGTTATTGCGGTTGTGTTTGCGCAGGCAGGCTTCCGAGCTGGTGCAACAATTGAAGGCACCAAATACACGCGCATCATTCCGTAAACTGTACATACAGGATGTGTACGACGTTTGACTACGCTCTGAGCCGCTCACCCTTCGGGTCGAACGGCGGCTCAGACAGCACCACGCCACGATGCGGCTTTCCAAGGATCATCACGTCAACCTCCGTTCCTGCGGGGGTGCCTTTAAGGTACCCAAGCGCCAAACTCATATTGACTGAATAGCCGTAGGTGCCGGACGTGACGCGACCAACAGGTGTTCCATCAGGCAGAAATATCGGCTCGCCACCTGTGGCATCCGCCGTGGTTACGTTTTGCACATGGATCAGCGACAAAACTTCACGTGATGGATTATCTTTTACCTCCAAGTAACTGTCTTTATGAAGAAATTCCTTTTCTTTTTGAATCAGCCGATTAAGACCAACTTCCTGCGGCCAATATTCTGGTGAATACTCACGCCCCCATGACCCGTAGCCCTTTTCAACGCGCAACGACATCAATGCGCGGCTTCCCACAGGCCCGCCGTCTTCATGGCGCGCAGCAGATAGCAACGCTTTATAGACAGCAGCTTGATCTTCGGCCTGACAATGGATCTCCCAGCCAAGGTCACCGGTGAACGACACCCGCAACGCAAGACAGGTCGCACCCGCGATCTCTAACCATCTGGACCGCATGAACGGGAAGTCAGCCGTGTCCAAAGACGCATTCGTTAGCGTTTGCAACGCCTTACGTGATGCAGGTCCCGCGATATTGAAACCGCACCAAGCATCCGTCTTGCTTTCAAACGTTACATCGTCAGGCATCGGAACCATTTTCCAGAACCGTTGATGATAGCGTTCCGCCATGCCAGACCCGATAATCCAAAACTCGTCCTCGCCCATGCGCGTGACGGTAAAGTCCCCTGCAATCCCACCATTCACCCCGATCAATGGCGTCAGGCACGAACGACCCACGGCTTTGGGCATGTTGTTGGCGAACACAGCGTTCAACCAATCTTTGGCCCCGGTCCCTGCAACGCGGTATTTGGCGAAGTTAGAAATATCAATCACGCCAACAGTTTGGCGTAACATCTTGGCCTCGCGCCCGACACTTTCAAACCAAGGTTGGCGCACAAATCCAGCGCTTTCAGGTGTGTCCGCATCGAAATACAGCGGATGTTCCCAGCCGTAGTTCAACCCGAACACGGCCCCCATTTCTTTTTGCTGTTCATAGACCGATCGCACGCGCACAGGTCGCCCAGCATCGCGTTCCTCATTTGGGAAATGGATCGCGAACCGTTTCGCATACTGGTCCCCGACCCGCGCTTTGGTGAATTTCGCATCGGCCCATTTGCCAAACCGCGCTACGTCCCACGCAAACATGTCATAGCTGCTTTCACCTTTGGTGATCCATTCAGCCGCCATGAGGCCCATGCCGCCCGACTGGGAAAAGCCCGGGATAATTCCGTTACAACAGAAATAGTTCGACAGGTCTGGATGCGGACCAAACAATACGTTGGAATCTGGCGACCAGATCATCGGACCATTAATGACCCGCTTGATCCCCGCCTCACCAACGGCAGGCACACGATCAATCGCGCGCATCATGTTGTCCTCGATGCGTTCTAGATCATCTGCAAACAACTCATGCCCAAACCCTTGCG
This sequence comes from uncultured Octadecabacter sp., assembly GCA_937969445.1. Lineage (GTDB taxonomy): Bacteria > Pseudomonadota > Alphaproteobacteria > Rhodobacterales > Rhodobacteraceae > Octadecabacter. Next base: position 3,887 of record CALBVZ010000109.1, on the reverse strand, counting down.
GTGTTCCGTCTTCAGCCCAGAACCGCACGTCTTTTTCATAGGCCCCGACGAGCAGACCTTGCCCCTCTTGGCGTAGATAGTATTCGCCGTCACGATCCGCGACAGACGGTAATCGGCGATCCATGTCAGCAATTTCTGCGATGGTTTCGGTTACAAAATACTGGTGTTCCGTCGGCAAAAGCGGCAGCTCGATCCCTGCTAATTTGCCAACTTCGCGCCCCCAAAGCCCCGCGGCGTTTATTACCCACTCCGCTCTTATGTTGCCTTTTGGCGTTTCAACAACCCAAGTCCCATCAGGCTGTTGCACAGTCGCCGTCACGGGGCAAAAACGAATGATCTCAGCGCCGCGTTGCCGTGCACCGACCGCATATGCGTTGGTCACACCGCTTGGATCCACGTTGCCGCCATCGGGCTCAAACATGATGCATCGGATGCCGTCGTAGTTGACCATTGGGTGCAGCGCTTCAGCCTCGGCGCGGTTAACCTCATGAAAGTTCATCCCGTAAAACTTGGCCTTAGCCGCCTGAAGCCGCAGTTGATGTTCACGCTCTTCAGTCTGCGCCAAGTAAAGCGAACCGGGTTGAAATACACCGCAAGACTGGCCCGTCTCTGCCTCAAGCTCATTATATAGGTTCATCGTATAGTGCTGAATACGCGAGATATTTGTGCTATCGTGCAACCCGTGAATGTTTGCGGCTGCATGCCATGTGGACCCTGATGTCAGCTCATCGCGCTCAAGCAGAACCACATCTCTCCAGCCAAGTTTCGCCAAATGATACAAAATCGAGCAACCGATGACGCCGCCCCCGATGACAACTGCTTGGGCATGTGTTCGCATTAGTTATCCTCAAATTCTGCAATATCGCTGACCTTGTTAAGGTCGAAATTGGCATGGGCCCGCATCCCGAACTGGCAGGCAAAACCGCTGTTATTGTCGTCTATCGAAAGTGTGGCGTCTTCAAACGTAAAGACCAATCGGCAAGGTTCGCTCCCCCCCTCAAGAACCAAGTCATGCACAAATGTCTTCTCGTTCGTTCGCCGCGCGAACCCTTCGAAATACGCAAAATGATAAGTCGGCCCGACTATAAATTCGAACCGGACGTAAATGAGATCAGGCGACACGGAGACGACATTCACGTCGCCGCCATTGAACGCAACTTCATAGCGTGGCGCCCACATCGTATTGACCCAATGACCACCAGTGAAATACTGCCCCGTCACTGAAGAATTAACCTGTGCTTCCGCAACTGGATCAAGCAAGGAAACGAGCGCGCCCCGGGGTGGCGTCAATTGCGTAGAATATTCGTCGGTTTCGTTTACCCAATAGCCATCAAGCTGATCGTTCACGACCTCAAGAAAAAACGTTCCTGTTGTCTGGCCATCTACTTGCTCGCTCAGCTGAATGACGTCTTGCCCGAACGCGTCACCTGTCAAATCCAGCCACGTGTCGCGCCCTGCATAGCGGTAACGTCCCACCAGCTCATCACCGTTGCGCGTTAGCTCGGCCTCAATGTCATACGGCCCGATGCTGCCGTCAAAAGTGACGGTATCAGCTTGTGCGTCTGCCGCAAATAGGGTGGCGAATGCTGTGAGTAGAACAAGTCTCATCAATGTCTCCTACGCTTACTGTGAAACTCCACCCAAGAGATCATTTGCCGTAAGGCGACACATCCTGTCGCGAACAGACTTTCAAAGCCTTCCGATAAAAAATACGTTGCGGTAAGAAGGAGCATGTTATGAAAACCACCACCCGCGTTGTTGTCATTGGCGGAGGCGTTGTCGGCGCGTCTGTGTTATATCACCTTACAAAGCTGGGGTGGTCAGATGTGATGTTGTTAGAACGCTCAGAACTAACGAGCGGGTCAACATGGCATGCAGCAGGTGGGTTCCATACGCTCAACGGCGACACAAACATGGCGGCGCTTCAGGGCTACACCATCAAACTTTACAAAGAGTTAGAAGAAATCACAGGCATGTCCTGCGGATTGCACCACGTAGGCGGCGTGACACTGGCGGACAATCAAGACCGCTTTGACATGCTTGTCGCGGAACGTGCCAAGCACCGTTACTTGGGCCTCGAGACCGAGATTGTCGGTCCAGAGGAGATCAAGAAAATCGCACCGATCGCAAACACGGATGGTATTGTTGGCGGGCTGTATGATCCGCTTGATGGCCACCTTGACCCAAGCGGTACGACCCACGCGTATGCCAAAGCGGCCCGTATGGGCGGCGCTGAGATCGTCACACATTGCATGGTCACAGCAACGACGCAGCGGGCTGACGGCACCTGGGATGTGGTCACTGACAAAGGCACGATCCACACGGAAAACGTGGTGAACGCGGGTGGGCTTTGGGCGCGTGAAGTCGCGGCGATGGCGGGCATTTACGCACCTCTGCACCCGATGGAGCACCAATATATCGTCACCGACGACATTCCTGAAATCGTTGCACGTGATAGCGAGCACCCGCATGTGATGGACCCTGCTGGCGAGAGCTATCTGCGCCAAGAAGGCCGCGGACTTTGCATCGGGTTCTATGAACAGCCTTGCCGCCCTTGGGCCGTGGATGGAACACCATGGAGCTTTGGTGCAGAGCTGCTTGCAGATGATCTTGATAAAATCGAGGACAGCATTGAACATGCCTACAAACGGTTCCCTGCGCTTGAACGTGCTGGTGTAAAATCGGTCGTGCATGGCCCGTTTACCTTTGCGCCTGACGGCAACCCGCTCGTCGGGCCGATCCCAGGTTTGCAGGGCTATTGGTCCGCTTGTGGCGTTATGGCCGGGTTTTCACAGGGCGGCGGCGTGGGCCTGATGCTGGCACAATGGATGGTTGAGGGCGAATGCGAGCGTGACGTTACCGCAATGGACGTGGCGCGGTTCGGTGACTGGATCACACCGGGATACACGCGCCCCAAGGTCATTGAGAACTATCAAAAACGGTTCTCTATCGCCTATCCAAACGAAGAACTTCCCGCTGCACGCCCACACCGTATGACGCCGATGTATGACATCTTTTCCCAGCGTGGCGCGGTTTGGGGCCATCAGTATGGGCTAGAGGTTCCAAACTACTTTGCCCAAGGGGATGAACCCACATTTGAGGACCCATCCTTTCGCCGCTCAAACGCATTTGAGGCCGTCGCACGTGAGGTCAAATCGCTGCGCGAGAATGTCGGGATCACCGAAGTGCATAACTTCGGAAAATATCGCGTTAAGGGTGTAAATGCGCGGGCGTGGTTGGACCGGATAATGGCGGGGCGTATCCCAAAAGTTGGACGCATTTCCTTGACGCCTATGTTGTCTCCAAAAGGCAAGCTATTGGGCGATTTCACGGTGTCTTGTTTGGATGAAAGCACCTTCATTCTGACGGCCTCATATGGCGCGCAGGCGCAGCACATGCGCTGGTTTCTTCAACATCAAGAAGATGGCGTAAGTATCGAAAATATAAGCGATAAAATGAATGGATTTTCGATTGCAGGACCAAAGTCTCGTGAACTTCTAAAGCTGTGTACCCGCGATGATGCAAATATGAAATTTCTGGACGTGCGCCAGATGACGCTTGGGCAGGTCGCCTGCACTGTCAATCGTGTGTCCTACACAGGTGATCTGGGATACGAGATTTACTGCGATCCAATGGACCAACGCGCACTGTGGACAACATTGTGGAACGCAGGCCAGCCGATGGGCCTATCCTTGTTCGGAATGCGGGCAATCATGTCGCTGCGGTTGGACCGCTTCTTTGGCTCATGGATGCGCGAGTTTTCACCCGACTATACCGCCGCCGAAACAGGCATGGATCGCTTCATCAAGTGGGATAAGGACTTCATCGGGAAAGCCGCCGCCGAGGCTGAAACCCCTGCCCGTCAACTTGTGACATTCGAAGTGGAT
>CALBVZ010000108.1 GCA_937969445.1 uncultured Octadecabacter sp. | reverse complement strand
ACATTCCCATTCCAACACCGCCCAGCCATCAAACCCGTATTGGGTAAGCTTTGAGAAGATGCCTTTGAAATCGACCTGACCATCCCCCAATGAGCGGAACCGGCCCGCACGGTCGGTCCAATCGGCGTAACCGGAATACACGCCTTGCCGCCCAGACGGGTTGAACTCGGCATCCTTCACGTGAAAGGCGCTGATGCGGTCATGGTAGATGTCGATAAACGCGAGGTAGTCCATTTGCTGCAGCAAGAAGTGCGATGGATCATACGTGATCTTACAGCGGGGATGGTTATCGAGGGCCGCAAGGAAACGCTCAAACGTGGTGCCATCAAACACGTCTTCACCGGGGTGAATTTCAAAGCCTAAGTCAACGCCAGCTTCGTCATAGACATCCAAAATCGGCTTCCAACGACGCGCAAGTTCGCCGAATGCTTCCTCGATCAGCCCTGCAGGGCGCTGGGGCCAAGGGTAAAGATACGGGAACGCCAGCGATCCTGTAAAACCAACAGCCCCTTTCAACCCGAGGTTCTTTGACGCCTGCGCCACCTTGATGACCTGATCCACAGCCCATGCTTGGCGTTCAGCAGGTTTGCCGTGCAAATGCTCGGGCGCGAAGGCATCAAAAGCTGTGTCATAGGCCGGATGCACCGCCACAAGTTGGCTTTGCAGGTGGCACGACAATTCCGTGATGGTCACACCGTGCTTTGCACACACCTGTGTGATTTCATCACAATAGGTCTGGCTAGACGCCGCCTTTTCCAGATCAAAGACCCGCGCATCCCATGTCGGAATTTGCACACCCTTATAACCTAAACCCGCAGCCCATTCGACAATCGCGGGTAAGGAATTGAACGGCGCCTCATCCCCCAAAAACTGGGCGAGAAACAGTGCGGGGCCTTTAATAGATCTCGTCATCTTACTCTCCGTAATTAGAGACTACGCCAATAGTGCGCGGGCCGCATCGGGGCCTAGCACGTCGGGTTTGTCGCAGGTTGTTTTCATTGTCATCACGACACCGTCGTCCCCTGCTTCAAGGATCGCAGTCATGACTTCGACCACATGGGTTGCGAATTCGTCGTTGCAGCGATGTGGCCGACCTTCAGAAATCGCCAAAGCCATGTCCGCCAAACCAGCGCCGCGATAGTTGGCTTGGTTTTCCTCAAAATTGGGAACGTTGAACGGGTGATCCCATGATTTCTCAATCGGATCGCCGCCGCGCTCTGTCACTGTCAACTCACCACCAAAGAAGTTCGGGTCAGGCAGGTTCATTGTCCCTTCGGTGCCGTAAAGCTCCATGATTGGGTGATTGCTGGCCCAGACATCCCAGCTGGCAAGCAGTGTGATGATCGCGCCAGATTCAAAAGACAGTACAGAATGGATCGTCGTTGGCGTTTCGACCGGAACGGTTTCGCCATTACGTGGACCATTAGCGATTGTACGCGTTTCGCTGGCCATGCCCGTAAAGCTCGTGACCTTTTTGACGGGACCGAGAAGTTGCACGAGATTGCAGATGTAGTACGGGCCAAGGTCAAGGATCGGGCCGCCACCTTTCTGAAAGAAGAAATCAGGGTTCGGATGCCAATCTTCCATGCCGCTGGACATAACCACCGCCGCACCGGACATGACGCTTCCGACCGCGCCTTGATCAATCAAATTGCGGGCCAACTGGTGGCTGCCGCCCATGAATGTGTCAGGTGCCGATCCAATCCGCAGACCGTTGGCTTTTGCCAAATCGCCAAGCTCTTGTGCCTCGGCAAGGCTCAGAACAAATGGCTTTTCGGAATAGACGTGTTTGCCTGCCTGTAGAATGGCACGGGAAACATCGACGTGGGCCGCTGGGATCGTAAGGTTGATAACCAGATCAACATCAGTCGCTGCAAGCAGGTCTTCGACCGTTTCAGCACGTACGCCAAATTCGGCCGCACGGTCTTTCGCGTTCTCCATATTAATGTCCGCCACCGCGACGATGACGTAACCTTTGAACATCGGCGCGAGACTTAGATACGCCGCCGAAATGTTCCCGCATCCAATGATGCCAACGCCAAGCGTATTAGTCATGCGTGTTCTCCCACAGAATTTTGAATGCCGCGGCTGAACGGGTTGCGTAGCCAACCGGATCGCTCGGCTTGTCGTGTTCTAAGGCGAATATCAGATCACTCGACGCATTGCGGCAAGCCTGCAATAGCGCGGCCCAATCCATCGTGCCTGCGCTAAGGTCGGCCCAACCATCTTCATCCAGATTGGTGCCAACTGCAGCGATATCTTTGACATGAATGGCTGACAGACGGTCCGCGTAACGCTGGATGTATTCGATCGGGTCACGCCCGCCGCGAACGACCCATGCAAGATCGGCCTCCCATGCGATATCTGGCGCGGACTCTAGCAGTACGTCCATTGGCACGCTGCCATCCGCAAGCGCGACGAATTCGAAGTCGTGGTTGTGCCACCCAAACGAGATACCGCGTTCCGCGTATTTCTTACCCGCAGCGTTCAACCGCGCGCCCAGATCGGCCCAGCCCTGCTTGGTTTCGGGGCGATCTTTTTCTTCAATGTAGGGCGCGAAAACCCGCTTAATGCCGAGCGTTGTCACGATGTTCATCGTGGCTTCAAAGTCAGCTTCGATATCGTCCAGCCCCATGTGGCCGGATGGCATGGAAATTCCGTTGGTATCCATCGCCGCGCGGTAGGCAGCAGGGTCGCCATAAACGCCGCCGTAGCCTTCAACTTTGGTGATCCCAAGGGCTGGCAGCTGCGCCAGTAGCGCGATTTGGTCTGCGCAGTCGCGCATTGAATACAGTTGGAGTGCTGGTGTCATGTGTCTCGTTCCGGAATTAGAGTCGAATTTCAGTCTTTGCGTCGAACAGGTGCAGCCGAGCCGCATCAAATCCGATTGTCAGTTTTTCACCGGATTTCAGACCTGATTGGCCTTCCGTTCGGACGCGTATGGATTGCCCTGCAAAGCTCACCCAAACCAAGGTGTCTGACCCCATCGGTTCAACGATGTCAATCACACCCGTTCCAGAAAAAGCCGCGTTTTTGGCGGCGTCCCCTGTGAGGATATGCTCGGGGCGAATGCCCAACCAGGCAGCCGTTTCACCACGTGTTTGTGTCGCAAACTCATAACCGTCGACGTCGAGGTTGAAGCCATCACCAGAAAACACTGTGCCATTCAGTTGGCCTTCAAACAGGTTCATAGCAGGTGAGCCGATGAACTCTGCAACGTATTTATTGCAAGGCTTGGCGTAGATCACTTCGGGTGTGTCGAGCTGTTCGATCAAACCGTTTTTCATGATCGAGATACGGTCAGCCAGTGTCATCGCCTCGACCTGATCGTGCGTCACGTAGATCATCGTGTTCTTAAGCTTCTGGTGGAGTCGCTTCAACTCGACGCGCAGATCGGTACGTAGTTTCGCATCAAGGTTGGACAGCGGTTCGTCGAACAGGAACACATCCACGTCCCGCACCAATGCACGCCCGATCGCTACGCGCTGGCGCTGGCCCCCGGACAATGCACCGGGTTTACGATCCAAAAGTGCTTCGATTTGCAGAACTTCAGCGACCCGATCTACCCGCTTGTTGATTTCGGCTTTTGGTACCTTGGCATTTTTCAGACCGAACGACAGGTTACCGCGTACCGTCATCTGCGGGTAAAGCGCGTAGGACTGGAACACCATTCCGATGCCGCGGTCAGATGGTTCCGCCCATGTAACGTTTTCACCTTTGATGAAGATTTGCCCGCCAGAAACGTCAAGCAGACCTGCGATGCAGTTCAACAGCGTTGATTTACCACAACCAGACGATCCGAGCAGCACAAGAAATTCACCTTCCGCGATGTCGAGGTTAAGTTGTTTAAGAACTTTGACGGCCCCGAAATTCAGGTCCAAGTCTTTAATTTCTACAGAGTTTGCCATGAGTGTGTCAGCCTTTAACTGCGCCAGCGGCGATGCCGCGAACAAAGAGTTTGCCGGAGGCAAAATAGATGATGAGAGGAACCAGACCCGTCAGCAGGGTCGCGGCCATGTTTACGTTGTATTCTTTGATGCCCTGCACCGAATTCACGATGTTATTGAGCTGCACCGTCATCGGATACGTCGCGGGCTTGGTGTAGATCACGCCAAACAGGAAGTCGTTCCAGATGCCGGTAACTTGCAAGATGATCGCGACCACAAAGATCGGAAGCGCCATCGGCAGCATGATTTGGAAATAGATCTGCCAGAAGCCGGCACCATCAACACGCGCTGCTTTGAACAACTCTTCAGGAATGGACGAGAAGTAATTGCGAAATAGCAGCGTCAAAATAGGCATCCCGAAGACTGTGTGCACAAGCACAAGCCCCCAGATCGACCCCATCAACCCGATTTCACGCAGCATGATCACAATGGGATACAGCATCGTCTGATACGGAATGAAGGCACCGATAATCAAGATCGTGAAGAAGGTCTCAGACCCTTTGAACTTCCAGTTGCTCAGCGCGTACCCATTGATCGACGCAATCGCGATGGACAGCACAATCGACGGGATCAAAATTCGGACTGAGTTGCCGAAACCGCGCGATAACCCGTCACAGTTGATGCCGGTACAAGCTTCTGCCCATGCCTTCACCCACGGCTCAAAGGTGATCTCCATCGGCGGGCTAAACACGTTGCCCATACGGATTTCCGGCATGCCCTTTAGGGATGTTACGATCATCACATAAAGCGGCAGCAGGTAGTACATCGAAACAACGATGAGCGTGCCATAAAGGAAAATGTTTCCACGAGAGAAAGCCTTCTTTGGCTTTGGTCCGCGTGGTTCTGCGGATGTGTTTGTTGTCATATCAGCCACGTTTCTTGCCTCCAAATTCGAGGTAGGCCCACGGGATCAGGATGATCACAACGGAGCACAACATCATTGTTGAGGCCGCAAAGCCTTGGCCCAAGTTCTGGGCGCGGAACATGTATTCGATGACATATTTAGCGGGCACTTCGGATGACAGGCCCGGCCCGCCTCCGGTTTGTGCAACGACCAGATCGTATAGTTTGATGATGCCGGATGCGATCAACACAAGTGCTGTGATAAAGACTGGGCGCATCATTGGAATGATAACCATCACGTAGGTTTTGATCGTGCCAATTCCGTCGACTCGCGCAGCTTTCCAGATATCTTCATCTATGCCGCGCAGACCGGCAAGCATGATGCACATGATCAGCCCCGTCCCTTGCCATAAACCTGCGATCAGTAGGCCGTAAATTACGGTATTCGGATCGTTGAGCGGGTTAAACGTGAAGCTTTCCCAACCCCAACCGCGCACGACACTTTGCAAGCCAAAGTCGGGGTTCAAAATCCATTGCCATGCAAGGCCGGTCACCACAAAAGACAAAGCAAAAGGATATAGGAAAATTGAACGGAAAGCACTTTCGAAGCGGATTTTTCGGTCGAGACATGCCGCGAGGCTGAACCCAAGAACCAACGTCAGAACCATCGAACAACCACCGTAAATTCCCAGGTTCTTGATCGAAATGATCCAGCGGTCGGTATTCCAAAGACGTTCGTATTGATCAAAGCCAACCCAGTTCGTCTTGGGCAGCATACGCGAGCTCGTGAAGGAATAGGTGACAGTCCAGGCGGTGCCGCCCACAAAAACGACGAGCGCCGTGAGGATCATCGGCAGGGACGCCAGCTTTGCCATCCAATTCTTGAACAGTTTTCTAGGGCGCTTTGCCGTATGAGAGGGGGGGTCCGAGGCCACGGTCATCGTGTCGGCTCCAAATCAATGAAATGTAAGAGGGTGAGGTAGTCCGGCAGCCTAAGCCGCCGGACTGGATCAAAATAACGCTTAGTCAGCTTTTTCGATCAGTTCAGCGTAAGCAGCCTGCGCGTCCGCAGCAGACATATCGCTGGTCCAGAACTGGGCCATCAGATCTTCGATCTGTGTCTGCGTATCAGCCGAGAAGGAAATATCGCCAGAAGGCAGAACGCCACCGTTCGCGAGAATTTCCAGACCCTTCTGCATGCAGCCGTTGGCCGCAGACATGTCGATATCACCGCGCACAGGCAGTGAACCTTTTGCTAGGTTGAAAGAAACTTGCGCCTCTGGGGAAATCAATAAAGCGGCAAGTTCTTTTTGTGCTGCAGTGATTTCTGGATCATCGTTAACTGGGAAGTAGAATGCATCACCACCTGTGTCGATTACTGGGTTCAAACCAAGACCTGGAAGACAGGAATAATCTTCGCCCTCAACCTGCTCAGCAATGGCGAATTCGCCTTGCGCCCAGTCACCCATGATCTGCGCACCAGCAACACCGGTGATGACCATGTTTGTCGCAAGGTTCCAATCCTGAACGTTGGATTCAGCTGCGAAGTCGCGTGCCGCTGTAACCGCTTCGAATGCTGCTGTGTATTCTGGGCCACGCGCGAAATCGGCGTTCTTGTTGATGTTCACTTCGTTCCAAGCTTCCTGCCCAGCAACTGCAAGCGTGATCGCACCGAATGCGATGTTCTGCTGCCAGCCTGCTTGACCCATTGCGAGTGGCAATGTTCCGGCTTCCTGCAATGCAGGTGCGGATGCAACAAACTCGTGCCAATCTGTCGGCACATCAAGACCAGCGTTTGCATACGCCGCATGAGACAACCAAATCCACTGTGTGGAGTGAATGTTCACAGGAACACAGTAGATTTTGCCATCCAACGTACAGGCATCCAACAAGGAAGACGGGTTCACAACATCTGCCCAGCCACCGGCTTCGGCCACGTCTGTCAGGTCCAGCATCAAGCCTGCTTCGATCAGCTCTTCAGCTTGGCGACCGTGGTTCAGCTGTGTCGCTGCCATCGGGTCACCGCCAAGAATACGGGAAATAATGATCGGGCGTGCAGTGCTACCAGAACCGGCAATCGCGCCATCAATCCATGTGTTGCCTGTCGCGTTCCATGCTTCGGCAAATTTGGAAACCGCAGCGGCTTCACCACCAGAAGTCCACCAATGGGTGACTTCCAGTTCAATTGCGTGTGACGCGGTGGCAGCTGTAAGCGCCGTACCGATCATCAGTGACTTCAAAGTAGTAGACATTTTTTCCTCCCAGAAAATGCGGATTCCCGCCAAGTATTTGCGATCGCGGCGCGTTCTTCCTGCCTGCAATCGATTACATTCTGGTGCTGTATTGATGTTTGTGTCAACTAATTATGTAATCGATTGCACAGAAACTGACCGGCACAGGGGAAAACATTGGTGAAAACCTCGACACTTCAGGACGTTGCACGAGTTGCAAAAGTTTCGACAGCGACGGTTTCTCGTACGCTCTCGAACCCTGAAGTCGTCTCCGAATCGACGCGGCGGCGTGTATCTGAGGCCGTCAAAGTCACGGGATATCGAATTAATCGTGCGGCGCGAAACCTGCGCACGCAACGTTCGCATTCGGTTCTGGTATTGCTTCCTGATCTTGCCAACCCCTTCTTCTCTACCATCCTTGAAGGCATCTCTCGGCATCTGTCTAAGCAAGGATATTCGATGCTTATCGCCAGCACGAAACAGGTGCATGACAGCGGTGAACGTCTGATCGATTATCTAGACGACGCACGTGCTGATGGAATGATCATTCTTGATGGCGGCTTAGATTCGGACGTTGTGCAAATGCTGGAAAACGCGCCACAATCAGACCGCATCCTGTTTGCCTGTGAATGGGTCGACGGTGCCAATTTTACGTCAGTTCGATGCGAAAATAGACACGGAACACGCACTGCCGTGAACCATTTGTTTGAACTTGGGCATCGTAAAATTGCCCATGTCACAGGCCCTGAAGGGAACATTCTATCAAGCACGCGTAAGGATGCGTTTACTGCAGAGGTCGCAAAGCTCAAACTCGCGCCAAACCCTGAATGGATCATTTCTGGTGACTTCTCACTCACCGCCGGTTGCAAAGCTGCGCAAGCATGGATCGCAATGAAAGACCGCCCAACCGCAGTCTTTTGTGCGTCCGATCAATTGGCGATGGGGTTTATTGCCGAACTGTCGCGGCATAACATCAAAGTTCCGCACGATGTATCAGTGATGGGCTTTGATGACATCGACTTGGCCGAACAATTCATTCCACCGCTCACCACGATCAAACAAGACCGTCTCGTGATTGGTGAAACCGCTGCTGAACTGTTGATGACGCGGATCATGGCCCCGGATGAAACGCACGCGAAACAGGCTGCCGTTCTTCCGGTCTCGCTTGTCGTTCGCGAAAGCACCGCCGCACCCTAGTCGCAGCGCGTCTTGTATCGCTTAAAATTTGGAAGTGGCGGACCGAGGAGGATTCGAACCCCCGACCCCCTGATTCGTAGTCAGGTACTCTATCCAGCTGAGCTATCGGTCCACTGCGGGCGATGTAGCCGCCACGCGGGACCATTGCAAGGGGCAAACTACGCAATCTGCGGGGAAAGTGTCAGGTCGGATTTTGGAAGGCTAATTACAAAGCGCGTGCCGGTCTCGTCTGTGCGTTCCAGATCGAGGCGCCCGCCATGTCCACGCACCAGTTCGGCTGCAATCGCAAGACCAAGCCCGGACCCACCTCGCGTCGTGCCGCCCTGAAAGGCTTCGAACAAATGTTCGCGGGCTTTTGCAGGCAGACCTGGACCAGTATCGGTCAGGGCAATCGTCCAAACGTCGTCATCTTCATCCGCAGTAATTGCGACTTCTCCGGCTTTGCCTGTGGCGACGATGGCTTGGCGCGCATTGCGCACAAGGTTGCCGATGACGCGGTAAAGCTGCTCACCATCCGCACGTACACTCATCCCCGCTGGGATGTCTTCTGCGAATGACAGATCATAGTCGCCAACAGCCAACCGTTCTCCGGCAACAACATCATCCACGATTTCGGAGAGCGATACGCGCGAAAGACGGGGGGCTGGTTCATCGACACGGCCAAACGCCAGCGTGCTTTCGCAAAGGTTCACCGCACGGGTAATCGAATTGACCAGCTTTGGCGCAAGTCGGCGCACAGTCGGATCCTCCGACGTTTCAATGCGGTCCGTAAACAACACGGCCGATGTCAGGATGTTTCGCAAATCATGGCTAATCTTGCTAACGGCCCCGCCAAGCTGGGCAAGTCGTTCTTTTTGCTTCAACGCACCAGTCAGTTGCGTCTGCATTGATGCAAGCGCGTCTTCCGCTTCGCGAAGCTCCGTAATTCCGGCAGTGGGCATAATGATGCGCCGCGCGTCCTCGGGGGCCTTCGCATAGGCCTGCATGTGATCAACAACACCGCGCATGGGTTTCACGATGAATCGACGCACCGCAAGGAACAGCAAGCTGGCGGTAATAATCGAAATCACGGCGGACAGGATCAAGATGTTGATACCATATTCAATAAGGGCTGCGCGCAATGGCTTCGTTGGTAATGTGATCTCGATAAGTAACCCGCCATCCTGAACAGGATTGCCGATCACACGGATCACCCGTTCTTCGGTATCCCCGATCCGCATCATCGCGTCCTTGATCAGTATCCACGCTGAGGGTTCGCGCATATCAAAGGTTTTGTGGATCGGCGTCGGGATCGGTGACGATAGGATCAGCTGGCGCACTTCATCGCGGCGTAGCACCACGTTATAGACACCCGCGTTCTTCAGCAGCTCTGCCTCAAGTTCCGGCGAAATCATATCTTCGGCAAGCAACGACAGGGACGCGATCTGCGCCCGCTCAAGATGGTTGATGAAGTAGTCTTCGCGGAAACGCGCCACGGACGGCACAAAGATCAACAGTTCCGCAATCAGCACAAAAACCGTCGTGAGGATCAAGAAGCGCCCTGAAAGGGAGTTGAGCATTATACCGTCCGTTCTACTAGTTAAGCCGCTTTATGGCAGCCAGCGTTGCACAAAGCCAACGATCGCTTTGACCTTGCTGCTTTCGAATAGCTTCGGGCTAAAATAGGCACCCGCAGCGCGTTTGTTAATCTCAGATACGGTTGGATAAGGTAAAACAGTTGCAGCGATCTGCGACATTTTCATTTTATTTGCGATGGCCATCGCCCACATGCTGATCAATTCGCCCGCCATAGCGCCCGCGATTGAGGCCCCGACAGGTTTGCCCTTAACGATCATCACCTTGATAAGACCCGTTGTTTTACCTTCAGCGATGGCGCGGTCGTTCTCGTGGTATGGGAACCGCACGACTTCCAGACGATCACCAAACTTTTCTTTAGCTTGCGCTTCAGTCAGGCCAACTTGGGCCAATTCTGGGTCCGTGTAAGTCGCCCAAGGAATGTGGTCGGTGCGTTGTTTAGACGGCAGACCAAACAGCATGGACTTGATCACAACTCCTGCGTGATAGCCCGCAACATGTGTGAATTGCAGGCCGCCAGCCGCATCACCAACCGCGTAGACCTTTTTGTTGGTGACAGAGCGCAGGTTTGCACCCACTTCAACACCACCACGGTCCCATTTAACGTCAGCCTTATCGAGGTCGAGCTTTTCGACGTTTACCTTGCGGCCAACAGCCATCAACAAATGTGAGCCCGTGAAGTCACCCACAGGGGTATGAACAGTCACCTTGCCTTTGGTACCGCTTACTTTATTGGCCAGTGCCCCCTCAACAATCTCAACACCTTCAGCGCGAAGCTTATCGAGCACGACAGCCGCCATCTCAGGGTCGTCATTGCCCATCGCTTTCGCGCCCTCAATTACAGTCACCTTAGACCCAAGCCGCAAATGCGCTTGCGCCATTTCCATGCCGATTGGTCCACCACCAACGACGATCAGATGATCGGGGCGTTCACGCAGATCAAAGATGTTTTCGTTTGTATAAACGTCAACGTCTTCCAAACCTGGGATTGGCGGCACAAAGGGGCCTGACCCTGTTGCGACGATAAAACGGCGCGCTTCGATGATTGTGTCACCAGCTTGCACTTCGGTCGGGCTAATGAACGCGCCGAATTCGCGAATAACGTTGATGCCAAAACCTTCGAACCGCTCTTGGCTATCAACGGGCTCAATCGTCTCGATAACTTTGCGAACGTGATCCTTGGCGGCGGCGTAGTCGACCTTGGGCTTAACTGCAGTGACACCCAGATCACCGGTGTTGGCCATCGCATAGGCCTGTTTACCCGCGGCAATCAGCGCCTTTGACGGAACACAGCCGTAGTTCAGGCAATCGCCGCCCATCTTGTGGCCCTCAAGCAGGACAACAGAGGCCCCCATCTGCGATGCACCCGCAGCGATAGACAGCCCGCCGGACCCTGCGCCAATAATACAAACGTCTGTTTTGATACGGTCCATGATTACAGGCCTTTCTTGCCGCGCACGGCCTTAATGAGAATTGGAAGAACAGCCAGCACACACAACCCGATGATTGGCAAAAGAATGTGCGGCTCAAAGATGATGCCGAGGTTCGGTGTCTCGCCGTTTGCAAAAACCTCACCCAGCCCAGCGCCCACAGATGTGTAAACGATGGACCCCGGAATGATGCCAAAGAACGTTGAAATCACGAAGCGGCGCAAAGGAACCTCAAGGAAAGACGGGATCAGGTTGGCAAGGAAGAACGGTACGGCTGGCACAAGGCGGATCAGGAACAACATAGACCATTGGTTTTCATCAATACCGTCTTTGATCTTTTTGACGATTCCGTCGGACCCTTCCAGCTTAGCGCCCAGTTGCTTACCAAAACCCCACCGCGCTGCGAGGAAGATTGCCGTTGCTCCGATGGTGGCGCCCGTTACGTTAAATAGGAAACCCGGAAAGGTTGAGAACAAGAAACCACCGGATAACGTTAGAATCAGCGCACCCGGAAGGCTAAACGCCACAGCCACCGTATAAATCGCGATAAATACCAGCACAGTCAGCAGGTAGTTCGCATCACGAAACGCAATCAACGCCTCCCGATTCTCTGCCAGCGCGTCAAACGTCAGGTAATCACGTAAGAAATAAGCGCCAAGAACGGCGACAACACCGATCACAATGATCGGTAGGCGCTTTAACAGCGCATTCGGTTGGGTTGCTTCGGTCATATCGGTCACGTCTCTGATCCTTAGTGTGTCTTGTTGCACTCTAGATGGACGAGAGGCGTTAATTTCGGTACCCCAAGCACAGCTGCATCACGGCCCATTGATGGCAAAAGCCGTTTTCGTGCGGTTTTGTTGCAAAAGTCGTGAAGACTGTAACATTTCGCAGGTTGGATTTCGTCATTGTTGCAGAAATTCACGCCAGATCGCGTTGACAGACGCCCAACCCCCTCCTATTAGCTGGGCTTCGAGATTAAACAGGGTTCGAATCCATTCACGGGTTTGCCCATAGACCGGAGAGACGCAATGAAGCGTACATTTCAGCCTTCCAACCGCGTTCGCAAGA
The DNA here is from genome assembly GCA_937969445.1 of uncultured Octadecabacter sp. Classification (GTDB taxonomy): domain Bacteria; phylum Pseudomonadota; class Alphaproteobacteria; order Rhodobacterales; family Rhodobacteraceae; genus Octadecabacter. The sequence continues at coordinate 552 of CALBVZ010000108.1, read as the reverse complement.
ACCGCCACGGTTTCCGCGCACGTATGGCCACCAAAGCTGGCCGTAAGATCCTGAACGCACGTCGTGCGAAGGGTCGCGCAGAACTCAGCGCATAATCGCGTACGAAGTCTATGACTTCGGATGATGAAAAGTTTGAAACCGCCACAGCACAGCCTGCGGCGGTTTTTGCACGTCTAACTGTTATGAAGAAACGGTCTGACTTTGTGGCCGCGTCCAAGGCGCGTTATCAAACGTCCCCAAGCTTGACCGTTCAGATGCGCGATCGCGGTGACGATGATCCCGCAGTACGGATAGGTTTCACCTGTTCCAAGAAAGTCGGCAACGCCGTCGCCCGCAACCGCGCCAAACGCCGCTTGCGCGAAATTGCACGGCTCGACCTGCCCGCTTTGGCCAAAGCGGGCCATGACTACGTTCTGATCGGCAAAAAAGAAGCCACAGCAACCCGCGACTTTGAAGCCCTGCGTGCGGATTTCGCCAAAGCGCTCGGGAAACTGTCATGACCCCCCTCGCCTATCTGCTGTCCCTACCAATCCGTTTCTACCGCCTCGTGTT
>CALBVZ010000107.1 GCA_937969445.1 uncultured Octadecabacter sp. | reverse complement strand
GGAACGGAAGAAGTCCGCCAAGTTCAGCTCTGTTGTTGTACCAGTCTGGATGCAAACAGTCGCGCCGTCGAGATCCTTAGCGGAAGACACGCCGAGGTCACGTGGAACCATGAAGCCTTGGCCGTCATAGTAGTTAACGCCTGTGAATTCGAACTTAAGGTCGACGTCACGAGAGAATGTCCACGTTGTGTTACGTGCGAGGAAGTCGACTTCGCCGGATGCGAGTGCTGTGAAGCGAGTCTGACCAGTTGTTGGAACGAATTCCACAGCCATTGGGTCGCCAAGAACAGCAGCCGCAACAGCGCGACATACGCCAACGTCAAAACCTTCCCATACGCCATTGGCGTCTGGAGCAGCAAAACCAACGAGACCAGTCGTCACGCCGCAGTTCAATGTGCCGCGCGCCTTAACGTCGTCAAGCGTGCCAGCAGCAGCTGCGCCAGCAGCAAGACCAGCAACGGTCAGTGCGCCGAGGAGTACTGAATTTTTCATTTATAAACCTTCCTGAGTTTCCCTGCGTGAGCCACAGAGATTTTTTGTTCTGCCCGGTTGGACAGGGCGATACACGCAGGCAAGCCTGCGCAATAGCCGGAGAGTGCGGGGATTCCCGCAAAGACGTCAAGGGGTCGCCTGACAATTCCCGGCAAAATCGACAGGACAATCGGATAGTCTACCGCAGAATCGCAGTCGATTTACCCGCAACCACCGGTGTTCGCCATTTGGTAGAAAACTGCGGCATGAAAGAAGGCGGTTCGTTTGATTTCAGCAACTTGCGTCGCGTCATCATCGACACCCCATTGCTCTTCTTGCCAAATTTCGTCGATTCGGGACAATTCCCATGCATCAGATGCCGTTAAACGACGTTGCGTCACTGCGAGAGCAATTACCAAAGAACCGGACATCGCTATTAAATCATGCAAGGCAGCCAGTTCGTACGGTGATGCTGAAAAAAGTGGCGAAGTGAGCGCGTCCAAGGCAGTTTCATTCTGCGTGATTGGCATAATGCCCTGCGTCGGCACCAACCGCCCACCATAGGTCTTGTCTGCCCAATCCAACAACGGATCCCAACCAGCAGCCTGCCGCGCGACCAACTTTTGTGGCGATTCAGCGCGGTAACACAGCAAATCACTGCCGCCATATGCCGCGAGCATCTCTGCGACTTCGTTGAATTGAACAGAAACCTTATCGATCGCGGCGTTGGCTGAACGGGTAAATGGCATCACGCTCGGGTCGATTTCCTCGACAACAGCGCGCCATTCCTCTGCCACCGCCTCGCCCATTTCGTGGCTTGGCACCACAAGCTGTGCTTTTGCCGGTGTTTTAACCGGACGCGTGTCAAGCTGGATAGCAAAGCCATCCTCTTGCTCAACTACATTCACATCTGTCCAAAACCGTTTCGCGACCCAGTTACTCATGTCCGTTGCTCACAATAGCCCTTCAAATGGATTGTCTGGCGCATGGGATTCGGCCCAGCCGAAAAAGCTCCAAGATTTTTCCATGTGCGGCGGAAGCGACGCTTTGATCCAAAGCTCCTTCCCTGTCTCTGGATGTTCAATCCGAAGGGACCGCGCATGTAGATGAAGCTTACGACCGATTTCTTCGCCCATACCGGCACCCCAGCCGTCACCAGGGTTATCCTGCACTGCCGCTGCACCGTATTTGCCATCTCCGATGATTGGATGCCCGATCTCAGCCATATGCGCACGAAGCTGATGCGTGCGGCCTGTCACTGGCGTCATCGCAACCCATGCTGTGCGGTCAGCCAATGAGGTCAAAACGGTGTAATCCGTATGCGCGCGTTTCGCGCCGAAGGTTTTGTCGACATCTTTGGGGTGAACGCATTTCATGCGTTCGTTGTCACCCTTCGCACCATGACCACCCTGCTTAACAAGGCCGTATTTGATCGATCCAAGTTTCGGGATCGGCACGCCTGCGACAAGGGCCCAGTAAATCTTCTCGGTGTTGCGATGACGGAACGCCTCGGTCAGTGACTTTGCGGCCATGCGCGTGCGCGCAAGGATCAGAACGCCCGATGTGTCTTTGTCGAGACGGTGAACAAGACGCGGCTTTTCATCATAGCCGAACTTCAACGCCTCGGCGAAACCGTCAACATGGCGCAGCTGCTTGCTGCCACCCTGCGTTGGCAGGCCAGCGGGCTTGTTCAACGCGATGACGTGGTCGTCTTTGTAGATCACGCAACCTTGGATCAGTTCGATATCAGCCTTTTTCATGTCGCGCGGGCGGTTTTCAACTTGGGCTGCATCTGGCAGCGGCGGGATACGCACGCTTTGCCCAACTTCGACTCGCGTGTTGGATTTCACACGCCCGCCTTCCACACGCACCTCACCCTTGCGGCACATCTTTTCGATGCCACCTTGCTGGAGGTGAGGGAAACGTCGCTTCATCCAGCGATCAAGGCGCTGGTCGCCCTCATCCGGGCCGACAGTCAGAATTTGAACGCGGCTCATGCCAGCACTCCTCGCATGATTAAAATTCCCGCGACGAGTGCCGCGATGGATAGAACGACGGATAGGATTACGTAGGTTGCCGCCTGGCCAACCTCGCCGCGCTCAAACAGGGTATAGGCCTCAAGCGAAAACGCCGAGAACGTCGTGAAGCCGCCCAATATACCCGTCATCAAAAACGGGTTAAGGTGGCTCAGCATCTTTTGCCCCAGATAGACGACAGCGACCCCCATCAAGAACGAGCCAATGATGTTCACAGCCAAGACACCAACCGGAAAACCACCCGATGGACGGAATAACGCCACGCCCACGCCGTAGCGGACTGCGGCGCCGATGGCACCGCCAAGGGCGACTTGTAGAACAGTTGGTATCATCGGGGCGTCATATGCTTTCACCGCACAGAGTCAACCGTTGCGCTTGTCACGTAGCTTGGCGAAATAGTCGACGCGCTTCTTCAAATCACGTTCAAACCCGCGATCAACAGGCAGGTAATAAACGCCACGTTTCATGCCATCAGGGAAGTAGTTGGCACCGCTGAACCCGTCTTCAGCGTCATGGTCATAGGCGTATCCATCGCCGTATCCAATGTCCTTCATCAAAGACGTTGGCGCATTAAGGATATGTTTGGGCGGCGGTTCTGACCCTGTTTGCGTCGCCGCATTCATCGCCGCCTTATACGCGACATAAACAGCGTTGGATTTAGGGGCGAGCGCGAGATACGTCAGCGCCTGCGCTAGGGCGAGTTCCCCTTCGGGACTGCCAAGGCGTTCGTAAGTTTGCCACGCTTGCAGGCAAACGTGTTGCGCCTGCGGGTCAGCCAAACCGATGTCCTCAACAGCCATGCGCGTTATACGCCGCGCAAGGAAACGCGGGTCTTCGCCCCCTTTCAACATCCGCGCAAACCAGTATAGCGCCGCGTCCGGGTCGGACCCGCGCACGGATTTATGCAAGGCGCTGATCAGGTTGTAATGCTCATCACCGGACTTGTCGTAACGTGCAGCGCGTTTCATTAGGCGTGTGGTTAGCGCATCGGTGTCGAGCTTGCCGTCCACCTTCCACGCTGCGACCTGTTCAATCAGGTTCAGCAACGCACGCCCGTCTCCGTCCGCCATTTCCAGCAGGTTCTCACGCGCTGGCCCGTCGAGGGGGAGCTTACGGTCCAACTCCCCTTCAGCGCGTTGAGCCATACGTTCAAGATCCGCCAGCGACAGCCGTTCAAGAACGAGAACCTGAGACCGTGACAAAACCGCGGCGTTCAGTTCAAAACTCGGGTTTTCAGTGGTGGCACCGACAAGAAGAATGGTGCCGTCCTCCATGTGCGGCAAGAACCCGTCTTGCTGGGCCTTGTTGAAGCGGTGGATCTCGTCGACAAACAGCAATGTGCCTTTGCCGTTTTGTCGGCGTATCTTAGCGGCCTCAAAGACTTTGCGAAGCTCGGGCACGCCCGTAAAGATTGCACTGATCTGGATGAAATGCAGGTCGGTTTCATCTGCCAAAAGTCGCGCGATTGTCGTTTTGCCTACTCCGGGCGGGCCCCAAAAGATCAAGGATGACAATGACCCAGAGGCGAGCATTACCCCTAGTGGCGCCTCCGGCCCGAGGACCTGTTCCTGCCCGATGACTTCGCCCAAATTGCGCGGACGTAATCGGTCCGCCAATGGGCGGGGCGCTGTGTCGGGCGTTGCAGCCCCAGAGTCGAAAAGATCAGCCATAGGTCAAACTAGTTCGCTGATGCCGATGCCACAACGCAAAAGGCCCGCCTGAAACAGACGGACCTTCGCAAATTCTATTTGGGTCGCTTACGCTTCTGCTGCTTCTTCAGCTGCAACGCGGGCTTTGTCGCCTGCGCCTTTCGCGTCAACGTCGCGGTCTACGAATTCGATGATCGCCATTGGCGCCATGTCACCATAGCGGAAGCCGGCCTTCATAACGCGCACATAGCCACCTTGGCGGTCTTTGTAGCGTGGGCCCAAGATGTCGAACAATTTCGCGACATACTTGTCTTGCTTCAACTGTGCGTTTGCCTGACGACGTGCGTGCAAATCGCCGCGTTTCGCCAATGTGATCATCTTTTCGATGATTGGGCGCAGTTCTTTTGCCTTAGGCAATGTTGTTTTGATTTGCTCATGTTCGATGAGCGAGCCAGCCATGTTAGCCCACAAAGCCTTACGGTGTTCGTGTGTACGGTTTAGGCGGCGGTAACCTCGTGCGTGACGCATGTG
>CALBVZ010000106.1 GCA_937969445.1 uncultured Octadecabacter sp. | reverse complement strand
GCCAATAGGGTCAAGCAGGCCAATAAAGACCACCAGAACGGTGTCTTTAAACAGACCGATGAACGTGTTCACGATGCCCGGAATAGAGATTTTCATCGCTTGGGGCAGCACGATCAGTTGCATGGACTGCCAGTAAGACAGACCCAGAGAATCCGCGCCTTCATACTGACCAGTTGGCAACGCTGCGAGGCCACCGCGAATAACTTCCGCGATATAGGCCGACGCAAACAACGTCACCATGATGATAACCCGCAACATCAAGTCAAAATTTGAACCCGGCGGCAGGAAATAGTTCAGAAGCAGGGACGCAGTAATCAACCAAACGATCAACGGCACGCCGCGAATGACTTCAATGAAGGTCACGCAAACCTTGTTCACGAAGAACAGGTGCGACTGGCGCCCCAGTGCAAGCAATATACCAAGCGGCAATGAAAGAACGATACCAGCAACACCAATGATGATCGCAAGCGTGAAGCCACCGATTTCACGGCTCGCGACAGGCTTCAATCCAACGCGGCCAAGTTCAGCGTATGTATCGCGGACAGAACCAGTGACGCTAACGTCTTGGCTATTTGCTTCGAGGTATGCGGACAACGCGGCGCGGTCTTCGTTCGTCGCATCTTCGGGAAGTTGATTCACGTTGATCATGTTGCGATAGGCGCGTGGCAGCGCTGCACGGGTCGCATCAACGGATGCACGCAACTCTGGCAACGACGCTTCACGTTCCTCAAGAGAGGTAAGCGCATTCATGAAGTTCCCAGCTTCCGACGCTTCGGTAGACGCGCGGAACGCTGCCTGTGAGATGTTGGATTCATCGTTACGCAACGCCGTCAGGCCCACCATTTGACTCAACAGTTTTGCTTGAGGCGCTTCAAGGTCAGCCGAATTCGTTTCGACGATTTTTTCCCGAATGGTTTCAAGCGAAGCGATGTTTGCAGAAAGCCCAGCCATCGCTGTTTCAACGTCTGCACGCAAGGCGCCCAAATCTGAGACTGATGTGGCAGTTGATACACCTTCAGCACGTTCGATAAGACCTGCGAGCGGTTCGATTAGCTCTTCTTTGTCGACCATAGAAGCAACATCATCCAAAATGGACGCATCTTTTTCGGCAGCGCTCGCGACCATAATCTCGGACACTTCGTTGAGGTCGGCTGTGTCTTCTTCAAGATCAGACAAAGCGCCCGTCAGCAAAGACCCGATATTGCCAACCAGCGTATCGGCAGAAGATGCCGCACGTTCCGCTTCGGCGATTGCCGCTTCGCTGTCGGACGCCGCAGTCGGTGCGCCATCCCACTCGGCCAAGATGTCTGAAAGGTCAGAAATGCTTTCTTGAGCTGCATTCAATCGATCGAACGCCGCAGTTTTGGGTTCAATCTGCTGTTCGATCGCAAATTCACCAACGCGGATACCAGCCATTTCAATGACGGTCGCGTTCTTCTCTTCGAGTGCAGCTGCGATCTCTGCAGTTTTTTCTTCACCCTCTGCTTCTAGTGCGGCGATTTCAGCCGGCAGTTCTGCAGTGCGTGTTTCAAGCGTTGATAGAGTCGCATCCAAACGCCCAGCGCCAATTGCTTTATGTAAACCATCGCTCAGCGGACTCATAATTGCGCCCCACCAAACCAACGCTGCTGCCAGCGCAAGAAGGTTCGCGACGATTGGGCCGGTGATTTTGCTGAGGAAATTCAGCACGATGAAACCAACGACGAAACCAAACGCAGCGAACATCGGCGTCCAGAAGGAACCGCCCCAGATCAGCCAAACCGCAAGGAATGGGTATGCGAGCGAGAACCATATCAACTGTCCCGGTACTTTCTCAGCAAACAGCACAGGTGCAAGGGCAACGAACAGCAGAACAAAGGCCAAGACAGGACGCCAGTATTCTTCAGGCGGGTAAAACCCGAACAAAAGTTGCAACCAGCGGTCTTCGATCACGGCCCAGCACGCGCCATCATGACTGTCCTTATAGAACGAGAACAAGACTTCGCGACATTCCGTAAGGGAGCCAGCGTTCCAAACGCCGCCAAATGCCCAAGGAAGGACCAGCGACAGCGCGAGGTAGACAACGTACAATGAAATTACCGTCAAAACGATGTTCAGCCAGCTGGAAAACAGGTTTTCACGCATCCACTTGATCGCGCCCTTTTGGCCGACAGGTGGTGACTTTTCAGGCAACATTTCGCTGCGAACGTAACCGACGCCGTGTGTGTTTGTATCGGTCATATCAACGCTCCTGCAACTGAGTGCGGTTGTTGTAGACGTTCATCACGCCCGAAATCGTAAGACTTAGCAGCAAGTAGAACGCAGCCATCAAAAGAATACCTTCCAGTTCTCGACCTGTCTGGTTGATCGTGATGCCGCCCAATGTTGCGCGAACATCCATGTAACCAACAGCAATCGCCAGTGACGAGTTCTTGGTCAGGTTGAGGTACTGAGAGATCAGCGGCGGAATGATGACCCGCATCGCCTGAGGCAGAATAACGAGGTTCATCGTGCGGCTTGGACGCAGGCCCAGCGCGGCTGCGGCTTCTGACTGTCCTTTGGAAATCGCAAGGATACCAGAGCGCACAATCTCAGCGATGAAGGCACCAGTATAAAGAGACAGAGCAATCCAAAGCGCGATAAGCGAGTTACGAAGATGCACACCGTCTGTGAAGTTGAAGCCCTTGATGTATGGGATCTGCAGATGTGCGCCCATCAGGAACAACAACGCACCAGTTGGCACGATAAGCAGCGCAAGCTGTTGGTACCAAGTGGTTGGGCGAATGCCTGTGCTTTCTTGGACCGCATCAGCGCGGCCACGCACAAAGCGGATCGCGAAGATGCTGGCAATCAAGACAGCGCCAACAAGAAGCCAGTTCAACAATGGGGACCCAAGGAACCCGTTTTCGAACACGACGCCAGGCACATAGACGCCACGGTTTGTCACCGCGACACTGTCGCCCAAGATCATGGCGGCATCACCGCCGACTTTGAAATCACGTGGTTGCGGCATGCTTTCGGTCATGATCGCAAAGATAGCGATAATCCAAAGCAGCAGCGGCACGTTGCGAAAGCCTTCGACGTATACGGACATCAGCCGGCTAACGACCCAGTTCTTTGAAAGGCGTAGAACACCAACGAATACGCCGATGATCGTAGCTAAGATGCACCCAAGGAATGCAACAAGAAGCGTGTTTAAAATGCCAACGATGGCAGCGCGAAAATGAGACGACTGAGAGGTGTACTCGATCAGTCGCTGGTTAATGTCGTAGCCCGCTGGCTGCGTCAGAAACCCGAAATTGAAATCTTTGCCCAATGCGGACAAGTTTTGGATGGTATTATTGACGAGCCAGTAAAGCCCCAAAACCACCAATATCATCGCAATCACCTGAATGGTGATGGAGCGGTAGCGTGTGTCATAGATAAGTTGGCTAAGCCGAAAGCTGGCCTTCGGTGGATCCGTAAGCGTCGTCATCCCTGAACTCCCTGGCCCTATTCATCTCCGCGCCGGTTGATCCGACTGCGCGTTAAACAGGGGCTTAATTGAAATCGTCTATGTATGCGAAAGGCATAGGTGAAAGGGCGCGATCCGAAGATCGCGCCCTTTGCTAAGTAGTGTTTAGCGGAATGGTGGGGAGTAGATCAGACCACCTTCAGTCCACATGGCGTTCAGACCACGTGCAAGACCGATTGGTGTGTTCTCACCAATGTTCTTTTCAAACAGCTCACCGTAGTTGCCGCCCGCCATGATAGCGTTCTTAGCCCAGTCAGCTTCGAGGCCGAGCATCGCGCCCAGTTCACCTTCAGTACCCAAGAGACGGTTGATCTCAGGGTTGTTGGTGCCAGCAGACAGTTCTGCGATGTTTGCAGATGTCACGCCGAGCTCTTCAGCTGTGATCAAAGCGTTCAATGTCCAACGTGCAACGTCAGCCCATTCGTTGTCGCCATGGCGAACAAGTGGACCGAGTGGCTCTTTGGAGATGATTTCTGGCAGCAGAACGTGGTCGCCAGGTGCTTCGAATGTAGCACGTGTCGCAGCAAGGCCAGACGCGTCAGTTGTGTAGACGTCACATGCGCCAGCAAGGTACTGCTGCTGTGCTTCTGCGTTCGTTTCGATAGGAACTGGCTCATAGGAGATGTTGTTGGAACGGAAGAAGTCCGCCAAGTTCAGCTCTGTTGTTGTACCAGTCTGGATGCAAACAGTCGCGCCGTCGAGATCCTTAGCGGAAGACACGCCGAGGTCACGTGGAACCATGAAGCCTTGGCCGTCATAGTAGTTAACGCC
>CALBVZ010000105.1 GCA_937969445.1 uncultured Octadecabacter sp. | reverse complement strand
TCCCGATGCCACGTATGACCAACACCTATATGCTTGGCGGACAGGACGACCCCAAAGACATGCTCGCAGGGCTAAAGGACGGCATCTACGCCGTTGGATTTGGCGGCGGTCAGGTCGATATTACCAATGGTAAGTTCGTATTCAGCTGCACCGAGGCCTACCGCGTCAAAAACGGCAAGGTCGGCGCACCCGTCAAAGGCGCAACCCTGATCGGGGACGGTGCCACAGCACTCAAGCAAATCCGTGGCATCGGCAACGACATGGCGCTCGACCCCGGAATCGGCAACTGCGGCAAAGCGGGCCAATGGGTGCCTGTTGGCGTTGGCCAGCCAAGCCTGATGATCGGCGGGCTGACCGTCGGTGGGGCTGCCACTTGATCACGTCGCGCTACCCCTTCTGGCGCACCAATCCGGCGGGCTTTGCTGTCAGTGGCCATTGGCCGATCCTGACGGGGACGTTGGCGGTCCTCATTGGTCCTGTGATTCTCGGGACAATTATTGTGGGCCTCAGCGGGCTGTTTTCTATGCCCAGCACACCGGGGACACAAACCGCCCCTGTTCGTATGATTGAACTCTTCGGGATCATGCTTGTTGGCTCGCCTGTTGTGTCCTGGATCGGCCTGATTTTTGCAATTCCCATAAGCGGCATTGCGGCTACCGGTGGCTTTGCAGGTTGGGGCGTTGCTGCCTTTGGTGGTTTTTTAGCTGGTTTGCTTATGGCGTTCTTAGAATACGGTGTTGCCCTTACAATTGGATCTTTCGGGCTTGGCCTTATCGGCCTCATTCTCGCGCTGTTTTACTGGGGTGCGATCCATTTTGTGCACCCGACCGCGATCGGCGTTGGGTTTAAGTCTCCGCGTTCTTGACGCCAAGCCGGATCATTTATTTGGTCGTGGAATAATCACCTATTTAATAACCTTCCGTTAACCTGCTTGATCTAGACCAGATCTTGCAACAGACGGGGAATACGATGACCAGGAGCGATTGTTCTTCCACTCACCCCCCACTCCCACCCACCACGGAAGATGACCGTGTCGATCATCTCCGTCTGTTGCGCTCTCGTCGCGTTGGCCCCGTCACCTATCGCCGCTTGTTGGCTGAACATGGCTCCGCTGCCGCCGCGCTAAAGGCCTTGCCGCGTATCGCGCACGAAGCCGGTGTTCTCGACTACAAAATTTGCCCAGAAGGCGTCGTTCGTAGCGAACTCAAGGCCGGCCACGCCGCCAAAGCACGGCTTGTCTTTGCCGGTGAGGATGATTTTCCGGTCGGCTTAACCGAAATTGAAGATGCACCCGTGATGTTATGGATGACCGGCTCCACGAGCGTCCTCAAACGTCCGATGGTTGCCCTTGTCGGTGCGCGTAATGCGTCTTCTCTTGGAACCCGAATGGCCCGCAAACTTGCACTAGACCTTGGCGCGGCGGGCTTTACGGTTGTGTCCGGTCTTGCACGCGGTGTTGATGCTGCGGCCCATGACGGATCACTCGCCACTGGAACTGTCGCGGTGGTGGCAGGCGGTGTTGACGTTATTTACCCTGCCGAAAACGCGAACCTCGCGCAGAAGATCGCCAAACAGGGGCTTCGCCTGTCCGACCAACCGATAGGCCTGCACCCACACCCTCGCCATTTCGCCGCCCGCAACCGTATCATTTCCGGCATGGCGCAAGCGACCATTGTAGTTGAGGCCGCAGCCAAGTCCGGCAGCATGATAACTGCTCGCACAGCGCTGGACCAAGGCCGTGATGTTCTCGCCGTTCCCGGCCATCCATTTGATGCCCGTGCAGCCGGTTGCAACATGCTAATCCGCGATGGCGCGATTTTGGTGCGCGGCGTCAATGACGTGTTAGATCATCTGGGCGACCCACGCGCTCCCGCCCCCGAACTACCGCTCGACACCCCCACACAACCGCGATCTTTGCGCGAAACCGCGCTGCTTCACACAGATATCCTCGACCGCCTGAACCCCGCACCGATGGCGGAAGACCAGCTCATGCGTAGCTTGTCCGCGCCAGCAACGGCCATTGCTCCGTTGCTTGTGGATCTTGAACTTGAAGGAAAAGTCATTCGCCAACCCGGCGGATTACTGGCCCGCGCGGTTTAAGTCGTATTAGTCGCAGCCGCCAAAATCTGATCCGCCGTCTGGCCCACCCAAATCACCACCATAGAACCCTGTTCCACTATAAGACCCAGTTTCTTTGCCTTTGAGCTTTTTACTGATCCAGTGGGACGCCGGAAGATTACCGATGGCGCGTTCAACAATGAAAAGAACCACAATTATCGAACCGACGATGATACCTATCGCAATTTCAAACATATTTTTTGTCTTCCACTTGTTGGACACTCAGGCCCCCTCATTAATGAAAGATTTGGGCGGTAACGTGGCGCGCATTTAGGTTGAAACGATTAAATTTTAAAGCATTGGCAAGATGCTGCATTGACAATCCCTTAAGCCCAACCACATTTTGCCCAACCATTACCGATGTGTGTTTTGAAAGGATTCCTATGCCTGTTGTTGTCGTCGAGTCTCCGGCTAAGGCCAAGACAATCAACAAGTATTTAGGGTCTGACTATACAGTCTTGGCCTCATACGGGCACGTCCGTGACCTGCCGCCAAAAGACGGTTCTGTTGATCCAGACAACGAATTCGACATGCTTTGGGAGGTCGCAAGCGACTCGAAAAAGCATATCAAAGCCATCGCAGACGCTTTGGCGAACGATAACGAACTGATCCTCGCGACCGACCCCGACCGCGAAGGGGAAGCGATTTCTTGGCACCTCGAAGAGGCGTTGCGTAAGCGCAAGTCTATCAAGAAAGACACACCCGTTTCGCGCGTCGTATTTAACGCCATCACCAAATCCGCCGTAACCGAGGCGATGAAAAATCCGCGCGTTGTCGATCAGCCCTTGGTTGACGCCTATCTCGCGCGGCGCGCGTTGGACTACCTCGTTGGGTTTAAACTCAGCCCCGTTTTGTGGCGTCGCCTACCCGGTGCGAAGTCTGCGGGCCGTGTTCAGTCCGTCACTTTGCGCATCATCGTTGAGCGTGAGATGGAAATCGAGGCGTTCAACAACCGCGAATACTGGTCCGTAAAAGCCCAACTGCAAACACCGCGCAACCAATCCGTTGATGCGCGCCTTACGGTTCTGGCTGGTAAAAAGCTGGAAAAGTTTGACCTTGAGAACCAAACGCAGGCGGAACTGGCACAACAGGCGGTGCAGTCCCGCGATCTTACGGTCAAAAAGGTCGAAGCGAAACCCGCCAACCGGAACCCGTCCGCCCCGTTCATGACATCCACGTTACAGCAAGAAGCCAGCCGTAAATTCGGCTTTGGCGCACGTATGACAATGAACGCGGCCCAACGCTTGTACGAAGCGGGTCTCATCACTTACATGCGGACAGACGGCATCGACATGGCACCAGAAGCGGTGACTGAAGCGCGCGAAGCGATTGCTGCAAAGTTCGGCAAGGATTACGTCCCTGCCAGCCCCCGTATCTATAAGAACAAAGCAAAGAACGCCCAAGAAGCGCACGAATGTGTGCGCCCGACGGATCTGATGAAGGACGCAGACGCGGCAAAAATCGCTGATCCCGATCAGAAGAAGCTCTACGATCTTATCTACAAGCGGACCATTTCAAGCCAGATGGAAGCCGCGCGTATGGAACGTACCACGGTTGATATCGGGTCGGATGACGGTCAGGTCGAACTGCGCGCAACGGGCCAAGTTGTTCTGTTTGACGGCTTTCTTGCTGTTTACGAAGAAGGCCGCGACGACGAAGACGACAAAGTCGTAGATGACGACGACAAGCGTTTGGCACAGATGGCTGAAGGTGACGCAATCACCAAAACATCCGTCACACCGGAGCAGCATTTCACACAACCGCCTCCACGTTACACTGAGGCGACATTGGTTAAGCGTATGGAAGAGCTCGGCATTGGCCGCCCGTCCACCTACGCGTCCATCGTGACAACTATTCAAGACCGCGAGTATGTCCGCAAAGACAAAAACCGCTTGATCCCTGAAGACAAAGGCCGCCTCGTTACGGCGTTCCTGACCAACTATTTCCGTAAATACGTTGGCTACGACTACACTGCGTCTTTGGAAGAAGAACTAGACCACGTCAGCGCAGGCGATGCCGACTACAAGAAGGTATTGGCCGACTTCTGGGGCGATTTCAAAGTCACTATCGACGAAGCGATGGACAATTCCATCACCGAAGTTCTTGATAAAATTAACGAAGTTCTTGCGCCCCATATCTTCCCACCGAATGAGGAAGGCACAGACCCACGTCTATGCCCCAACTGTGGCAATGGTCGTTTGTCCATGCGCACGGCCCGTGCCGGCGGCGCGTTCATCGGGTGTTCCAACTACCCAGAATGTAAATACACCCGCGCGTTCGGCCCGCCCGGTGCCGAAGATGCATCAGGTATTCCGCCTGAAGGTAAAATGCTTGGCGAAGACGACGGCGACAAAATCTGGATCCACAAAGGGCGCTTTGGCCCTTATGCCCAGCGTGGCGAGGTCACAGAAGAAAACAAAAAACCGAACCGACAGTCTATTCCCAAAGAATGGCCGCCCGAAGAGGTCACGTTGGAAACAGCTATTAAGTTGCTGTCCCTCCCCCGTTTCATCGGCACCCACCCCGAAGATGGCGTAAACGTTTTCGCAAACATCGGTCGCTATGGCCCGTATTTGAAACACGCAGAATCCACGTCGGATCGCGGTGGCACCAATGCGAACCTCGAAAGCCTTGAGGATGTGTTTACGGTTGGTATGAACCACGCGGTTGAACTGCTGGCCGCCAAGGTTGCCAGCCGTGGCCAACGTGGCAAGGCGGCCGTGCCTGTGCGCGAATTGGGCGAACATCCCGACGTTGGCGGGCCGGTAAACGTGTTTGATGGCAAGTACGGTCCCTACGTGAAGTGGGACAAAATCAACGCAACGATCCCCGATACGATCGAGGTGGCCGATCTGACTTTGTCACAAGCGGTCACGCTGATCGAGGAGCGGGCAGCTAAGGCTGGCAAGAAAGTCGCGCGCAAGACTGCGGCAAAGAAAAAGGCCCCTGCAAAGAAGCCCGCCGCAAAGAAAAAGCCCGCCGCAAAGAAGGCAACAACCAAGAAGAAAGCAAGCCCCAAGAAAGATTGATGCCTGCGATCAGAAAATTTTGCCACTAAATTGCGCTGCGGTGCAGCAATTTCATTGACTTCCCGTCAACCGCTCGCTTGAATGCGGCAAATTTACACGGGGGGTTAAATGAAGAAGATCTATCCAAACGCCGCTACGGCCCTTGATGGGTTGCTACATGACGGTATGTTTATCGCGGCGGGGGGCTTTGGCCTTTGCGGTATTCCTGAATTGCTGCTTAGCGCAATCAAAGACGCTGGCACCAAAGACCTGACATTCGCATCTAACAATGCGGGCGTCGATGACTTCGGGATCGGCATATTGTTGCAGACCCGTCAGGTCAAAAAGATGATCAGCTCATACGTTGGCGAAAACGCAGAATTCATGCGCCAGTACCTGAGCGGCGAACTTGAACTCGAATTCAACCCACAAGGCACTTTGGCCGAACGCATGCGTTCTGGCGGCTGTGGCATCCCCGGGTTTTACACCAAAACTGGCGTTGGCACCGTGATCGCAGATGGCAAAGAGCACAAAGAATTCCCGACAGGTAAAAACGGCGCCATGGAAACCTACATCATGGAAAACGGCATCTTCGCAGACCTCGCCATAGTGAAGGCATGGAAAGCTGACGAAACTGGTAACCTCGTATTCCGCAAGACTGCACGCAACTTCAACCCGCCTGCTGCCATGTGCGGGAAAACCTGCGTCGTTGAAGTCGAAGAAATCGTGCCAACAGGCTCGCTTGACCCCGACAGCATCCACCTGCCCGGCATTTACGTGCACCGGATCATTCAGGGCGACCACGAAAAGCGCATCGAACAGCGCACAACGCGACCGTCCGCCTCCGGCGAAACTCGGGAGAAAGCATAATGTGGGATCGTAACCAAATGGCTGCACGTGCGGCTGAAGAACTCGAAGACGGCTGGTATGTAAACCTCGGCATCGGCATTCCGACGCTCGTCGCAAACTACGTCGGCGACAAAGACATCACGCTGCAGTCCGAAAACGGCATGCTGGGCATGGGCCCCTTCCCGTTTGAAGGCGAAGAAGACCCTGACCTGATCAATGCGGGCAAGCAAACCATCACTGAAATGGACCGCACAGCCTATTTCGACTCAGCGCAGTCCTTCGGTATGATCCGTGGCGGCAAAATCGCGGCCGCGATTCTTGGCGCGATGGAAGTTGACGAAAAGGGCGACCTTGCGAACTGGATGATCCCGGGCAAGCTCGTCAAAGGGATGGGCGGCGCAATGGACCTTGTGGCTGGCGTTGGCCGTGTGATTGTCGTGATGGACCACACCAACAAGCACGGCGACAGCAAACTCCTTAAGGAATGCACGCTGCCACTGACTGGTAAGTCAGTCGTTGATCGCATCATCACCAACCTTGGTGTGCTCGATGTCGTTGACGGTGGCCTGAAAATCGTTGAATGCGCCGATGGCGTGTCCGAAGACGAACTTCGCGCCGCAACCGAGGCAACAATCGTCTAAACAAACAAGGCACTAACCCTTGCTTTTGTTTCAAAAATATCCCCGCCGGAGGCTCCCACATAAGCCCCGGCGCGGAACAGTCCGGTTCTCGTCACCTCACGTCAATCTGTGACTAGAACGCGCGGAAGCGCACATTTTTCCCAAACATCGCTAAAACCGTTTCCGAATTGACGACAAAGTCATAGTCTCGCCCTATTCTGTCGCTAATCGCGAAATGATGACGATGAGCAGTATTAACACAACTGAGAGAAACTCAGCACAGACGACAAAAGGGCCTGCAAGACGGTGGCGTGATATCGCCCTGCTTGGGTTGCTCTTTGCGTTTGTGATTGCCGGACTTGTCGGCTTGGCCGCTGCGACGGGTTGGGAAGAAACCAAACACCAGCTGATGAAGCTGACCCTTTCGCAAATCGTAATCCTACTCGCCCTTAGTCTTGTGAATTATCTGTTTCGTGGCGTCCGTTGGCATTTATTTTCCAACCGGCTTGGCCTTCCGACAACGCTGATCCAGGACCTTCGCCATTTCTTGGGCGGGTTTGCGATGTCTGTCACCCCCGGTCGCGTAGGCGAATTAATCCGCATGCGCTGGCTCAAGCGTGAAACAGGTTGGGCGGTTGAACGTACGGCTCCGCTGGTCCTTATGGACCGCGCATCTGACCTTGCAGCGATGGCGCTAATTCTTGCAGGCGGCATCGCGTTTTCGGCAGGCGGTATCGCGATGGCCCTGCCCGTCGCCCTCCTTGCGCTTGCAGCTGCTTTTGTCGCGACACGTCCCAAACTCCTCGCTGGCGGCGTCACACTCCTGTATCGCACCATTGGCAAATTTCCACGCCTGATGGCCCGCGTCCGCACCGCTGCGCGTTCCCTTTCCGTCTTTTCCAGCGGTCCGATCATGGCCGCTGCCCTCACGCTTGGCCTTATCGGTTGGATCGCCGAAGGCTACGCATTTCATTTGCTGTTACTGTGGATGGGCGCTGACATCGGCTTTGCAAAAGCAATCGCAATCTTTACTTTCTCCACCCTCGCAGGCGGTTTGACCGGAGCCCCCGGTGGTGTTGGCGGCGCAGAGGCGGCAATGGTTGCGCTGCTATCGCTTGAAGGCATCCCACTCGACGTCTCAATCCCTGCCACGGCCGTCATTCGCCTCACAACACTCTGGTTCGCCATCCTGATCGGCGTTGCCGTGTTCCCGATGGCTGAACGAATTTCACAGAAGGCCGCCACCGCATGATCTGGGCCAAAGACCAAACCTATTCCGGCTGGGGTCGCGCCTTGCGCGCAACGGGTGACATCGCCACCCCCGGCACCGCCGAAGCGCTACGCAACGACGGCCCCGCAATCGGCAATCGCCGCTCCTACGGCGACGCTCCGCTGAACTCCGGTGGCAAAGCCATCGACATGACCAAACTGGACCGCATCATTTCGTTTGATCGCGGAACTGGCCTACTGACCGTTCAGGCCGGTATCACGCTCGGTGAACTCACTCGCGTTTTCGCACCGCAAGGCTGGATGCCTGCCGTGGTTCCCGGCACGGGCTTTGCGACGGTTGGCGGCGCAATCGCGATGGATGTTCATGGCAAAAACCATCACGACGCAGGCAGCTTTTGCCAACACGTGACTTCCATTACCCTGATCCAAGACAAGCCCCGCAAGATCACCCCCAAAAC
>CALBVZ010000104.1 GCA_937969445.1 uncultured Octadecabacter sp. | reverse complement strand
AGCTGGCACGCAGCACGCCTCGCACTTGAGGCATTACACCCCAGCATGGATCGCCGCGCGCTGGTGATTGGCGGAGGGGCCATTGGCCTTGCTGCGTCCCTTGCGCTCAGGGCTATGGGTGTGGGCGACGTGACCATAGTTGAACCCGACCCCGCCAGATGTGCATTTTTGCGTGACCAAACGGGTCAGACGGCAGTTGCGTCAACCGAATTGACTTTCCCCATTGTGATCGACGCGGTTGGTTTCGGGGTCACACGTGCGTCTGCATCCAACCTTGTACAGCCAGGTGGCGTGATTGCGCATGTGGGCTTGGGTGATGACAATCCCGGGTTCGATGTGCGCCGCGCCACTTTGCAAGAAATCACGTTTATCGGCACCTATACCTATACCGCCACTGATTTCCGAGACACAGCCGCTGCCCTGTTCGACGGGCGTCTTGGACCGCTGGACTGGACGCAGGACCGACCATTGTCGGAAGGCGCATCTGCATTTGCCGACCTGCGTGCCGGAAAAGTAGCGGCACCAAAAATCATTCTTGCCCCTTGGTAATAACAAAATAGTCGATCGGAGACCCCGTGTACAAAAAAATCCTCGTTCCCATGGCCCTCGACCACGGCGTATCCAAAGGCACTTTGGACATTGCCAAAGCACTGTCAGGGGGCAATGGCGAAATTATTGCACTGCATATCTATGAAGCGCCACAAGGATCAATTCAGGCCTATATGGATGATGCGGCCAGAGAAGAAGGTCTGGCACGAGCGCGGGCCGAATTGCACGCAAAAACCGAACACTTAGACGGTGTAAGAGCTGAAATGGTAATCGGGCATACCTACCGCTCCATCATTGATTACGCATCGGTGCACAGCATCGACTGCATTGTGATGGGGTCACATAAACCAGGGTTCAGCGACTATTTACTGGGCTCCACCGCTGCACGTGTTGTGCGCCATGCTCCCTGCGCCGTGCACGTTTATCGCAGCACCTAACTCGACCGTTTTCGAAAACACTTGTATCCATTCAGAAAGGTTTTTCTCTCATGAACATCGACAAAAAGATCGTGGATGATCTTGTCGCAAATGACGTCTCTTTCGTGACCACTGTGCCGTGCAAACAACTTGCTGGCGTGATCGAGGAAGTAGAAGCGCGCAAAGACATCTTCCATATCCCTTCTAACAAGGAAGACGAAGGCATGGGCCTGTGCGCTGGTGCTTTTATGGGTGGCAAACGTCCTGCCATCATTATGCAGAACACGGCAATCGGTGTGACGATCAATACGTTAGCAACGCTTACACAGTTCTACCGAATGCCGCTGCCGATGATCATTTCCTACCGTGGTGAATTGCGCGAACCGGTGGCCTGTCAGGTTGAAATGGCGGTGCATACCAAAGCGCTTCTGGCACAGTTGAACATCCCCACGTACCATTTTCACTGGCAAGATGACGTCAAAGAATTCGATAACATATTGAAATACACATTTATGTGCAACAAACCTGTGGCGATCCTGACGGACGCTAACTTCTGGGGAGGCTATGGCGACCAATGATACGTTCAGAAATTCTCAAAGAGATCGCTCCGATCCTGAACCCGCATCTCGTGGTTTGTAACATCGGTCTTCCCAGCCAAGAGCTGCATATGATCGACGACAACGAACGCAATTTTTACATGCTTGGCACCATGGGCCTATCGTCGTCGATCGGCTTTGGCCTAGCACTGGCGCAGGACAAACCGGTTATTTCCATCGACGGCGACGGCTCCGTATTGACCAACCTCGGGACCTTGCCAACGATCGCGAACAATGCGACGGGCAACTATACGCTGCTCATTATCGACAACGGATCTTATGGTTCAACCGGGGATCAGCCGACATATGCCGGCATGAAAACCAACCTCACAGATGTGGCGCGGGCCTGTGGCTGTGAAAACGTGATCGAGGTGCAGGACAAAGATCTTGGCCCCGTTTTACAATCGGCTATCGACAGCGACGAGATGACCATCATCGTGTGCAAATGCGACAGCGGTAACATCAAGCTACCGGTGATCACGCTTGATCCTGTCGTGATCCGTCACCGCTTCATGGAGGCCGTGAAAAGCTGATGGGTACGAACACCATCCACGACGTTGAAGATGCACGACGTATTGCAAAGCGGCGGCTGCCGTGGATGGTATTCGATTACATTGACGGCGCAGCGGGACGCGAAACTGGAGCGGCGCGCAATCGGGCCGCTCTTGATGCCGTCACATTACGGCCCAGAATATTGCGCGATGTTTCAAACCGTGACCTAAGCGTTACCCTATTTGGAGCGCAAGCCGCACGCCCTTTTGGCATTGCGCCGATGGGTATGTGCAATTTAAGCGCGCCGGGGGCGGATCTGATGCTGGCCCGTTTGGCTGCGCAATACAAAGTGCCCCATGGTGTGTCGACCGTAGCGTCTACACCGCTTGAGAAAATTATCGAAGTGGCTGACGGGCACGCCTGGTTTCAGCTGTATTTCACCGGAGATGGGACCGGCACGTTCAAATTGGTCGAGCGGGCCAAGGCTGCGGGCTATACCACCCTCGTTCTAACAGTTGATGTTCCAGAGGTCGGCCGCCGCCCGCGCGAATTGCGGCACGGCTTCAAAATGCCGTTCTCGATCGGTCCGCGCCAATTTGTTGATTTCGCCCTGCACCCGCGGTGGTCCCTGTCTCAGCTCGCGGCGGGCAAACCCCAAATGGCCAACTTTGAGATGGACGGCTATGATTTTGACCGGACCGAAAGCCGCGCCAAAGCCACGTGGGACACGCTTGCCAGATTGCGTGAAATGTGGCCCGGAAAGCTGGTGGTCAAAGGGGTGCTAGACGTAGAAGATGCAGCTGGCCTCAAGAATGCTGGCGTTGATGGCATCCAAGTGTCCAGCCACGGGGCGCGCCAATTGGAAAGCGCGCCAACCCCGATCGAAATGCTGCCGCAGATACGTACTGAGGTTGGCACCGATTTCCCTTTGTTTTTCGATAGCGGCATAAGGTCCGGCGAAGATGTCATGCGTGCCCTGCACCAAGGCGCGGATTTTGTGTTCTTGGGCCGTGTCCTGCAATTCGCCATCGCAGCTGGAGGGGAACCAGGACTGCATCGAATTTGGGATATTCTCAGTGACGAGATGAGCATCGCGATGGCGCAGACTGGCCAAGCGATGCACGCTTCATGCCCTGCCCTGCTGGCAAATCAATGAAACAAACCATGATTGAGTTTCACGAAACGATTTCCATCGTAACATGAGAAATGAAATTCACGGCAGATTCCTTCCTAGTTTTCCTCGTTGGGTTCCTAGCTCCAGGCCGCTTCAAGAACCTCGAATGCGGCTTTTACATTCGGATCATCCTTGCGCGACGCAAGCGATATAAAGCTAAGCGATGTCGGGATTGACACCTTATCAGCCACCACTAACCCGCGCGATTGCACCTCGTCCAACGCAATGGGTTCACGGCACAAAGTCAGCCCAACACCCGACCTGACCATCGCCAACATGGACGGTTCCTGATCAACCAGACACACATAATTGGGCGAAACATTTTGCAAAGTGAATTCTACATCCAACAGCCGAGAGTGGACTGATTCTTCGGGTGTACCGATCCAAGGAAGATCCGCCAGCTCGCGCCAGGTTTTCCCCAAAACACGGTCTTCCCAGCCCTTGGGTGCCAACACCTGATATGTGAAGGTTGTTAATTTTCGCTGATGAAACAACGCCTTAGGATCATCCATATCCAGATCGCGAACCCGTTCAAAAGAAAGCAAATTGCCCAAATAGAAACCGACATCGATTTGATCGTCCAGAACACGGTTGATCACCTCGCCGCTCATGCCGTGAACCAGTTTGGTGTTCAGTTCGGGGTAGCCTTCGACCAACAGGGACAAATACTGCCCCAAACGAATGAAATCGGGGTCAACAATTGTGCCGATACGCAGGGTGCCGCGCACATCGCCGCTGACCCGTCGGGCGGTTTGGCCAAATTCGGTTAGGGCGGCCTGCACCTTTTCGGCCTTGGCAATCAGCGCCGTGCCATCGCGCGTGAGTTCCAGCCCTTTGGCCGTTCGTCGAAACAACGTAAGCCCCGTGTGATCGGCCAGCCGTTTCAGCTGCAAACTGACGGCCGGTTGGGTCAAATGCAGCTTTTCGGCGGCCCGTGTAACGTTGCCTTCATGGGCCACGGCAATGAAGGCGTTTAGGGTTCGTAAGTCTTGGATCGGCTTCATTTATAAGTGATCTTTATATTATTACGCGCAATTTCTCATTGGATTGCCCCATTTAAAGCCGACATATTTCCTAAACACCAGAAATTTGGAGCGCTTCATGACCATCCTTCCTATCGGACATTATATCAATGGCAAATCATTTGCAGGCGTAGGCGCCGCAACACAGGCTGTGTTCAACCCTGCGACAGGCGCCCAAACCGGGATTGTTGACCTTGCCCGAACCGAAGATGTGGATGCCGCCGTTGCCGCCGCCCAAGCGGCATTTCCCGCATGGGCCGACATGCCGCCGATCCGCCGCGCGCGCCTGATGAACCGCTTTTTGAACCTGCTGAACGAGAACAAGGATGAACTGGCCCGCGCCATCACCCTTGAGCACGGCAAGGTCTTTACCGATGCCCGCGGCGAAGTCGAACGTGGCATTGATATCGTCGAATTCGCCTGCGGCATTCCCCAGCTTCTTAAGGGGGATTTCACCGATCAGGTTTCAACCGGCATCGACAATTGGACCCTGCGCCAGCCACTGGGTGTGGTTGCGGGCGTGACCCCGTTCAACTTCCCGGTGATGGTGCCCATGTGGATGTTCCCCGTCGCAATCGCTGCGGGCAACACCTTTGTCCTGAAACCATCCCCCACCGATCCAACGCCCGCGCTAATCTATGCGGAACTGATGAAAGAGGCGGGTTTCCCGGATGGCGTGTTCAACGTGGTTCAGGGTGACAAGGTTGCCGTGGATGCCCTGCTGGCCCATGACGACGTTAAGGCGGTGTCCTTTGTCGGCTCCACCCCGATCGCCAACTACATCTACGAAACCGGCGCCCGTAACGGTAAGCGGGTTCAGGCGCTGGGCGGCGCAAAGAACCACATGCTGGTGATGCCCGATGCGGATTTGGACAAGGCTGTCGATGCTCTGATCGGTGCCGCCTACGGCTCTGCCGGGGAACGCTGCATGGCGATTTCGGTGGCCACGCTGGTTGGTGATGTTGCGGATAAAATTGTGCCCATGCTGGCCGAACGCGCCCGTGACCTAAAGATCAAGAACGGGCTGGAACTGGATGCAGAAATGGGCCCGGTGGTGACCAAAGCCGCCCATGACCGTATCAAGGGCTACATCGAAAAGGGCGCAGCCGAAGGCGCTGATCTTGTTGTCGACGGGCGCGACTTTACGGTTGAAGGCCACGAAGGCGGCTATTGGCTGGGCGGCACATTGTTCGACAACGTGACCCCCGACATGACCATCTACAAAGAAGAGATTTTCGGCCCCGTTCTGGCCTGTGTCCGGGTCAAGGATTTCGCCGAAGGGGTTGATCTGATCAACGCCCATGAATTCGGCAACGGCGTGAGCCTGTTCACCCGTGACGGCAATGCCGCACGCGAATTTGGCCGCAAGATCCAGGTTGGCATGGTTGGTATCAACGTACCGATCCCCGTGCCGATGGCATGGCACGGCTTTGGCGGCTGGAAGAAAAGCCTATTCGGCGACACCCACGCCTATGGCGAGGAAGGCGTGCGGTTCTACACCAAGCAAAAATCGATCATGCAACGTTGGCCCGAGAGCATCTCAAAGGGTGCCGAGTTCGCGATGCCGGTCGCACGCTAAACGGCCGCTTGGGAGGAGGTAACAATGCAAAACTCACAAGAAGAAAAGCTTGAAGGGGGCCCCCTGAGCGGGATCACGGTTCTGGATTTTTCACGCGTGTTGGCGGGGCCCTATTGCACCATGGTGCTGGCTGATCTGGGCGCCCGTGTCATCAAGGTTGAAAAATTCGGCACAGGCGATGACACGCGGGCCTTCCCCCCCTTCGTGGACGCGGAAAGCGCATATTTCATGTGCTTTAACCGCGGCAAGGAAAGCATCGTTCTGGATATCAAATCGCCCCGCGATCGCGATTTGCTGGAACGGTTGCTGGACACATCGGATGTGCTTGTCGAAAATTTCCGCCCCGGCGTGATGGATCGCCTTGGCTATGGCGCCGAACGTCTCGCCAAGACGCATCCGCATTTGATCTATGCCTCGATTTCGGGGTTTGGCCATTCTGGCCCGATGGCCGAACTGCCCGGCTATGACATGGTCGTGCAGGCCATGGGCGGCGTCATGAGCCTGACAGGCTGGCCCGGCGAACGCCCGGCCCGTGTGGGCACCAGTTTTGGTGATCTGGGCGCGGCGCTGTTCGGGGTGATCGGCATTTTGTCCGCGTTGTATCGCCGGACGCAAAATGCCCAAGGGGAACGCGTGGATATCGGCATGCTTGATTGTCAGGCAGCATTGATGGAAACCGCATTGGCCCGTTTCGACGTTGAAGGCAAAGTGCCCACGCGCACCGGCGATTGCCACCCGTCACTGGCCCCCTTCGAAACATTCATGGCCAAAGACGAACGGTTTGTGATTGCTGCGGGCAATGATCAGCTGTTCCTGCTGATGGCCGATGCATTGGGGGCGCCTGATCTGGCCATGGATCCCGATTTCTCGTCGAATGATCTGCGCGTGCGCAACCGCCCCAAAATGGTTGCCGCAATCGAGGCCGTGACCACCACGATGCCTGTGCAGCACTGGCTGGATGAATTGAACGAAGTGGGCGTGCCCTGTGGCCCGATCAACACCATTGACCGGCTGCTTGACCATCCGCAGCTGTTGTCGCGCAACATGATCGTTCAGGTCGAAGGCAAAAGCGCCAAGCCGTTCCGCACGGCGGGCAACCCTGTGAAACTGTCCGCCTATCAGGACATGGACCCATCCACATCACAGCTGGCCCCAGCCTTGAACCAACACCGCGAGGATATCCTTGCCGAAGTCATGGCCGACGCAGAGGCCTACGACCGCAACCAAACAGCAAACAAACGCGCAAACACCGAAACGGACGCCGAAGATACCGGCTGGGCCGCCTTTGGACTGAAGCGCTAAAACGGGACATGAGAGAACATTCAATGACCAATAAAACCACCAAATCCAAGACCGAAAAGACACCCGCAGATAAAACATCCACCGACAAGGGGACAAACAAACCCGCAGAGCGCATCGCCCTTGAGGAAATCATCGTTGAGCGCCGCGAACGTGTTGGCCTGATCACATTGAACCGGCCCAAACAGCTGAACGCGCTAAACGTGCAGCTTGCCGCAGAGGTTATCGCGACACTGAAATCATTCGATGCCGATGACCGGATCGGTGCCATCGTCATCACCGGCAGCCCCCGCGCCTTCGCGGCCGGTGCCGACATCGAGGAAATGGCCGAAAAGACGCTGGTTGATCTGCTGGACAACGATATTTTCGCCGCTTGGGACCAGATGCGTTTCATCCAAAAGCCAGTGATCGCGGCGGTCAGTGGCTTTGCACTGGGGGGCGGGTTTGAACTGGCGATGCTGTGTGATTTCATCATTGCCTCTGAAGACGCGCAATTTGGCCTGCCCGAAATCAAACTTGGCATTCTGCCCGGCATCGGCGGCACCCAGCGTTTGACAAAATCCATCGGCAAATCTCTTGCTATGGATATGATCCTGACGGGGCGCACGATTGACGCCGCCGAAGCAAAATCCAGCGGCATCGTTGCCCGTGTGGTTCCCGGAAACGAGCTGATGCAAACAGCCCTTGAGGCCGCACATCAGATCGCGGGGCTGAATGCGCCCTCTGTTGGCATGGCCAAAGAGGCTGTGAATTATGCGTTCCAATCCAACCTTGTAGAAGGCGTGATGCACGAACGGCGGTTGTTTCAGGCGGCCTTTGCCACCGATGGACAAAAAGAAGGTATGGCGGCCTTTATCGCCAAACGCGCACCGGTTTTCCGCAACCGGTAATCAGTCAGGACCGTTCGCATATCATGTCGAATTTATCACATATCACTGTAGCGCAAGCTGGCCGGATTGGGATCATTGGCCTGAACCGTCCGCAAGCCATGAATTCACTGACGCTGGACATGGTGCGTGACATTGATGCGGCATTGAGTCGGTTCGAGGATGATCCGAAGATTGATAGGGTGCTCTTGCGCTCTGACACGGACCGAGCGTTCTGTGCGGGTGGCGATATGCGCCGGATCCGCACGCTTTCTTTGGCGCAAAACTTCGCGGATGCCGAACAGTTCTTTCAAGAAGAATACCGTTTGATCCAACGGATGTCCGGCTATGCGAAAACCATAATCGCCTTGGTGGACGGGGTTTGTATGGGCGGCGGATTGGGCCTTGTGATGCAAAGCGATATCCGCATCGCGACCGATCGCGCCAAGTTTGCCATGCCCGAAACTGCGATTGGTTTTTTCCCGGACGTTGGCGGCAGTTATTTCCTCCCCCGCATGCCGCACTTCGGTGGCTTTTGGATGGGGCTAACCGGTGCTCATGTGGCGGGCTTTGATGCACAAACATTGGGTATTTCAACCCACATGTTGCCCCATACTGAAACGGATGGTCTCCAACGCGCCCTGAGCGCACCTGATCTCACGCTGGACGCCGCGCTGGATACATTCAGTGCCGCCCCCGGTTATCAAAGCAGCATGCTGACCCTTGCCGCCAAAACTATGTGTTTTGATCAATCAACGCTTTGCGGCATCAAGGATTGTCTGGCCAAGCGCACTACAGCAGGATCAATGTCTGCGCGCCAAACACTTGATAAAGTTTCGCCACGCAGCTTACAGGAAACCATGCGACTACTGCGAAGTGGGCGGGATGCGTCCCTCAAAGACTGCCTTGCCCGCGAATTTGAAGCCGTGCAACGCGCAATCCGCCATCCCGATTTGGCCGAAGGGGTCCGGGCTGTGTTGGTAGACAAAGATCACGCCCCCCGATGGCAATCATCGTCTACGTTAACGTCAACATGAAAGCCGCATCATGACTGAAAGTTCAAAAGAGTTTGACTACATCATCGTGGGTGGCGGATCTGCGGGCTGCGTACTTGCCAATCGCTTGTCCGAGGATCCCAAGAACCGCGTCTTGCTTTTGGAAGCGGGTGGCAAAGATAACTATATCTGGATCCATATCCCTGTTGGATATCTGTATTGCATGGGCAATCCGCGCACCGATTGGGGGTTTAAAACCAACGATCAAGCCGGGCTGAATGGCCGGGCGTTGAACTATCCGCGCGGGCGCGTGCTGGGCGGGTGTTCTTCGATCAATGGCATGATCTATATGCGCGGCCAAGCACGTGACTATGATGGCTGGCGCCAGATGGGGAACCCCGGTTGGGGTTGGGACGATGTCTTGCCCTACTTCAAAAAGTCCGAGGATTATTATGCGGGCGAAGACGACATGCACGGCGAAGGCGGTGAATGGCGCGTCGAAGAACAACGCCTCACATGGGAAATTCTGGACGCCTACCGCGATGCTGCCGAACAAGCCGGAATCGCCAAGGTCGAGGATTTCAATCGCGGCGACAATGAAGGCTCGGCCTATTTTCGAGTGAACCAACGGGGCGGCTGGCGTTGGAACACTTCTAAGGGTTTCCTTCGCCCGGTGAAATCACGCGAAAACCTAAAGGTCGTGACCCAAGCACAAGTCCAGAAGATCTTGTTCGAAGGTAAACGCGCTACGGGTCTAGATGTGGATGTGCGCGGTGTGAACACCACTTACAAAGCGCGCGTTGAAGTGATCTTGTCTGCGGGCGCAATCGGGTCGCCGCAACTACTGGAACTGTCCGGAGTTGGCAATCCAAAGGTGCTGCGAGAACATGGCGTAGACGTTGTCCATCAAATCGACGCAGTTGGTGAAAACCTACAAGACCATTTGCAACTGCGCACTGCGTTTCGAGTGGAGGGCGTAAAAACATTAAACCAACGCGCGGGCTCGCTTTGGGGGCGCATGGGGATCGGGCTTGAATATGCTTTGAAACGCTCGGGGCCGATGTCGATGGCCCCAAGCCAGTTGGGAATCTTTGCAAAATCAGGGCCAGAGGTGGAAACTGCTGACCTTGAATTTCATGTCCAACCCTTGTCGCTCGATAAGTTCGGCGACCCTCTGCATCCGTTCCCAGCGTTTACGGCTAGTGTCGTGCCTGTCCGTCCCCAAAGCCGCGGGTCGGTGCATATCACGTCTAAGGACCCGAAGATCCATCCAGCGATTGATCCAAACTATCTTAGCACGGAAGGCGATCGTCAGGTCGCGGTGCGTGCGATCCGCCTCGCGCGCAAAATCGCGGAACAGGATGTGATGGCCAAATACAAACCGTCCGAAATCAGCCCCGGTTCGGCCTATCAATCCGATGCGGACCTGGCCCATATGGCAGGCGACATTGGTACCACCATCTTCCACCCTGTCGGCACCTGTCGCATGGGGCCGGATGACGCCGCTGTCGTCGGGCCAGATTTGCGTGTGAAGGGCATTGAAAACCTGCGAGTGGTCGACGCCTCCGTTATGCCAACAATAACTTCTGGAAACACGAACTCACCCACGATCATGATCGCTGAAAAGGCTGCGGACATGATATTGGGGCTGTAGACGTCCGGCCCATTTGCGCTTTCCCTGGATCTTCGGGAGCGTGGAGCGATGTAAAGCAATGTGCGTCAAAACAGGGGCTCGGCTCCTCTCAAAACCGCGTCCATCAATGGATGATTTGACGACATGCGCTGCGTCGCAACAGCACAAGTGCCGCGACTGCGAGTAAATGCTACGTCAGCAAAATGGGGAAAACGAATGACGGGAAAGTCCGCAATGCGGACATCACCCAGCCACCACGGCTTCAAAGAAATCCGGCCCCGCTTGTCCGAGCAATTCTTCCGCCAGCGCTTTACCCAATGCCGCACCTTCATCAATTGGCCCGCGTCGTTCGCCAGTAAACACTTGGCTGCCGTCTGGTTTCAAAATCTCGCCGCGCAGCCAGACTTGATCACCCTCCAAAATCGCCAAACCAGCAATCGGTGTTTCGCATGATCCATCAAGCGCTGACAGAAACGCCCGCTCTGCTGCCATTTGCTGCCCTGCAGGCACGTCATGAATAGCCGCCAGCATATCGCGTGCGCGAAGATCATCTGCGCGGCGCTCGATACTGATCGTGCCTTGCGCGATTGCAGGCAACATCTCTTCAACCGATATTGCACACGTCGCGTGAACACCCATATCCATCCGATTTAGCCCAGCCATGGCAAGGAGCGTCGCCTCAGCAACACCATCGCCGAGTTTTTTCAAGCGCGTCTGCACGTTACCGCGAAATTCTACGACCTTCAGGTCTGGGCGTTTCGCCAACAGCTGCGCGCGACGGCGCAAGCTGGACGTGCCAACAACGGCGCCCTGTGGCAGCTCGGCAATTCCGGAATGGTTCACGGAAACAAACGCGTCGCGCATATCTTCGCGCGGCAGGAACACGTCCAACACCAAACCGTCTGGCTGCTCAACGGGCATGTCCTTTGTGGAATGCACCGCGATATCGATATCGCCGCGTAACATCGCGTCTTCGATCTCTTTGGTGAACAAACCTTTGTTACCAATCGTCTTCAGCGCGATGTCTGCATCGATCAAAGTGCGGTCATCGCCAGTCGTTTTAATGACGCAAATCTCAAACGCATTTTCAGGCAAATCATGCGCCGACATCAAGCGTGCACGGGTCTCATGGGCCTGTGCGACGGCCAAAGGCGATCCACGGGTTCCGATTTTCAACGGCTGTGCGGCAGTGGGTAAATCAAATTTCATACTGCACAATTAGCCGCGCCCCGTGGCCCTTACAACCACTTGACTCAAGCCCCACCAAACGAGACACCGACTAGAAACCACTTGGAGGCCAAAATGAGCACGCAAAAGACAATTCTTCGCGCCCTAGCAGGTGAAACGCTGCCAACGCCCCCAATTTGGATGATGCGACAGGCAGGGCGCTACTTGCCCGAATACAAAGCCACCCGCGCGCAAGCCGGTGATTTTCTGTCCCTTTGCTACAATCCCGAGCTTGCCGCCGAAGTCACCCTGCAGCCGATCCGTCGCTATGGGTTCGACGCGGCCATTTTATTTGCTGACATTTTGCTGCTGCCCCAAGCCTTGGGCGCTGACCTATGGTTCGTCACTGGCGAAGGCCCACGCCTGTCGACCATCACAACCGCGGATGAGCTTAGGGCGCTGAAACCTGTCAGCGCGATCCACGACACGCTGTCGCCAATCTACGAAACCGTCAAAATCCTGTCGCGTGAATTGCCGTCTGAAACAACGCTGATTGGTTTTGCAGGGGCGCCATGGACAGTCGCGACCTATATGATCGCTGGCCAAGGAACACCGGATCAGGGGCCGGCGCATGCGTTGAAGGACGCAAACAAAGACGTCTTTGAAGGTCTTCTTGATATTATCACCGAGGGTACGATTGACTACCTTTCCATGCAAATCGAAGCCGGCGCTGAAGTCGTGAAGTTGTTTGATAGCTGGGCGGGTTCACTGAAGGGCAACGACTTCCTGAACTATTCCATTAAACCGATGGCCCGCATCGTTGCTGCGCTGAAAGCAAAACACCCGAACACACCAATCATCGCCTTCCCCCGTGGAGCTGGTGAGAAATACGTTGCTCTGCACGATGCCATTGGTGCCGATTGCATCGCGCTGGATGACGGTGTCACCGCGGCTTGGGCCGCTGATAACGTCCAGATTGGTGGCTGTGTGCAAGGCAACCTCAAGTCTTCACATATGGTGACGGGTGGCGACGCCCTTGTCTCTGAAACGCGCCGCATCGTGGATGCGCTGCAGAACGGGCCGCATATCTTCAACCTTGGCCACGGCATCACACCAGATGCGGATCCAGAAAACGTTCAGCTAATGATCGATACTATACGAAACGGCTAAGCGCGCTGGCATTAGATCAACGGATCATGGGCCCATTGCAGTAGGCCCTGCCTTTGGCGTGGGCGGCAAAAAATATCACCGGGATCGCAGTTTGCGCGAACTTGCCCGGCGTGCCGCGAGAACGCACGCCACCTTTTGATCTGTACTGCATCAAGCGCCTCGATGCGGCGACCCAAATAATAGCGGCAATACCATTGAAACCAGCCACGCGGATCGGGTTCATAAATCCACCCTTTTCGACGCCACTCCGATAGGGGCTGGCGGCTTTTGATGCCGAAGTAATTCAGCTCAACATTGGCTGTTTCCGCGATTTTCGCGTTTTCGAACCACTCAACCGGAAACTCGTCACGGCAGTCGTTACAGTATTTGCCTTCGAACACACCCATCGCCAACATTTCTGAGGGCGAATAATGGGGTGTGAACCCTTCCCCAAGATCACCGGCATCGGCAGCTAGCTCATAGCGGTAATTGCCTTGCATGCGGTCATTGACCTCAATCACACGGCCCGTCCGAAAGTGTTGCTCGCTCAAACCCATTTTGCCAACGGAGGTAAGCTCATCAAAACAGCATTCGCATCATGGCCCGTCTCCAAACCGAACTTCGTGCCGCGATCGTAAACGAGATTATATTCCGCATAGAGGCCGCGATGGACAAGTTGCGCATCCTTATCGGCCTCGGACCACTCTGTATTCCGGCGCTTTTCAACCAGCGGCACATAGGCGGGTAAAAATGCGCGGCCCAAATCCTGCGTAAGCGTAAAGTCAGCGGCCCAATCGCCGGTGCAGTGGTCGTCCATAA
The DNA here is from genome assembly GCA_937969445.1 of uncultured Octadecabacter sp. Taxonomy (GTDB): domain Bacteria; phylum Pseudomonadota; class Alphaproteobacteria; order Rhodobacterales; family Rhodobacteraceae; genus Octadecabacter. Next base: position 15,671 of record CALBVZ010000104.1, on the reverse strand, counting down.
ACACGCCACCTACGCCACGTGCACGGTTGCGGTGCGGGATATAGAAATACTCGTCCGCCCATTTCTTTAGCTTGGGGTAGTGCGCCTCACCATGCGGGTCTAGCCACGCCTTTTGCGTATTATGAAAATGCGCTGTGTCCTCATCGTACTCGATACAGGGGTTCAGGTCAGACCCTCCGCCAAACCACCATGCATGGGGTGTCCAGAACATGCGTGTATTCATGTGAACCGCTGGCGCGTGCGGGTTCTGCATGTGCGCCACAAGACTAATCCCGGACGCCCAAAAGCGCGGATCATCCGCCATACCATCAAGCCCCTTGCGTGCCATCATCGCCGCCTGTGCGCGCGCACCGAGCGTGCCGTAAACGGTTGAAATATTGACGCCGACCTTTTCAAACACACGCCCGCCACGCATCACTGACATCAGGCCGCCACCAGCGTCTTCACCATCTCCGCCAGTTCGGGTCGTTTCCGTAACCTCGAAACGTCCTGCAGGGAGGTCTGCAAACGCACCCTTTGTCTGCGTATCTTCCAAGGTTTCGAAGGCTTTCACAATCTCATCGCGCAGCGAGCGGAACCACGCCGACGCCGTTAATTTCTGCTGTTTCATGTCATCCAAAGCCATGTCGTTACCCGATGTTATTGCTTATCAAGCAGACCTATCATTGATTGTTAGAGCAGGCCAAGCGCCCGCAAACAACCGCGACCATATGGCTGCCAAAGGACCTAACTATGACCCGCTCGACCTTACTTTTAATCCCGCTTGTGGTGCTTGCCGCATGTTCTACACCACGCGAACAATGCATCAGCAGTGCTAATCGTTCTGTTGCGACCCTCGACCGTTTGATCTCTGTGACACGTGGCAACATTGAGCGCGGTTACGCCATTGCTGAAGTGCAAGACGTACGCGTTTTGCGTTCTCATTGTGAAGGCACAAATGAAGACGGTTCAACGTTCCGCTTTCCGTGCGAAGAAACAGAAACCTTCACGCGCCGCGTACCTGTGGCGATCGATATTGCAGAAGAACGCACGAAGCTGGCGCAATTAGAATCGCGCCGTGAACAGCAGACAAGCGATGCGCAGGCGCGCATTCAACAATGCATCGCCGTTCACCCAGAATAGTTAATGCGCAGGTGAGGTGGCCGGATCGATCAACGTTCGGCCACCATCGACGGTAATCACCTGACCCGTCACGAAACTGGATGCATCAGACGCGAGGTACTGCACTGCGTCAGACACTTCGCCCGGTCCAGCGATACGGCCCAAGGGGGTGTGCTCGATAATATCACTGCGATATTCATCGTGCTCTTTCAGCTGTTGCTGCAAGCTAGATGACATCACGGACCCGAAGGCAACCGCGTTCACACGAATGCGCGACGGTGCCAATGCAACGGCCATGGACCGCGTCATTTGATCAAGCGCTGCAGTGGAAATCGAATACCCAAGCAGGGCAGGATTTGCGCGTCGTGCAGCAATAGAACTAAGGTTGATGATCGACCCAACGGTCCCTTCCTCCTGATCCTCTGCCTGCTTGATCATTCGCTTTGATATTGCCTGCGTCAGCCGCAGTGACGTCATCAGGTTCTGGTTTAAAAGCGTTTCAACCTGATCTTCCTTTGGGTTCAAAGGATCGGACGATCCCATCTGGCGCGACGCATTCACAAGGATGTCGACACGTTCAAAACTATCAATCGTCATCGACATAAGGTTGTTGATCGAGAGCTTCTGCCGCAGATCGCATGCGAATGTCCGGTAACGTTCGGGTTCAACCTCAGACGAACCTAGTTCCTCTTCAAGGCGTTCTTCATCCATATCTGCAAAGACGACATTGGCACCTTGAGAAACAAAATGCCGTCCAATCGCAAGGCCGACACCGTTTGCGGCACCTGTGACGATGGCTGTCTTACCGGCAATTGAAAAGGACATGAAAGCTCCTGACGCCCAACTGGATTCGGGCAGGCTAGGGGAAATTATCGTTTTGGGCGAGTCGCGCGGAAAATCTTGAACGCGCCGGAACCGGAAAGCTCTTCGACACGTGCGAATTTGGCGTCTAGTTCGGCCTCATAAGGAAGGTGACGGTTTGCGACCATGTAGAACACACCGCGCGGCTTCAGAATTCGCGCAGCTGTCGCGATGAACCCTTTGCCAAGATCAGGGTCACCCGCGCGGCTGGCGTGAAACGGCGGATTTGAGATAACGGTGTCATACGGGCCGCCTGTGTAGCTGAGCGCATCTGCCCAAACGCCCCGCGCGCGCGGGTCATTGGTGTTTTCAACGGCACACGCAAGTGCAGTTTGTTCAGCTTCAATCATATCAAGCTGCGCCACACCTTCATGCGTCAGGATTTCACGGCTAAGGTAACCCCAACCAGCCCCTAAGTCCGCAACTTCGCCTTTAAGGTCTTCAAAGTGGCCCGCCAGCAATGCCGACCCTGCATCGATTTTGCTTTCGGAGAACACGCCTGCAACCGTCTTATAACCATCCGGTGACTTAACGGTCGTATTCCATTTGGGCGTCTCACCAGCCTCAAACCAGAACAAACGTCCGTGGCCCTTGGCGATAACGCCCAAGATGGACGAGACTTTGCGAATATCTTTATAGACGCTTTCGACACCATCCGTTTTCTGCCCGTCAACAATGACCAAACCACCCGCAGCAATCGCAGAGATGATCATTGATCGTGCAAGCGTTTTGGAACGCGGTAAAACAACGAGCGTTGCGCCACGTGCAGCACCTTCCCCAATGAAACCCATCGCATCCCAGTACTGATGATCAGGGAAGTATGTTACCTCGACGCTGACATCGCTAAGCCCAGCAAGGTCATAGCCAGCAGGCGGGCGCAAAACATGCAGGGTTCCAGACAGGTCCAGACCTTCGTCCAGCGCGGTAAAGAGGCGTGAATATTTCATGTGATCCGAGTGGGCGCGCGGCCCTACTCTTTCTCCATTGTGCATTGCAGTGGATGCTGATGACGGCCAGCAAAGTCCATAACAAGGGCAACCTTCGTTTCCGCAATTTCATGCGAAAAGACACCAACAACCGCGAGGCCCTTTTGGTGAACCGCCAACATAATCTCAACAGATTGGTCGTGATTCATACCAAAGAAGCGTTCCAAAACCGTCACGACAAATTCCATCGGCGTGTAATCGTCGTTCAGGATCATGACCTTATACAACGGGGGACGCTTGGTTTTTGGACGTGTTTCAAGTTTGACACCGATATCGCCATCGTCGTCATCATCCCGATCAGCCATCATGTAAACGTCTTGCAACATCATAATCCTTTGGCGCGAGTCTCTAGCAGAGAGTGCGTTCAGCCGCTTAATATAACCTTCACACCCCTTATGAAAAGGGGGGCGCATTATTCAGTTTCAAAGGGCCTTTAAATGAACAAACCCAATTGGACCATCGCTTTTGACGCTGATGACACACTTTGGCACAACGAGCGTGGCTTTGCGCTAACGCAGGCGCGTTTTGCTGAACTGCTTCAGGACCACACCAATGTTGATCACCTAATGGAACGTTTGCTGGCGGCAGAGCGCCGAAATCTCGGCATCTATGGGTTCGGCATCAAAGGGTTCACACTGTCGATGGTCGAAACCGCGCTAGAAGTCACAAGTGGCGCCGTTTCCACGGACGTCATTGCTGAACTTCTTGCGATGGGGCGCGGGATGCTCGCCGACCCTGTAGAACTGCTCCCCGGCGTTCGAGATGCGATAGAAACCGTTAAACCAGACGCTGAAATCCTATTGATTACGAAGGGTGACTTGCTGGACCAAGAACGTAAGCTCGCGCAGTCCGGACTAGGTGATCTTTTTGATGCAGTTGAGATCGTCAGCGACAAAACACCGGACATCTATTCACGCATTTTCGCGCGCCACGACACTGTGCATCAGATGATGGTAGGCAATTCGTTGCGTTCAGATGTTATCCCCGCGATCGAAGTTGGGGCGTGGGGCGTGCATGTTCCCCATGATCTGACATGGGAATATGAGCATGCCGAAGCACCCGTTACGCATCGCCATTTTCGCCAGATTTCGACGCTTAGCGATTTGCCGGCGTTGGTGAAAGACCTTGGGTAACCCGAAGTTTACCCCTTGCCTCATTCTTGCCTTAATCCGCTATCTAGGGGGTATTCGCGATTTTCACCGCTAGATATGGATGCCGCTGCGCGACCTGTGCATGAAAAGCACACCGAAAGCCTTTGAAATTAAGGTATTTTCTGAAACGCCGCCTTGTGTTAGCCTTGTTTCATAAAACGAGACCCCACTAAAAAAATCGGGGCTCACGAGGCAGTAAAGAGGCAGTGGCGTGAAACGTCGTATTCAAAACCCCGCGTTGGCGGGTATTCTTCTATTGGTCACACTCCTGATGGCAGCGCTTGCGCCTGCTACGAGTAATGCCGCGCCCTACGCGGCGATGGTTATGGACGCGCGGACGGGTGAAATTTTGCACTCGCGCAACGCAGACACACAATTGCACCCAGCATCGTTGACTAAGATGATGACGCTGTACATTGCGTTTCAAGCGATTGAACGCGGCGAGATCAGTCTTGATGACATGGTCACAATCACTCCTTTGTCCGCCAATGAGCCGCCAAGCAAATTGGGCCTTGTTGCAGGACAGCGTATTCAGTTCCGCTACCTTGTTCGTGCCGCTGGCGTAAAATCTGCAAATGACGCGGCAACTGCCATTGGTATCGCACTGGAAGGAAATGAGGCAGCCTTTGCCCGGCGCATGACGGCAACAGCCCGCGCAATGGGAATGACGCGTACAACATTCCGCAACGCACACGGCTTGACCGAAGCTGGCCACATGTCCACTGCCCGTGACATGACAGTTCTTGGTCGCCACATGATCTACGATTACCCACAATATTATAACATCTTTAGCCGCATCACCACGGATGCTGGCGTTCGTGAAGTCGCCAACACGAACCGCCGCTTCCTTAGCAACTATCGTGGCGCTGATGGCATCAAGACGGGCTATACACGCGCCGCTGGTTTCAACCTCGTGGCATCCGCTGAACGTGGCCAAGAACGCATTATTGCGACGATGTTTGGTGGGTCTTCCACTGCACAGCGTAACGCACGCGTTGCTGAACTGCTTGATATGGGTTTTGCTCGTGCACCAAGCACTGCTAACCTAAACCGTCCAAACCGTGTTGCTGCACAAGGCTCTGGCAATGCAGAAGCCCCAGCACCCGGCACAACAGCACGCACCGTTCGTGTAAATGGCCTCGTAAGCCGCTCACTTCGTCCGAATGCACGCGCAGTGCCAGAACAGCCAGAAGCGCCAGCGGAAGCACTGGTCGCTGTGGATGCGGATGTCATTGAAAACGCCGTAACCGAAGTATTGCAAACAGCCGCAGCCGCGCCGAGCGAGACCTCTGCCCCACAAGCCCGTCCTTCAGATGTGGTCTTGGCAGCCGTTCAACAGGCAAGCCCAGCGCCAAGTCAGCCTGAAATCGTAACCCGCATTTCTACGTCCGGTAGCCGTCTTTGGGGCGTAAACGTTGGTCGTTACAACTCGCGCTATCAAGCGGAACGGGTATTGCTACGTGTCGCTTTGAACGAAATGTCGACGCTCGACGGTAGCTTGCGCCGCGTCAACCAATCCAGCCGCGGATTTGATGCAAATTTCATGGGGTTAACCCGTGATGGCGCTGAACAGGCCTGTGCACGCTTGCAAGCACGCGGCACGACGTGTTTCATGATCGGACCTGATTAACCCCGAGGAACCACAATGGCTGTTTTAGACGTTCGCCCACCCAACACTCCGACCCTTCCGACAAGCAAGGCGGATCATTACGTGGGCGTGCATCGCGTCTTTTGCGTTGGTCAGAACTACGCCGATCATGTTGTTGAAATGGGTGGCGACACCAAAGCCAACCCGCCGATCTTCTTTATGAAGCCCGCGAGCGCGATTGTGACGTCCGACCAAACCATTCCCTTTCCGCCTGCTACGGAAAATCTTCAGCACGAAGTCGAGCTTACCATCGTGATAAAGAACGGTGGCACAGATATAGCCGAAGCTGATGCGCTTGAACATGTCTACGGCTACGCGACGGGCAATGATTTAACACGCCGAGACCTACAATTCGCCGCCAAAAGCAAAGGCGCGCCTTGGGAAATGGGCAAAGGGTTCGACAATTCCGCGATTATTGGAACAGTGCATCCAGTCAGCGAGGTCGGCCACCCTAACGTAGGTGCCGTTACCTGTTCTGTTGACGGCGAGAACCGTCAAAACGGCGACCTGAACCAGATGATCTGGTCCGTCCCTGCAATCATTGCGACGCTTTCAAAGTTCGTGACGCTGGAAGCCGGTGACATCATCATGACAGGAACGCCTGCTGGTGTAGGGCCGATTGTGAAAGGTCAAACCTGCGTTTGTGAAATCGAAGGACTGTCCCCTGCGACAGTTACATTCGAAGCCTAGTCAAAGGCCGCTTTCATCAATTCTTGTGTGTAGGTTTCCTTCGGGGCGTCGAAGACCGTATCGACGTCCCCTGCCTCAACGATATCCCCGCGTTTCATCACCATAACTTTATGGGACAACGCACGCACGACTTTCAAATCGTGTGAGATAAACAGATAAGCGAGCTGGTATTTCTGCTGCAAGTTCCGCAACAACTCAACGATCTGCACCTGTACGGTCATATCCAACGCGGATGTGGGTTCATCCAGAACGACAAGTTTCGGGCGCAGGATCATGGCCCGTGCGATAGCAATTCGTTGACGTTGACCGCCGGAAAACTCGTGCGGGTAACGGTCCATAAGAGCGGGGTCGAGGCCGACTTCGCGCATGATATCTGACACCATTTCACGAGAATTCTTGCCCTCCGCGGTTCCGTGCACAGTCAGCCCTTCGGCAATAATCTGTTCAACCGTCATGCGTGGGCTAAGCGACCCATAAGGGTCTTGAAACACGATCTGCATTTCACTGCGCAGCGGTCGCATTTGGCGATCTGCTAACCCTTGCAATTCCGACCCCATAAACACAATCCGCCCCTCTGAGCGGATCAAGCGCATCATCGCCAGCGCGAGGGTCGTTTTGCCGGAACCGGACTCACCAACAATACCTACGGTCTCTCCGGCGCGCACAGAGAAGCTCGCGTCATTGACGGCCTTCACGTAACCTGTGGTGCGACGCAACAAGCCAGAGGTCAGTGGGAACCAGATTTTCAGGTTATCGGCCTGTGCAACGACCTTCGCATTCGGATCGACCGCAATGGGTGATCCTGTGCTTTCAGCTTCAAGCAGTGTGCGGGTATATTCGTGCTTCGGGTTCGCAAAAATCTCGGCCGTGGGGCCGTGTTCGACGATTTCACCGTCTTTCATAACACACACACGATCCGCAATTTTGCGGACAATCGTTAGGTCATGGGTGATGAACAACATCGACATATTCAGGTCGCGTTTAAGGTCTGCCAGCAGGTCCAGAATTTGCGCTTGGATCGTAACATCGAGCGCCGTTGTTGGCTCATCCGCGATCAACATTTCAGGGCCATTTGCCAGCGCCATCGCGATCATCACACGCTGGCGTTGGCCGCCTGACAGCTGGTGGGGATAAGCCGAAAGCCTGCTTTCCGGTTCGTGAATGCCGACCTGCAACAAAAGCTCGATAATACGTGCGCGAACTGCATCACCACGCAGTCCCTGATGTAGCTCAATGCTTTCGCGAAGCTGCTTTTCGATGGTGTGCAGCGGGTTCAGCGATGTCATCGGTTCTTGGAAGATAAAGCTGATGTCGTTGCCGCGTACACGCTGTAGGTCTTTCTCAGACGCGCCCACCATCTGGGTGCCATCATACGTGATTGAACCGCCATACGTGGCACTGTCGCCGAGCAGTTGAACCGTGGACAAGGCAGACACCGATTTGCCCGAACCGGATTCACCAACCAGAGCAACAGTTTCGCCTTTATCGACGTGGAAAGACACTCCACGCACAGCGTGGGTTACGTCCCCATCTTGGCGGAAATCAACGGTGAGGTTTTGAACGTCGAGAACCCGCGTCATGAGAATGTCTTTCGCGGATCGAAGGCGTCACGCACGCCCTCGAAGATGAACACCAAAAGCGACAACATGATCGCAAAGGTAAAGAACGCAGTGAAGCCGAGCCACGGCGCCTGCAAGTTCTGCTTCGCTTGCAGCGTCATCTCGCCCAAGGACGGCGCCGATGACGGCAGGCCGAACCCAAGGAAATCGAGGGACGCCAATGTTGCGATTGTTCCAGTGATCAGGAACGGCAACATCGTAACAGTGGCGACCATCGCGTTTGGCAACATGTGACGGAACATAATCGTACGGTCTGAAACGCCCAGCGCTTTGGCCGCGCGGACGTATTCGAAATTGCGCGCCCGCAAGAATTCGGCGCGCACCACGCCGACCAACGCAGGCCAGCCGAATAGAATGGTCAGGAAGACAAGCAGCCAGAAACTGCGTCCCAATATCGCGAATAGAATGATGATCACATAAAGCGACGGGGTACTGCCCCAAATTTCAAGAAGGCGTTGGAACACAAGGTCAACCCAGCCGCCGAAATAGCCCTGCACAGCACCGGCAATAATACCGATGATCGACGCACAGGTCGTCACGATGATCGTAAACAGGATCGACAATCGGAACCCGTGGATCACCCGTGCAACAACGTCGCGTTTGGTGTCATCCGTGCCGAGCCAGTTGTTCTCATCAGGAGGAGACGGAGCCACGCCAGGAATGTCGACGATGGTGTCATAGCTGTAAGGGATCGGAGGCCAGATTAGCCAGCCCTTCTCAAACGCATCATCGGTAATTGTGTCCGCACGCGCTGCTTGGATCATCGCTTCGGGGTCGTCAAAACAGGTTTGCAAACCACCGGTTTCGATAAGGCACTTCACTTCGATGTCTTTGTATTCGGCCTGCGTCGGGAAGTCCCCGCCGTAGTCACGTTCGGAATAGAAGCTGAAGATCGGCATACGGTATTCGCCTTGGTACTTCACCAATATGGGTTTGTCGTTGGCGAGAAACTCAGCGAACAGCGACGTCACGAACAAGAACAGAAATATCCAAAGTGACCAATACGCACGGCGGTTTCGCGTGAAGTTACGCCAACGGCGTTTGTTCAAAGGTGACAGGCTGAACCGGCTCTTCTTTGGGGTTGGGGGAATTGCGGTTTCCATGCCTATCCCCTCTTCTCAAAGTCGATACGTGGGTCGATCAGAACGTAGGTGATATCGGTAATGATGCCGACGATCAGCCCCATCAGAGAGAACGCAAACAGCGTTCCGAACATCACCGGATAGTCGCGCTGCAACGTAGCCTCAAAACCCAAGCGTCCAAGGCCATCAAGCGAGAACAGCGTTTCAATAATCAGCGATCCACCAAAGAACACGCCGATGAACAGTGCTGGGAACCCTGAGATCACGATCAGCATCGCGTTGCGGAACACGTGGCCGTAAAGTACGCGATTTTCAGACAATCCCTTTGCCTTGGCGGTGATGACGTATTGCTTTTTGATCTCATCGAGGAAGCTGTTCTTGGTCAACAACGTCAGTGTCGCAAATGCCGAAATGGTCGATGCCAGAACGGGCAGCGCGATGTGGTGGAAGTAGTCTTTGATCTGCCCCCATGTGCTGAGTGTGTCAAAGTCAGAAGACGTTAATCCACGTAGCGGGAAAAGACGCAAACACGTGGGGTTGGAATTATAAAGCCACGTTACGTTCTCGCGGAAGAAATCTGATACACCAAACGGAAGGCGGAAACAGTTATTCGACGCGAACAATACGATCAGCAAGATAGCGAAAAGGAACCCTGGGATCGCATAGCCAACAATGATCGCGGCGGAGGTCCACGTATCAAACGATGACCCGTCTCGAACCGCCTTTTTGATGCCAAGCGGGATAGACACCATGTAGGCAATCAGCGTGGACCAAAGACCGAGCGTGATCGACACAGGCATCTTTTCAAGCACCAGATCGACAACCGACACAGAGCGGAAATAGCTCTCCCCGAAATCAAAGCGCATGTAGTCCCACATCATCAGAAAAAAGCGTTCGAATGCAGGGATCGGCACGGGGTTACATTCATCTGCCCGCAAATCAGGTTCACCCGTAAAGCCTGCGTCACAGACAATGCGGGCGAAGTTAAATTCGACCTGCAATTCATCTAGAAATTCTTGGGGCAATCCACGCGAGGCAACGCTATCGCCGCTCTCGTTCTCAATCAGCTCACCACCGCCACCAGAGATGCCTTCAAAAACATCACCGCCACCTTCCATCTGCGCGATGATCTGGTCAATCGGCCCACCGGGGACAAATTGGATCAGCACGAAGTTGATGATCATGATCCCAAGCAAAGTTGGGACCACAAGCAGCAATCGTTTGAGAATATAGGCGCCCATTTAGTGCGTAGCTTTCGTTTTTATTGCTGTCTGCGTCAGGGGCTTAGAATGCCCCTGCAGCTTTCAGTTCTTCTGCTCTTTCGGCGTTGTACCACCAGAATGACATATTGCCCAACGCATACGGCGGAAGGTTTTCAGGATATTCATACATGTCGTAATAAGCGACAAAGTGCTTGTCGTTGTAAAACTGCGGTATCCAGAACAGTTCGGCACGCAATACACGATCAAGTGCATTGGCCGCCGCAGTCATGTCTTCCAGAGATACGGAATTGGCCACGACATTAATCAACCCGTCGATGGCCTCGTTCTGCAAACCCATCAGGTTGCGTGAACTGTCTTCGGCAGTCTCCGAACCGAACCATTGACGCAAGCCAGTGCCCGGCTCAAACCCTTGCGTCATCGTATGCGTAATAATGTCGAAGTCCGCTGGCGCGTCCAACCGCTCAACATATTGTGCGAAATCAACCCGGTTCATGGAAGCATCAACACCCAAGCGCCGCAAGCTTTCGACATAAGGGTTCACAATGCGATCTGACGCCGGCGAATAAGTCAAAAACTCAAGCGAAAGAAGCTCACCATCCTTGCGGCGCATTCCGTCATCCCCTGCGATCCAGCCTGCGTCGTCCAAAAGTGCAGATGCACGACGTAAATTGGCGCGGTCTGTCGGGCGACTTGGGTTGGAAACAGGTGGCACGACGGCCTCATCCGTCAAAATAGAAGCGTCTAACAGCCCGCGATCGACAAAGGGTTGTAAAATTTCGCGCTCAGCATCAGACGGCACACCTCGCGCCTGCAAGTCTGAATTCTGCCAAAACGATTCAACACGCGCATATAGCCCGTAAAACAACGTTTCGTTCGACCATTCAAAATTATACATCAGGCCAATCGCTTCGCGAACCTTTGGATCTTGGAAACGCTCTTCACGCAGGTCAAACACATAGGCCTGTGCGTTACCGATGGACCCGTCAGGAAGTTCCTCGACATTGACCCAACCGTTTTCGATTGCTGAAAAATCGTATCCAGTTGCCCATTGCAGTGACGAATTTTCCTGCCGGAATGTGTACTCCCCCGCTTTGAACCCTTCAAATGCGGCGGCGGAATCTGAAAAATACTCGTATCGGATCGTGTCGAAATTGTTTTGCCCGATGTTCAATGGCAGGTCTTCTCCCCACCAATCAGGGACACGTTCGTAAATCACCTGACGGTTGGTGTCGTAGCTGCCGACGACATATGCGGCCGTCCCCATAAACGGCACGTCCGTGCTCTCATCCAGACGCGCGCCCGTTTCCTCAAACCACGCTTTGGAAAAAGCCCGCGTGATCCCAGCAAAACCAATTACATCGCGGCGCGGTGCATCTTCGGTGAAGTAAAACTTGATACGGTGCGGCCCCAAAACCTCAACGCCGTCGAGAAAGTCCTCAACCACCGTTACGTACTCGGGGAGGCCCTGATCCAGTATCAAATGGTAGGTAAACTCAAGGTCCTCGGCGGTCAGCAATGTGCCGTCGGTGAATTCTACGTCGTCGCGCAGATTAAAAATTACCCAATCGAGGCTCACAGGGTATTCCATCGTTGTGCACAAATAACAGTAAGCCCCGTAAGGATCGTCCGCGGTTGCGACCAGAATACTTTCGTGAAGGAGGGTCGTACCTGCCGCAACCGAACCTGCGCGCGTGAAGCCGTTAAACGTGTCGAATGTTCCGCGTGTCCAAACGCTCATCTCACCACCTTTGGGCGCATCCGGATTCACATAATCCAAATGCTCCATATCGGCGCCGTACTTCAGCTCTCCGAAGTTGGTGTACCCGTGTGAGATAATGATTTCTTCATGGCTATCGGCGCGAACCAATGTTGCAGCGCCAAACGCTAAAACTGACCCTGCAAGAAGGAGGCCAAGTTTGGATACCCCTGCGTTTTGCGGTTTTGTCGCGACTTTGGCGGAACAACGCTGGTCTTTTATCATGTGGCACTCCTGAAATGGGCATATCTTGCGGGCTTCAGCGTAGTGCGCGGATCATGCAACATTCAAGTTGAGATTGCGTGAGCTCGCCGTGATCACGCAAGGTTTAGGCCCTAAAATGCAAAAGGCCGCCCCGAAAGGAGCGGCCTTGCAAAGAATTTCGATCGACGTTTAGTCGTCGAGGCTGTCGAGATACGCAATCAGGTTCGCGCGATCTTGGATTTTGCGCATGCCGTTATACGTCATGTCAGTACCTGGTGCGTAGCCGCGTGGGTTTTCAAGGAACGCGTTGAGGTTCTCAGGCGTCCAAACATCAGCAACCGCAACCAGTGATCCAGAGTAGCCGAAACCGTCTTCGGTTCCCACGTCACGACCTACAACACCGTAAAGGGATGGGCCTGTGCTGTTTTCGCCAGCTTCAAGCTTGTGGCAGGAAGAACAGTTGCGCCACTGGTTTTCACCTGCAGCCGCATCAGCCATCGCGTAAATTTCTTCAAAGGCAGGGCCTTCGTCGACTGGTTCGTCAGTACCGTCAGCAGACGCAACTTCAATCACGTATCCAGCAGCATGCTCTTCACCGCCGTGTCCACCGGCGTGATAAATTTCTTCGGCGGCCCATTTACCAAGCAAAAAGACCAAGAACGTGCCGCAAACGGCGCCCAGAACTTTGGTCATTGTCATTGTGTCGAACATGTCGCGATCCATTTTCTTCCTGATTCAAGCGCCATGTATCCGCTTCCCTCGGCATTTATCAAGGTGTAGCACCGCGACGAAATGCCCATTTTTGTCGATTGGGCGTGAATGGGGGCTAAAGATGACCAAACGCATCGCATTTCAGGGTGAATTGGGGGCATACGGGCACCAAGCCTGCGCCGAAGCGCGCCCCGAGTACGACCCCCTGCCCTGCCCGTCTTTTGAGTCCGCCATCGAAGCCGTGCGCAAAGGCGATGCCGATTTGGGCATGATCGCCGTTGAGAACTCGACCTACGGGCGTGTGGGCGATGTGCACACGTTGCTGCCTGAAAGCGGCCTGCACATCGTAGATGAAGCGTTCGTTCGCGTGCATATCAACCTGCTGGGCAAGCCGGGTGCACAAGTGAGCCAGATTCGCACGGCTGCAGGCCATGTCGTCATCCTGCCCCAGTGTGGCAAATTTTTACGCGAAAACGGGATTGCCCCTGTCGTCAGCCCCGACAACGCCCGCGCAGCCATGGATGTGGCCGAAGGGGACGATCTGACGGCGGGTGCATTGGCATCCGAGATGGCCGCCGAAATTTACGGGCTAAACGTGCTGGCCCGCCACATCGAAGACCACGACCGCAACACCACGCGCTTTTTGATCATGGCGCGCGACCCCGATCTGTCGCGCCGTGGCAGTCAGGGCATGGTCACAAGTTTCGTGTTCCGTGTGCGCAACATCCCCGCCGCGCTTTATAAAGCCATGGGCGGTTTCGCGACCAATAGTGTGAACATGACCAAGCTGGAAAGCTACATGGTTGGCGGGCAATTCACCGCGACGCAGTTTTACGCTGAGGTTGAGGGGCATCCAGATGATCGCAATGTCGCGCTCGCCATGGAAGAGCTAGACTATTTCACCGACCACATCCGGTTGATGGGTGTCTTCCCCGCCGCGCCGCGTCGTTTGGAAAAGCCCAGCAGCTAGGCCCTAGCCACGATACTTGGCGTCTACGTCTTCGGCAAAGTTTGTGACCAGCCCCTTGAAGCGGTTGGCGGCCTTGGCTTTGGCGAATCGCACGGATTGGAACAGCAGTTTTGCGGGGATGGTCTTCGCCAGCGCGTCAGCGGTCACGATAATGCGGGTGCGGGCACGCGACAGTGCTACCAGTTCGACGACCATCGTGCCATCGGCATTGTCTGAGGTCACTTCGATCGTGATCCCGTTGGGGCGATCCGCCTGTGTCACTTCGGCCTGAACCTCACGCTCTTTGCCGCGCATACGGAACTTCACGTTCCACTTGGTGCCCACAGCTGCATCATCACCCGCGGTCAGGCGTTCAACATCGCCACCGCGCCGCATAATTGAACGTTCAAACGTTTTGAAATCGGTGACTTGGTCAAAAACAAAATCAATCGGAGCTTCGATATCATCGCGCGCGGTAAATTCCATGGGTGTGTTGCCTGCTCGTTCGGGATCTGGCCATTCGTGGCCTTATGGTTCGTGCGTGTTAATCTAGCGTATCCGCCAGCCAGTTCTCTAGCAAAAAGTGTGCAATAGCGCCATTTCGCGCGGGTTTGATTTCAGGGTGTTCCCCCTTTGCCGCGCGCATCATGTCTGTACGGCTGACCCAGCGCGCATCCTCAAGCTCATCCGGATCAAGGGTGATGTCTTTGGACGTCGCGTGCCCGATGCACCCAATCATTAGGGAAGAGGGAAACGCCCAAGGTTGGCTGGCCAAATATCCCACTTGGCCAACGATGATACCCGCTTCTTCGAACACTTCGCGGCGCGCGGCAGCCTCAACCGTTTCGCCAGGTTCCAAGAACCCCGCGAGGAGAGAGTACATCCCATCCGGCCATCCGGGAGAGCGCCCGACAAGGACATCTTCGCCATCCTCGGACAGGATCAACATAATCACAACGGGATCCGTGCGCGGAAAATGAAAAGCGCCACAGTCAGGGCAGGCACGACGCCAGCCTGAATCTGCTGCATTGCTTTGGCTACCACAGCGAGAGCAGAAGCGGTGACTGTCATGCCATGCCAAAACCGCACGGGCGGTCGCGGCGAGTTCGGCATCGCGCGCTGTCAGCGTCGTCATAATCACGCGTAATTCGGCAAAATGGGCATCGTTTGTCATGGACGGGTGGTGCTGCACGGATGGGTCAAGAAACGCGCCGAAATCAGCCTCATCCCCCAGATCGGGGTCCCAATGGGCAAGGTCGGCGGCGAAAACGGGGCCGTTGTCATCCAGCCCGAGGAACAGACGCAGATCGCCGGCGTCATTTAGGATCGGATGATCCAGTGGCACCCGCGCAAGCCCAAGGCCTTCGCCCTCAATCAGCAGTTTGCCCCGCCAAATGATGATGCAGCGGGCGTCTGGGTCGGCCAACGTCGCCGCGGTGCCGCCGCGCAAATGCGCCGCGCGGTTCAGGCCGGAGCCGCCGAATGTCACTGTTTCTGCATGTCTCATACCGCCACAGGTGCCACGGGGCGCTGGGCGGCGCAATCCTTCGCCCCTTGCGCTGCGCAAGAAGCATTCGTATATGAACGTTGAGGGGTTGGCGCGGGCAAGTGCCTCGCCAACCTGGTCAGGTCCGGAAGGAAGCAGCCACAACGAGCCCCACTTGGGTCGATGTCCAACCTCTCACCTACG